>DASYCG010000120.1:0-13532 GCA_036500325.1 Herbaspirillum sp. | reverse complement strand
TCGTTGTCGACCCGCACGAAACCGTTGTGCATCCAATAGTTGACAAAACCGTGGCCATGCGCGCCTTCGGACTGCGCGAGTTCATTTTCGTGGTGCGGAAACTGGAGATCCTGACCGCCGCCGTGAATATCGAAATGATTGCCCAGCAGGTCGTTGGACATGGCCGAGCATTCGATATGCCAGCCCGGCCGTCCCTGCCCCCAGGCGGAGGCCCATTTGACTTCCTCCGGTTCGGTGCTTTTGGAGGCTTTCCATAAAACGAAATCCAGCGGATCGCGTTTGCCGAGGTTGACTTCGACCCGTTCGCCGGCACGCAAGTCGGCGATAGATTTGCCGGACAATTTGCCATAGCCGGGAAAATTGCGCACGGCATAATTAACGTCGCCGTCGCCATCCTTGTCCTGATACGCCAGCCCCTTATCGACCAGCTGTTCGATCAGATTCAGCATTTGCGGCACGTATTCGGTAGCGCGCGGCTGATGGTCGGGCGGCTGCACGCCGAGTGCGGCAGCATCTTCTTCCATGGCCGCAATAAAGCGCTCGGTCAATTGCCGGATCGTTTCGCCGTTTTCAACAGCGCGCGCAATGATCTTGTCGTCGATGTCGGTGATGTTGCGCACATAAGTCACGGCGTAACCGCTGGCACGCAGCCAGCGCTGAACCATATCGAACACCACCATGACGCGGGCATGGCCGAGATGACAATAATCGTAGACGGTCATGCCGCAGACATACAGGCGGACCTGTCCGGGGATAATCGGCGAAAAAAACTGCTTATCACGCGCAAGCGTATTGTATATTTTCAGGGTGCTCATTAGCGGGGAGTCAATTGGAACGGCAGGAAAATGCCAGGGCCGTATTTTACGTCAGCTTTTTTTATTCAGGCTAACCATCGCGTCCGGACAATAAGACGACCGGCAAAACCCTTTTTGTGAAGCTTGTTTGATAAAATGCATTTTTCCGTTCGAGTATAGCATTGATGAAAACCATGCTCTTTGCATCTTTTTACCAGTCACCGGCGCCTCTGGGTGGCTTGGGGAGCAAGTCCATTATTCTGTCGCTGCTGCTGGCAGCGGGCATCGTCCCGGCATTCGCCAATAACGCTACGGATGTCAGTAAATTATTACGATCTAAACAATATGCGGAAGCACTCGCAAAAACCGATGCACAGCTCGCCAAACACCCGCGCGACGCCCAAATGCGTTTCTACAAAGGCGTCATTTTAGCCGAACAGAACAAGACTGCCGAAGCAATCGGCATTTTTACCAAACTGATCGAAGATTTCCCCGATCTGCCAGAACCGTATAACAACCTCGCCGTTTTATATGCCGCCAGCGGCCAGTATGAGAAAGCCGGCGCGACGCTGGATATGGCGATCGATACCAATCCGACCTATGCCACTGCATTAGCCAATCGCAGCGACGTGTATGCGCGCATGGCGAGCCAGGCCTACGAAAAGGCATTGCAACTGGAACCGGAAAAAAACGCCAATCCGCCACGCCTGATGCTGGTGCGTACGCTGTCCGGCAATCTCTCCGGCGGCACCGTGCCGAAAGCAGCCGGCGGTGCAGCGCTGCCGCCTGTAAAGGTACCGCCGGCAGTGTCGAAGCCTGAACCGGTGCAGCCGCCCAAAGCCGAATTGCCGCCATTGGCAGCCAACGATAAACCGGCTGAGAAGCCAAGCGTAAAACCTGTCGAAAAGCCGGTTGAAAAACCAGTTGAGAAGCCGGCTGAAAAACCGGTCGCGAAACCGCCCGAAAAGACAGTTGAAAAACCGGTCGTCAAACCGGCTGAAAAGCCGGCTGAGAAACCTGTCGAAAAACCGGCTGCGAAACCCGATACCAAAGCCGCTACGAAAGCCGAAACCAAGGCCGATGCCAAGGCGGAAGCCGCCCGTAGCGTCGAACGCCAACGCAATGAAGCACTGGCGCTGGTCGCCACTTGGGTCAAGGCATGGAGTAACAAAGACGTCCGGACTTATCTGGCGCAATACGCTGCAGATTTCCAACCGCCCAAAGCGCAAACCCGCAAGCAATGGGCTGAAGAGCGACGTGCCCGGATCGAGGAAAAGGGTCGTATCAGCGTTGATATCGAGACACCCAAAGTCACCATCAAAGGCAACACGGCAACTGTTCGCTTCCGTCAGAATTACAAATCGGATAATCTTAAAATCAGCTCCGGCAAGACGCTTGTGCTGAACCGGCAAGGCGACCATTGGGCGATTGTGCAGGAACACGCCGGTGGATAACTGTTACCATCGACAAACTTTTATCAAATCAACTCAATGACGCGAAACCGGTTATTTACAGTCTTTCTGCTTTGCCTGCCGTTCTGCCCCGGAGCGTCAAGCGCATGGGCCGCCGGCCGGATGCCGCCGGTCTCCGGACGCATCGGCGTTATCGCAACAGTCGGTGCCAACGATGCAGAAGCCAGGCTGATCGATATCTATAAAGACATCGGCGCCTACCGGATTGCCCAGGCACGGGAAAAGGCCGACGCGCTGGTCGCTTCCTATCCGCATTTCCGGCTCGGTCAACTGGTGCGCGGCGATCTGCTGATGATGGCGGCGCACCCGGTCAATACCTTCGGCGCCGCGCCGGATGCCCCTGCCGATAAAATGCGGGATTTACGCGCGGAAGCGATGGTGCGCATTCAATCCCTGCAACAGCGTCCCGATCCGGAGCTGATTCCGAAAGCCGTGCTGCAAGTCGGCAACGATCAGAAAACGGTGCTGGTGGTCGATACCAAGCATTCGCGCGTATACGTCTATGCCAATGACGACGGCAAGCTGAAATTGCAAACCGACTATTACGTTTCGCAAGGCAAGCTGGGCGTCAACAAGTTCAAGGAAGGCGATCAGAAAACACCGATCGGCGTGTATTCGATCAATGGCCGCATTCCAGGGCAGAAGTTGCCGGATTTCTATGGCGTCGGCGCCTTGCCGCTGAACTACCCGAATGAATGGGATCGGCGCAATGGCCGCGGCGGCTCCGGTATCTGGCTGCACGGCACGCCATCGGATAATTTCAGCCGGCCGCCACTGTCCTCCGACGGTTGCGTAGTACTGACCAATCCCGATCTGCAAGCGCTTTATACCGCGACTGAGGTCGGCAAAACCACCGTCCTGATCAGCGATGGCGTCGAATTCATTACCAAGGCGGCATGGAACAAGGAAAACAAGGTGTTCAGCCGACTGATCGAAGATTGGTCGCGCGATGCCGAAAGCGATGACCGCAGCAAATTGCTGGCAAACTATTCGTCGCACTTTCGCTCGGGACAAGGCGAAAATCTGAACACCTGGTTCAACCGCCAGCAAAAGAGCCTCAACGGCGCGCATGGCCTGACTGTTAAACTAAGCGACGTCAGCCTGTTTTTGTATCCCGGAGAAGATGCCGTCATGGTCGGCACCTTTACCCAGGAAACCTCGATCGGTAAAAATAAAAATATCTCACGCAAACGCCAGTACTGGGTCAAGGAAGACTCCGGCTGGAAGATTATTTACGAAGGAACCGCCTAATATGAATTTATCCCGTCGCGCACTGCTGGTATTCGCCGCTGCATCGCTGGCTTTCGGTTTGACCGCCACCAACGCAAGTGCAGCCGATAATCCGCACGTCACGCTGAAAACCAGCATGGGCAGCATCGTACTTGAGCTATATCCCGACAAGGCGCCGCTCTCGGTCGCCAATTTTCTCGATTACGTCAAAAGCGGCCAATACAATGGCACGATCTTTCATCGCGTCATCGAAGGTTTCATGATCCAGGGCGGCGGTTTCGATAAAAACATGCATGAAAAGGCGACCCGTCCGCCAATCAAGAATGAAGCGAACAACGGTCTCAAAAATACCGTCTACACCATTGCAATGGCGCGCACGGCGGCGCCGAACTCGGCAACTGCGCAGTTCTTTATCAATACTGTCAATAACAGCCCGCTTGATTATCCTAGCCGCGATGGTTTCGGTTATGCGGTATTCGGCAAGGTCATTGAAGGCACTGAAGTCGTCGACAGCATCAAGCGTGTTCCAACCGGCAGCAGCGGCATGTATCAAGACGTGCCGACGACACCGGTGGTGATTGAATCGGCGACGATTTCCAAGTAATCGCCGGCGCCTGCGCATCTCTATTTTTTTACTTTTATCTATACGGGACTTATATGGCTGTTTTACTTACCACCAACCACGGCGTAATCAAGATCGAACTGGATGCCGAAAAAGCGCCGAAGACAGTTGAAAATTTTCTGGCTTATGTCACTGCCGGTCATTACAACGGCACTATTTTCCATCGCGTCATCGACGGTTTCATGGTGCAAGGCGGCGGTTTCGAGCCAGGCATGAAACAAAAACCTGCCAATCAAAATGTGGAAAACGAAGCTGCCAACGGGCTGAAAAACGAGCCGTACACATTGGCGATGGCGCGTACTTCGGACCCGCATTCGGCTTCGGCACAATTCTTCATCAACGTTAAAAACAATAGCTTTCTGGACTATCCCGGCCAGGATGGTTTCGGCTATGCGGTGTTCGGCAAGGTAATCGAAGGTATGGAAGTCGTCGACCAGATCAAAGCCGTCAAAACGACCCGTACCGGCATGTTCGCCGATGTACCTGTCGATGACGTGATCATCGAAAAGGCTGAAATCGTTTAAATTCGATGCAGCAACCTACCGCCAAGCACGCCGCTGCCAGCGGCGGCAATACGCAACCGGAGTCAATTCCCGACCCGGTTGCGTTTTTCATTTCCGATTTGCATTTGCAGGCATCGCTGCCGCTGACGACGCAGGCATTCCTGGATTTTCTGACGCGACATGCACGGCACGCCCGGCAACTTTATCTGCTGGGCGATATTTTCGAATATTGGGCCGGCGACGACGATCTGGAAACACCGTTCAACCGCAGCATTGTCGACGCGATCAATGCGGTATCGAAGGCGGCAGTGGAAGTATTCTGGATTGCCGGCAACCGGGATTTCCTGGTATCGCAAGCCTTCGCCGAGGCCGCCGGACTCACCCTGTTGAACGATCCGCACGTCGTCACGCTGGCCGGACAACGCTTGACGCTGGCGCATGGCGACGCGCAGTGCACCGACGACACGGATTACATGGCGTTCCGCGCTCAGGTGCGTAATCCGGCCTGGCAGAGTACCTTTCTGGCGATGCCGCTGACGCAGCGCAAGGCTATTATCGAAGGCTTGCGTCAGGGTAGCCAGGCGGCGCAAAAGCAGAAATCGTCCGAGATCATGGATGTCAATCAACAGGCCATTGCAAAGCTCTTTGCCGATACCGGTAGCGCATTGCTGATTCACGGCCATACGCATCGTCCTGCGCGCCACGTATATGAAGACGGGACGGAGACAAAAGTACGCTACGTTTTACCGGATTGGGAAATCGATGCGACACCGCCGAGAGGCGGCTGGATTGCTTTGGGGAAAGACGGTGCGCTGCGCCGTTTCGACTATCAAGGAAATTTAATCGACTAGTTTGTTCAAGTGTTCCGGATCGAATTTATTCTGCTCGATCAACTTCTCGCAGAGCACACCGGAGCCCTTCAATGCCGACAGGATCATATCGATCTGCCGCTCTTGTGCGACCGCATGGTTGATCAGATCGTGCAAAGCCTTGGATAGCGGATCGTCGCCGTTCGGCGTCACGCCATAGGCGGCAAACATGCGCGCCGCCGCAGTCTCCTGGCGACCAGCTTCCTTGACGACGATACGGGCCGGATTGCCGATCGCTGTCGCACCCGGCGGCACCTCTTTCAGCACCACGGCGTTCGAGCCGACTTTAGCGCCCTCGCCCACGACAAAACCGCCCAACACTTGCGCACCGGCCCCGATAATCACGCCGCGCTGCAGTGTAGGATGCCGTTTGACGCCCTTGTTGAGGGTGGTGCCGCCCAGCGTCACGCCTTGGTAAATGGTGCAGTCGTCGCCGACTTCGGCGGTTTCACCGATGACCACGCCGAAACCGTGATCGATGAATACGCGCCGGCCCATTTTGGCGCCGGGATGAATTTCAATGCCGGTCAAAGTGCGGGCGATATGCGACAGGAAGCGTCCGAGCCATTTGAAGCCGTTGTTCCAGCAGACATGCGCCCAGTTATGCATGACGATTGCGTGCAGCCCCGGATAACAGGTCAAGACTTCCCAACCGTTACGAGCGGCAGGATCGCGCGCAATGATGCTGGCAATATCTTCTCTGAGGCGACTGAACATTGGTAAATGATGATTAACGGAAAGGCATTATCTTAATGCGTTCCGCATATGTCTGCAGACGAAAAACGTTTTTAGGGAAGCTCTGATTAAGCGTCGCTTACTCGGAGCTTCCTGGCTTAATCAGGATTCCTTAGGCCTTCGCCATGCGCTGCCGTCTGGCTTCGAATAACGTAACACCCGAGGCAACCGAGACGTTCAGGCTTTCTACCGAGCCGAACATTGGAATGCTGACCAGCATGTCGCAGGTTTCGCGCGTCAAGCGCCGCATGCCCTCGCCTTCCGAGCCCATGACAATCGCTGCGGGGCCGGAAAAATCGGCCTGATACAAGTTCTTTTCCGCTTCGTCGCTGGTGCCGATGAGCCAGATATCGCGCTCTTTCAACTCGCGCAGAGTACGCGCCAGATTAGTGACAGTGATATAAGGCACGGTTTCGGCGGCGCCGCTGGCGACCTTGGCAGCGGTTGCATTCAAACCGACTGCGCGATCCTTAGGCGCAATCACGGCGTGTGCGCCCGCGCCGTCGGCGACCCGCAGGCAAGCGCCCAGATTATGCGGATCGGTAATGCCGTCCAGTATCAGCAGCAACGGCGGGCCTTCGATCGCATCCAGCAATTCGTCCAGATTACGCGCCAGCGACAATTCGCCGGCCTTGGCGACCACGCCCTGATGGCGCCGGGTGCCGACAATATTCGACAGACGCTGATCGTCAACCGGAATAACGCGAACACCCACCGATTTGGCTGCGATCAACAGATCCTGCATGCGGCCGTCCTGGCGCGATGCATCGACATAAATTTCTTCCACCGACGATGCTTCGTGCCGCAGACGCGAAGTCACGGCGTGGAAGCCGAAAATCATTTTACTTTTCATATACCACGTATCTTTTCTAGGAAACTAGCGTTTTTTGCCGGGCCGCGTAAATGGCTTGTTGGAACGCTTTTTTTCGGTGTCGGCCGCAGCCGATTTTGCACTCGCACGCACCGGCTTTTCCGGCTTGACCGTGACTTTCGCGGTCTTGGCAGCCTTGCCGCCTTTGGCGGTGCCCTTCTTGCGTGAACCGCCCGCAGGCGTCTCGTCGGATGGCGCCGGTTGGGCAGATGATTTGCTGCGCGAGTGTTCGCTTTCAGCCCGTTTGGCTTCATTTTTCAGCAGCGTCTTGATGCCGGGTTCCGTCACCAGGCGCAAGTCGATCTTACGTGCATCCAGATCGACCCGGCTGACCTGCACCGTTACGCGATCGGTCAGTTGATAACGAATGCCGGTGCGTTCGCCGCGTAACTCATGGCGCGCTTCATCGTATTTGAAGTAATCGGTCCCGAGCTCGGTAACGTGCACCAGGCCTTCGATATACAAAGCATCGAGTTGCACAAAAATACCGAAGGTGGCGACGCTTGAAATGACACCGGTAAATTCTTCGCCAAGCTTGTCGCGGATGAAATAGCATTTGAGCCAGGCTTCGACATCGCGCGATGCTTCATCTGCGCGGCGTTCGTTGGCCGAGCAATGAATGCCGAGCGCTTCCCAGATCGCGATCTGGCCTTCGTTCTTGATTTTGCCTGCGGCCTTATCCTTGGCCAGTTGCTTGCGGCCGGCAGGTGACAACTGCGTGTTCAGCGAGCCGGTATCGATGCCCTTCGGCTCGTAGCGCTTGCCCTGCAGAATCGCCTTGATGGCGCGATGCGTCAGCAAATCCGGATAGCGCCGGATCGGGCTGGTGAAATGGGCATAAGCTTCATATGACAGGCCGAAATGGCCGATATTCTCGGGGTTGTATACCGCTTGCTGCATCGAACGCAGCAACATGGTCTGGATCAGCAGCGCATCGGGACGCGATTTGATTTTCGGCATCAGTTCGGCGTAATCGGATGCGGACGGCGTATCGCCGCCGGCCAGATTGAGGCCGATCTGTTTCAGGAAGGTACGGAGCTGATTCAGTTTCTCCTTGGTCGGACCGGCGTGAATGCGGTACAGGCCCGGGTGCTTGTGACGCGCCATCAGATCGGCCGCGCAAACGTTGGCGGCCAGCATGCATTCTTCGATCAGTTTGTGCGCATCGTTACGTGTGCGCGGCAGGATTTTTTCGATTTTGCCGGCAGGATTGCAAACGATATAGGTTTCCGTCGTTTCGAAATCGATTGCACCTCGTGCATGGCGCGCTTGCAGCAAAGCCTGATAGATCTCATACAAATGCTGCAGATGCGGCACCAGGCCGGGACGTTTGGCGGCTTCCGGGCCTTTGGTATTGGCCAGGATGGCGGCTACTTCGGTATACGTCATGCGCGCGGCGGAATGAATCACCGCCGGATAAAACTGGTACGCCTTGATCTCGCCCTTGGCCGTAATTACCGCGTCGCATACCAGCGTCAGGCGGTCCACGCCAGGGTTCAACGAACACAAACCGTTCGACAATTTTTCAGGCAGCATGGGGATAACGCGGCGCGGAAAATAAACCGACGTGCTGCGCTCGATCGCATCGATATCCAATGCATCGTTCGGCTTCACGTAATGGCTGACGTCGGCAATCGCAACGATCAAACGGTAGCCGTTGGCGCGGCCGATCTTGACCGGCTCGCAATAGACTGCATCATCGAAATCGCGCGCATCTTCGCCGTCGATCGTGACCATCGGCACGTCGCGCAGATCGACGCGATCGTTCAAGTCGGCACCGCGCACTTCGCTTGGCAACTTCGCCGCCATTTTCTTGGCGGCTTCGGAGAATTCGTGCGGTACGCCATATTTGCGAACGGCAATTTCGATTTCCATGCCAGGGTCGTCGATATCGCCCAAGACTTCGACGATCTTGCCTACCGGCTTCGCATAGCGCGAAGGCTGTTCGGTCAATTCGACGCTGACAACCTGCCCGGTTTTCGCCTTGCCGGTAGAACCGGTCAATACGATGTCCTGACTGATGCGTTTATCTTCCGGCACGATCACCCAGGCGCCGTTTTCGTTAAGCAGGCGGCCGATCACATGGGTGTTGGCGCGGCTGACGACTTCGACGATCGTGCCTTCGGGACGGCCGCGGCGATCGGTACCGATCACGCGCGCCTGCACCCGGTCGCCATGCAATACCTTTTGCATTTCTTTTTCAGGCAGGAAGATATCGTCGCCGCCATCCTCCGGAATCAGGAAACCGTAACCGTCGCGATGGCTGCTGACGCGGCCTTCCACAAAATTCGGTAAATGGGTCAGTTGATAATTGCCGTCCCGATCCGGTTTGATCTGGCCGTCGCGGTCCATCGCGTTCAGACGCCGGTTCAATCCTTCCATTTCTTCGGGCTTGACGCCGAGAGTAGCAGCGAGAGTTGTGGCGTTTTGCGATTCGGATGAGGTCCGCAAGAGGCCGAGAATTTCCTCCCGGCTGGGGATTGTGTAGATATATTGGCTCAAAAGAGTATTCTATAAGTTATTACCGGAGCTAAGTGTACCGGAGGACTGTGGCGTGTGCCTAACGCGCCGGCCAATTGAAATGAATTATTTGAAAAAGTTTCTCGATAAGCGATTGACTTCCGGGTGCTTTAATTTATAATCTCGTTCTTTGGCGTAAAGCCCACGTGGCGGAATTGGTAGACGCGCATGGTTCAGGTCCATGTGCCGCAAGGTGTGGGGGTTCGAGTCCCTCCGTGGGCACCAGAATTTTAGTACAAGGTCTTCGTTTTAATACAAACCTTGTACAGAGTTCATGGTGCAAAAAGCTTCCCAGATACATCCCTCTCAGCGAATTTCGAGTAGTTTTAACGAACTCGAACTAAATTAAAACTGCGCTAAAGCTGCGCTTGAACTGCCCTCAAACGAATCACCAAGATTCGAAAACATTCGCGAAGTATACCCGGTATCACAACTTGGCACACAGAAAGTCATTGTGTTTAGCCACCTGTTTAGCCTGCACAACATCGATAATTTTCCCGATTATTCCCGATAATTGGCATTTATCACAATAAACCCTCCCTTTTCATCAAAGTTCGGATCTTCAGTCTGAAATTATTTCCAATTTGAATTTTTCGCCGCAGCCCTTGAATCCGGCCTGGGTATTTCCCTGCCGAATCAAGCCAGGGTATTGATGATATTGCCGTTCGCGTTGTCGTTGACTGCAAACAAAGGAAGATCCTGCAGAGAACCGGATGGGGTGTAAATTCCGGCACTGCCGGTAGAACTTGAAAGTGTGCCGACCACCGCAAAGTCGGTCAGATCTTGCTCATAAGATGGGATATCGGTGCCCTTGGCCGGAACGGCCGGCGCAGCCGATGCAGACTGGCCAGCAGTTGCAATCGAGTTCAGCAAGCCGGCAGCGTTATAAACCTGCGCACCGGAATAATTCTGGCCCAGCGTCGAGACGATACTCGACATATCGCCCAAACTGACTGCCGACGCAATGCTGGCGGTATCGGCCTTGTCTACCGGCGAAGTCGTCGCGGCAGGCGCAGGCGTCACCGTCGGAGAATTCAGCCGATAAGACGGGTCGGGGGTCTGCGAAATGCCGGATATTGCCATGATTTACCTGATCGATAGTCTGTGTTTTGGTATTGCGCCTGCAATTATGCAGACCCGGATAAATTAACACAAGAAATGGGAATGCTTTACTGCAACAGTCGTAAATCTCTGTAAAAACAAAAATCAACAAATCAACAAAAAACCCGCATAAACAAAAGTCTATGCGGGTTGATGTTTTCGATCTTTTTCGATCTTTTTACCTGGTGCCCACGGAGGGACTCGAACCCCCACACCTTGCGGCACATGGACCTGAACCATGCGCGTCTACCAATTCCGCCACGTGGGCCTGAAAGCCAAGCCCCATAAGGGTTACAGCATTTCCGAAGAGCCGAATAATACGTGCAATACGCATCGGGGTCAATCGAAAACCATCAACCTTTTTTCATCCAGGCACTCAATTGATGCGGCCCGAGGCTATCGTAATTTTCGAACGGCTGATGAATCCATGGATTCGTCGGCAAATGTTCGAGATAAAAGTCAGGTTTCAGTGAAGAGCTTGCTTTCCACCAGATAACCGCCGATTTGACTTCGGTCACTGCCGGATAATGTTCTCTCAGGTGGGTCTGCACTTTTTCCAGCGTGATACCCGAATCCACCAGATCGTCCACCAGCAGAATACGCCCCGACAATGTCCCTTTGGTGATCGTGATGTATTTGGCGATATCGAGCTCGCCGCGTTGCGTGCCGGCCTCTTCCCGGTACGAACTGGTCGACAGGATCGCCAGCGGCACATTGAAAATACGGGAAAAAATATCGCCGGGACGCAAACCACCCCGCGCCAGGCACAGCACCTGATCGAAACGATAACCGGCCTCGTAGACAATCAGCGCCAGCGATTCGACAGCCCGATTATAGTCATCCCAGGAAACCCAGAGATCCTTGTCGTCGGACTGCTTGACGGTGCTGTTTGTTAAAGAAGACGAAGACATAATGGCGAGCGCTTGCGCTGGTTATTCGAAGCTATTCGAAATTTACTCAAAAGGATCCTGCAGAATGATTGTTTCGTCGCGCTCCGGTCCGGTGGACACCATCGCAATCGGCACGCCGATCAATGCTTCAAGGCGCTTGACGTAAGCCAATGCATTTGGCGGCAAACCATTCATCTCCGTGACGCCGACCGTAGAGGTACTCCAGCCGGGCATTTCTTCATAGATCGGTTCGCAGGCCGCCGCGTCTTCCGCACCGACCGGGAAGATATCGACGGTCTTGCCGCCAATTTTGTAGCCGACGCAAATTTTCAACGATTCCACGCCATCCAGCACATCCAGCTTGGTCAGACAAATCCCGGACACACCGTTGATTTGCACAGAACGCTTAAGCAACGCTGCATCGAACCAGCCGCAACGACGCGGCCGACCGGTGACAGTGCCGAACTCATGGCCGACTGTCGCCAAGTGTTTGCCGACGCCTTGATCGGTCGGCAACTCTGCCGGGAACGGGCCGGAGCCGACACGCGTTGTATAGGCCTTGGTAATGCCGAGCACGTAATGCAACATATCCGGCCCGACACCGGAGCCGGCGGCGGCATTGCCCGCCACGCAGTTACTCGATGTCACATACGGGTAGGTGCCATGGTCGACGTCAAGCAAACTACCCTGCGCGCCTTCAAACAGCAAGCGGTTGCCGGCGCCGTGTGCGGTGTACAGCAAGCTCGATACATCGGCCACCATCGGACGCAGACGCGGCACGTTCGACAACGCATCATCCAGCGTTTTCTGGTAATCGATCGGCTGCGTCTTCAAATACTGGGTCAGCACAAAGTTGTGATAATCGAGATTTTCCAGCAGCTTTTCGGCAAAGCGCGATTCATTGAGCAGATCGGCGACGCGGATCGCGCGGCGAGCAACTTTATCTTCATAGGCAGGGCCGATGCCCTTGCCGGTAGTGCCGATCTTGTCGGCGCCACGCGCGGCTTCGCGCGCCACGTCGAGCGACACGTGATACGGCAAAATGAGCGGACAGGCTTCGGATATTTTCAGGCGCGACGCCACTTCCACGCCGGCAGCTTCGAGCTTGTCGATTTCCTTAAGCAAGTCGGGGACGGACAACACGACGCCATTGCCGATATAGCAGGCAACGCCCGGACGCATGATGCCGGACGGGATCAACTGCAGCGCGGTCTTCTGACTGCCGATCACCAGTGTGTGGCCCGCATTATGGCCGCCCTGGAAACGCACGACGCCTTGCGCCTTGTCGGTCAGCCAGTCGACGACTTTGCCTTTGCCTTCATCGCCCCACTGCGTACCGATGACGACCACATTCTTTACTTTGCTTTTCTGTAACATCGCTTAACCTAAATTTTGAATAATCCAATTTCCGTTATGACAGACCACCGCCCGGTCGCAATCGAATTCGTCCAGGTCATTATCATGACCCGGCAAACTTTGAATAACGATTTCACCCGCTTCACGTAACTCTGTAATTTTCTGCTGCAATCCCGGTTCGGTGCTCCAGGGCGCGCGCACTGCCGCTTTGCGCGCAGCGCCCGGCATCAGACGCGCCAGTTCACGCAGATCCATGGAGAAGCCGGTTGCGGGACGCGCACGTCCAAAGGCTTCGCCTACATGATCGTAACGTCCGCCGCGCGCGACTGCGTTCGGCAGGCCGGGGACATACGCCGCGAACATGACGCCGCTGTGATAATGATATCCGCGCAGGTCGGCCAGATCGATAGTCACGTCGGCATCGGCTGCCAACTCGACGAGTACCTGCAATTCGTCCAGAGCCTTGGCGATGCCCGGCAATGCCGGCAATACGGCGCGGGCCTGGTCGAGTATCGTCACATCGCCATACAGACCGGGCAATGCCAGCAAGGCATCGCGTGTCGCCGGTT
>DASYCG010000119.1:0-62934 GCA_036500325.1 Herbaspirillum sp. | reverse complement strand
CGAATTCATGGGCAAAGGCGTATCGGCCTGCGCCACTTGCGACGGCTTTTTCTATCGCGGCAAGGATGTCGCGGTGGTCGGCGGCGGCAATACGGCGGTCGAGGAAGCCTTATATCTGTCGAATATCGCCAGCAAGGTGACCGTGGTCCATCGCCGCGACAAATTCCGCGCCGAACCGATTTTGATCGATCGCCTGATGACTAAGGTGAACGAAGGAAAAATCGACGTCAAATGGGGACATGTTCTGGACGAAGTGGTCGGCGACGCAGGCGGCGTGACCAGCCTCAATATCCGCGATACCGATCAGGGCCATGTGACGCGCATGCCGGTGCACGGCGTTTTCATCGCCATCGGCCATAAGCCGAACACCGGTATCTTCGAAGGCCAGCTGGATATGAAAGACGGTTACATCAAAACCCGTACCGGCCTTGAAGGCGGCGCCACCGCCACCAGCGTGCCGGGTGTGTTTGCTGCCGGCGACGTGCAGGATCATATCTACCGCCAGGCGATTACCAGTGCAGGCACCGGCTGCATGGCCGCCCTGGACGCACAACGCTACCTGGAAGGTTTGGAATAAGCACGCATAGGCTGCACGGTCCGGCGCATTAGCGGACCTGCAGCTTTTTTCGTAAAACGTCGTACAGGAGAAGATCATGCCTGCTTCGATCAAGAATTTTGCGGCATTAACGTCGTTGCGCAAGGATTTGAAAGCGCAACGACAAGCCCGCGCGCTGGCTGAAGCCGAAGCCGCCCGGCAGGCGCAAATTGCGCTGGAAGAAGCCGATCTGTTCCGCCGCAGCATCGGCCAGGTTGCGCCGCTGCCCTCCTCCGACAAATTAAATCATCCGACGCCAAGACCATCGGTATTGGCGCGCCAGCATCTGGCCGACGAGCAGGCTGCGCTGCTGGAATCGATTTCCGACGAATTTACTTACGATACCTTGCTCGACACCGATGAATCGCTCAGCTTTGCGCGCGACGGCATCGGCCACGATACGCTGCGCAAATTGCGGCGCGGCCATTGGGTGATTCAACGCGAGCTGGATCTGCATGGCCTGCGCACCGATCAGGCGCGCGAAGCTTTGGGAGAATTTCTCAGGGATGTGCGGCGCCGCGGTCTGCGCTGCGTGCGCATTATCCACGGCAAGGGGCTGGGATCGGTGAATCGGGAGCCGGTGTTGAAGAACAAGGTGCGTAACTGGCTGATTCAAAAAGATGAGGTGCTGGCGTTTTGCCAGGCGACACCGAGCGAAGGCGGCTCGGGGGCATTGATGGTGTTGCTGAAATCGCAAGAGCGAGGGAATGACAGCTCTGCTAAATAAAATTAGTGTCGCCGGCGGTTCAAGTGCTGGAGGCGCTGAAGAAGGAGCGCAGCCGTACTTTATACGGTGACACGCTACCGAGATAGCAGTCCCGCAATTGGGCCGCCCGCGACGCTTAGCCGGTGCTTCAAACGGCCTCAGGGCCGGTTTCGCCTGTGCGAATACGGATGACTTGCTCTACATCCTGCACAAAAATCTTGCCGTCGCCGATTTTACCGGTACGCGCTGCCTTGATGATTGCGTCCACCGCGGCTTCGAGATTGCCTTCATCGATCACCAGTTCAATCTTCACTTTCGGCAGAAAATCCACCACGTATTCGGCGCCGCGATACAACTCGGTATGGCCTTTTTGACGGCCAAAGCCCTTCACTTCGGTCACAGTCATGCCGGTCACGCCGACTTCGGCCAGTCCTTCACGCACTTCGTCGAGCTTGAAAGGTTTGATAATCGCTGTAACTTGCTTCATGGAAAACTCCCCTGGATTGGTTCAAATCTTTGCAAAAGATGATTATGCAGATTATCGTCGCCGGACGCGACTTAATTTACGCGATCTGCAGGCGATTCATCCTGTAAATCATTCACGGAAACGCGAAGTAATGGGATAACGCCAGTCCCGGCCGAAGCCGCGATGGGTAATCCGTATCCCGATCGGCGCCTGGCGCCGCTTATATTCGCTGATTTTGATCAGACGCGTAATCCGCTCGACATCGGCCCGGGCAAAGCCGGCAGCCTCGATTTCGGCCAGGCTTTGATTCTCTTCCATGTAACGCTGCATGATCGCATCCAGTATTTCATAGGGCGGCAGCGAGTCCTGATCGGTCTGGTCGGGCCGCAGCTCGGCAGACGGCGCACGCGTCAGAATGCGCTCCGGAATGATGTCGCCGATTGTGTTGCGATAAGCGCACAGTCGGTACACCAGCGTCTTGGCGATATCCTTGATCACCGCAAAACCGCCGGCCATGTCGCCGTACAGCGTGCAATAACCAACCGCCATCTCGCTCTTGTTGCCGGTGGTCAGCACAATCGAGCCGTGCTTGTTCGACATCGCCATCAGCAGCGTGCCGCGAATGCGCGCCTGAATGTTTTCTTCCGTGGTGTCTTCGGCCAGGCCCGCAAATTCTTTCGACAACGTATTGCGGAAGGCATCGAAGCATTCGCCGATCGAAATTTCGTCGTAGCGCACACCCAGCCGCCGCACCATGTCGCGCGAATCGTCCAGCGAAATCGAAGCCGTATAGGGCGACGGCATCATCACCGCCCTGACCTTATTCGGGCCCAGCGCATCGACTGCAATGGCCAGCGTCAATGCCGAATCGACACCGCCGGACAAACCCAGCAGTACGCCGGGGAAACCGTTTTTGGTGATGTAATCATGCACGCCGAGCACCAGCGCCTTATATACCTGGGCTTCGCTCGTCAAGGCTTCGCTCAAGGGCTGCGGACGCGGCTTGGCGCCGTCGAATTCGATAATCTGCAAGGCTTCCTGCGCGTGCGGCAATTGGGCCACTACTGTGCCGTCGGCGTCGAGCACAAAGGAATTGCCGTCGAAAATCAATTCATCCTGGCCGCCGACCAGATTGGCGAATACCAGCGGCAAACCCTGCGCGCTGACGTTGGCGCGCATTTTTTGATAGCGCAGTTGCTGCTTGTCGATATGAAACGGCGAGCCGTTCGGCACCAGCAACACTTCGGCGCCGGCCTGGCAGGCCCGCGCCGGCGCGTCCGGCCACCAGGTATCTTCACAGATATTGATCCCGAAACGGGTACCCTTGACGTCGAACACGAAGGGCCGCGCCGAGGCCGTGAAATACCGCTTTTCGTCGAATACGGCGTCGTTCGGCAAATCGCCTTTGAAGTAAGTCCCAAGCACGACGCCTTCATGCAGCACCGATATCGCGTTATAACTGACGCCGCCTTCACGCGCCGGATGACCGATCAGCACAAACAATTTGGGCCAAGCGGCCAGCGTAACGGCAAGCCCCTGCAACGCATTATCGGTTTTTGCGTAGAATGCCTGACGCAGCAACAAATCCTCCGGCGGATAACCGACGAGGGATAGTTCCGGGGTAACGACGATGTCGGCGCCCTGTTCGGCGGCGCGGCGGGAAAATTCGACGATCTTGGCAGCATTGCCGTCGATATCGCCGACGGTACTATTCATTTGCGCAATGGCGACTTTTACGATCATGGTGGCGGCAGGTTTCGAATTAACTGGCAGTAAAAATAAGGAATAGCTTGGTGGCGAAGTCAGGGAAAAATGTGGCCGGCGGCATAGCGGCCAACGCAATCGCCGGTACCGATGCCAACGTCGATACCAACGCCGGCGCTAATTATCGCACGCGAATCATATCTTCTCTGGACGATGTGGGGCAAAAGGCATGGGACGATCTGGCCGGGTCGCAGGCCGATGCCAATCCATTTTTGTCATACGCTTTTCTGCATGCGCTGCATGCGAGCGGCAGCGCCGCGCGCGATGCCGGTTGGCAGCCGCAATATCTGACGCTCTGGATCGGCGACGAATTGCATGCCGCGTTGCCCTTGTATCTCAAATATCATTCTTACGGCGAGTACGTGTTCGACTGGGCCTGGGCCGATGCCTACGCCCGCAACGGGCTTGAATACTATCCCAAACTATTGTCGGCAATTCCGTTCACGCCGGTCACCGGCGCCCGCCTGCTGGCGCGCGATAGCGCAGCGATGCATGCCCTCGTCGCCACGCTGCAAAATGTGCAAAGCGCGACCGACGTTTCCTCTACCCATGTTTTATACCCGCCCGAGGCGCAGGCGGCATTGTTGCAAGAGCATGGTTATCTGCTGCGCTCGGGCGTGCAGTTTCACTGGCTGAATGCCGGTTATCGCACATTCGAGGATTTCCTCGATACGCTGGAACGCAAGAAGCGTAAAAATATCCGCGCCGAACGCCGTAAAGTGGCCGAGGCCGGTGTGACCTTCCGCCATGTGCGCGGCGCCGATGCGGAAGCGGCGGACTGGCTGTTCTTCTATCGCTGCTATTGCCATACTTATCGCGCACACCATTCAACGCCGTATCTGTCGCTGGATTTTTTCGAACGGATTGCCGCCGGCATGCCGCAAAACATTTTGCTGGTGATAGCAGAACGCGAAGGCCAGCCGATCGCGTCTTCCTTGCTGATTCATACCGATAAAATTTTGTACGGCCGCTATTGGGGCGCGATAGAAGAAGTCGCCTGCCTGCATTTCGAGACCGCCTATTACCAGCCGCTGGAATTCTGCATTGCCAATAATATCGGCGTTTTTGAAGGCGGCGCGCAGGGCGAACATAAAATGGCGCGCGGCTTTTTACCGCAAAAAACATGGTCGGCGCATTGGCTTAAACATCCGGGATTCGCGGATGCGGTGCAACGCTTTCTGGAACAGGAAAGCGACGGGATTGAAGGTTATATCGATGAGCTGAATGAACGCAGCCCGTTTCGTTCGGGACCGGCATAAAAAAACGCACCCGAAGGTGCGTTTTTTATTTATTCAGCCGCTTAGCTTATTTACCCGGCTTATAAGCTGCAACGCCGGCCAGAATTTCCTTTTGGGCTTCTTCGATATCTCCCCAGCCTTCCATCTTGACCCACTTGCCTTTTTCCAGGTCTTTATAGTGTTCGAAGAAATGCTTGATCTGATTCAGCAGATATTCCGGCATATCGCTGAGCGATTGAATATCGGCATACATCGGGCATAATTTTGCGATTGGCACCGCCAGCAATTTGGCATCGACACCGCCATCGTCGGTCATTTTCAGCACGCCCAGAACGCGGCAGCGCACTACGGCGCCCGGGAACAGCGGGAATGGGGTCATGACCAGCACATCGACCGGATCGCCATCGCCGGCCAGCGTTTGCGGAATATAGCCGTAGTTGACCGGATAATGCATCGCCGTGCCCAGGAAGCGATCGACAAAAATCGCACCGGATTCTTTATCCACTTCGTATTTGACAGGGTCGCCGTTGGCAGGAATTTCAATGATGACGTTGAAGTCATTCGGCAGGTCGCGGCCCGCTGGAACGTTATTTAAACTCATGTTGGATTCTTTACAATTGTCTGGTTAATCAATAGAGCAATAAAGCATAGTCACACCGGCACGCAGTATACATGAGCGCTCGGCACACTAGCGAATGGCAGTGGCGATGGCGCACTGGCGGTAATGCGCCGCCGATTTTTCCGGCTGCTCCAACGCGTCGTACAACTGCGCCAGGCTGAGATGCGCTTCGCGTACGGTGCGCGGCTCGATGGCATCGGTCAGCGCATGTTCCAGATGGCGTTGCGCCTTGCCCCACAGCTTCTGGCGCAGGCATAACATTCCCAGCGTCAGTTGCAGTTCCGGGTCGTTGGCGCGCCTGGCGATCCAGTCTTCGCAACGTTCGATCTGCCCCAGCAAGGCCGGCGAACCGGTCGGCGCCGAAGCATCGCGATAGCTGCGCAACAGGCGAACATCCAATTGCGCCGCCAATGCTTTTTCCAACAACGAACGGGCATCGTCATGCAGGCCGCGGGCATTGAACGCTTCGGCTGCGCGCGAGGCGATGTGAGGCTGCAGGCGGTCGACATTGGGCACGGTTGCCCACAGGCGGCGCAGCGATTCGGCATCGTGCGAACGGTCGGCCAGCAGCGCGTCATAGGCCATTTCGGTGAGGCGCCGGGACAGCGCCGGATGCAGCGCCTTGCGTTTATCCAGCGCCTGCACCAGACGCAGCACCTCGGCCCAGTTATTGGCTTGCTGATTGGCTTTCAATGCCCATTGCAAGGCCTGCAGGTGCCTGGTGCCGCTGGCGTTGAGCTGATCGATCACCGCCAGGGCATCTTTGGTCTGATGCGCATCGACCTGCATTTCCAGGGTGGTCATCAGGCGGGCTGTATTGAGCGCTTCATCGTTTTCAGTGCTTGCCAGCCAGATGTCGCGGCGCTCGGACTGACGCATGCGGTGCGCGGCGCGGGCAGCGATCAGCGCAGCCAGACCGGCGTTGTCTTCCCATTGCGCTGCACGCGTTGCGGCTTTTTCGGCCTGGCCGAAGCGGCCTTCGAACAAGGCTTTCAGCGCATCGCGCAAGGATTGATTGCTTTCGTCTTCACGTTTGCGGCGGCGGTAGGACAGCACGCGGCCGGGCAAACCCTGCGCCACCCGAATCGCGCGAATGAACGCATACAGCAAGACGAAGCTGACCAGTGCGATCGCCACGAAGAAATTCAGCGATAAGTCGATGCGGTAAGGCGGATAGAAAAACACCACGTTGCCGGTGTTGAAACGGGTTGCAATCGCCAGGCCGATCGCGGTCGCAAATAGCGTAAGAAGCCAGAGAAGTAGTCGCATAAATCGGCCGCCTTAAGGCTTTGCTTTGTAGTTGCGCACCGCATTGATGCTGTCGCTGAGAGTCGGCATTTCAATCGACAGATTGCTGCCCTGCACTTGCTTGATCAATGCCTGCGCCACTTGCGTCTGCCTGGCGCGGGTATCGAAATATTTGGCGATGGTATCCTGCGAGGCCAGCAGATCGCTGCGGAAAGCCTCTTCGTTATGCGACAGCAACGCCAGCCGCGCGTTGAGCAAGCGCAATTTCAGGTTCTCGCGGGCGTAGTAGGCTTGGGTCGGCGACAGCAACAAGGCTTCCGGTGTGTCGACGCTGCGCACGCGCACCAGCTGCTGCACGTCGGTCCACAGTTCCGCGCTCAGGCTCTGCCAGGCATCTTGCGCCCGCATCATCCAGTCGGAGCGGACGCTGCCATTGGCATTGCCGCCGGCCGCAGCCGTGGCAGAACCGCCGGCCTTCATCTTCGGCATGACGCGCAGCGGCTTTTTCGGCGGCGTGACCGACACCACCGGCTTTTCGTCGGCCAGCAAAGGCATGCCGTCGATCTGCCCGATAACGCTGTCGAGACGTAATGTGATGCCCGGCACATCCACCGTCGGCAGGGCTTTCAGGCGATCGAGATCGCGCGCAATGGCGCGCCGGATGGCGATGAATTGGGGTTTGTCGGAGCGCGACAGGCTCTTGTCGGCATTTTGCAATGCGATCAAGGCACCCTGAACATTGCCGCCCAGCTGCAACTGCTGGCTGGCCGTCGACAACACGCCTTCGACTTCGGACAACGCCCATTCATCGCGATTTTTCGACAGATCCTGGTACAACTGTTCCAGCGCCAATTGCTGGCTTTGCGATTCGGTCTGTTTGCTGTCCAGCACGCTGACCTTGGCCTGGACTTCACGGGTATCTTCTTGCAGGGCTTTGACGACGCCGCGAATTTCATTGTTGCTGGTGTCGCCGCTTTGCAGGCGCCGCGCCACTTCTTCGCGCAGGCTGTGAATTTCTCTTTGCGAATACCACCATTGACCGGCGAAACCGGCCAGCATCAGCACCAGCAGCAAATACAGCCAGCGCCGCGATACGCCGCGCGGCGGTGCATAAATCGGTGTTCCAGAAAACGCATCCGGCGCCGGACGAGCCGGCGAGGCGTGTGCAGCGGACTGGGCGTAGGTGGACTGCGGAGAGTCCGAGGGCGATGGCAATTCGTTCATGTCTCGGATTGTAACGCGGCAAGCAAGCGTTCGTCGCCTGATCCGGTGAGGGTTACGTGGGAAAACCCGGCAAGCCGCGCCGTTGCTGCGATGCGAGGATGGGGAACGATGATTTGCTTTTGTTGCATTTTAGCTACAGCGCCGATCGGGGTGGTAGGGGTGGCCGTATCTGCGGTCGAATCCGCAGTGGAATGCGCGGTGATTTGCCGATCGGCCCGCTCCAGCATTTGCATCAGATTTCGCAGCGCTTCGGAACTGGTGATGATCCAGACGCTATTACTGTCCAGCAGTTCCCGTAATTGCGCAATTGCCGCGTTGTCGCAAACCGGCGCCTCGCGCCGATAAGCGCTGACATGGTCGACTTGCACGCCGATCTGCTGTAAAGCTTCACTGAAAAAATCGCGGCCGGCCTGTCCGCGCACGATCAATACCCGGCGGCCCTGCAGCGCACTTTTGTCGAGCGCGGCAAAGAGGCCTTCGGAATCGGTTTTTTCGGGAGACGGCGGCGCGAAGATGCGCGTATTCGACGCGTCCACGCCATGGCGCGCCAACGCTGCCATGCTGCCGGCCCCGACAATGCCGATCGCCACCGTGGCCGGCCATCGGTTGATATGCCGGAATGCGGCATCGATGGCATTCGGGCTGACGAACATCACCATTGCATAGGACGGCAAATTGCGCAGCGCCGCCTGCAACGCGGAGATGTCATCCAGCGGCCGGATGTCGAGCAGCGGGAAAATCACCGGATGCAATCCCAACGCGGCGATACGCGGCGCCAGCGCTTCCGCCTGCGCCCGCGGCCGTGTGATGACCACGGCTGCGGTCGTCATCATGCGTTCCGGCAAGCGTCCAGAATGGCGGCGGCGCCCTGCTCTTGCAACATCAACGCAATGCGCTGCCCCAATGCTTCCGGCGCATCGGCGGGTCCGCTGGCTTCAGCCGCTGCCACTTGCAGACCGTCCGGCGTGGCCACCATCGCGCGCAAATGCATCGTCGCGCCGTCCACCGTGGCAAATGCCGCCAGCGGAATTTGGCAACTGCCCTCGAAATAACGCGACAAAGTACGTTCGGCCGTGACGGCGAGTTCGCTGTCGCGATGATTCAGCGGCGCCAGCCATGCGGCCAGATCGGTGCGGCCGCTCAACGTTTCAATCGCCATCGCGCCCTGCCCCGGCGCCGGCAGACTCTGCTCCGGCTCGATCAGCGCTTTGATGCGCTGCGGCAATCCCAGCCGTTTCAAGCCGGCGGCAGCCAGGATGATTGCCGCATATTCGCCATGATCCAGCTTGCCCAGCCGCGTTTCCACATTACCGCGCAAAGGCTTGAACACCAACGCCGGGAAGCGTGCAGCAATCAGCGCCTGGCGCCGCAAACTGCTGGTGCCGACTATGGCGCCCGGCGGCAGATCGGCCAGCGATGCATAATCGTTCGACACGAATGCATCCCTGGCATCTTCGCGCTCCATGACAGTGCAGATCATAAAGCCCGCCGGCAATTCCATCGGCATGTCTTTCAGCGAATGCACCGCCAGATCGGCGCGGCCTTCGGCCATCGCCACTTCCAGTTCCTTGACGAACAGGCCCTTGCCGCCGACCTTGGATAAAGTGCGATCCAGAATTTGATCGCCGCGGGTCGTCATCCCGAGAATTTCTATGCTGCACTGCGGATATAATAAAGCCAGCCGATCGCGCACGTGTTCGGCCTGCCACATGGCAAGTCGGCTTTCACGCGAGGCAATTACCAGTCTGGAAGGAAGAGAAACTTTCAAATTGTGCTTTCAAAACGAAACACCGGCCAATGCCGCGCAGGGTTACATCCGGTATGAATCAAGATAAGAACCAAGGAATGAACAAAGATAAAAAAAAGAATCGCTGAAGCGGCAATTCCTCAAGTAGCAAATTTTAGCATGCAGCATTCCGTATTTTCTTGAGGCGGCGTCACATCTGAGCGCTGCCTGTTCTAACTTTTATCTTTTATTCCGAAATCGACTGCCCCCTTATTGCATACCCCTTATGACAACGCAAATAAAATCCAAAACAAAGACCGCTGCAAAGACAAGCCCCCGTACACAGATCGAAGACAAAGATGCGCCCTTGAAAGAAGATATCCGGCTATTGGGCCGGCTGCTTGGCGACGTTCTGCGCGAACAGGAAGGCGACGCCGTTTTCAATGTAGTGGAAACGATACGCCAGACCGCGGTGCGCTTTCGCCGCGAATCCGACGTGATCGCCGCCAAGGAACTCGATCAGTTGCTCAAAAAATTAAGCCGCGACCAGACCAATTCCGTGGTGCGCGCTTTTTCCTATTTTTCGCATCTGGCCAATATTGCCGAAGACCAGCATCACAATCGCCGCCGCCGTGCCCATTTACTGGCAGGCTCGGCCGAACAGCCGGGCAGCGTCGCGTATGCGCTGACGCAGCTCGATCAGGCCGGCGTCACCGGCGCCAACGTCCGCGCCTTTCTGGGCGATGCGCTGATTTCGCCGGTGCTGACCGCCCATCCGACCGAAGTGCAACGCAAAAGTATTCTGGATGCCGAAGGTGAAATTGCACGGTTGCTGGCGCTGCGCGACAGTCCGCTGACGCACAAGGAACGCACGCACAATACGGCGCTGATTCGCGCCCGCATCGCAACGCTCTGGCAAACCCGCATGCTGCGTTACAGCAAGCTGACCGTGGCCGATGAAATCGAAAACGCGCTGTCGTATTACCGCATTACCTTCCTGCGCGAATTGCCGGCACTGTACGACGATATCGAGGAGGAAATCGCCGCGCAATTTCCGCTGCGCGGCCGCCGCAGCGACGGCGCTGCCGCAGACAATAATGCCGCATGCTATCTGCAGATGGGCAGTTGGATCGGCGGCGACCGCGACGGCAATCCGAACGTCAACGCCGCGACCATGCAGCACGCGCTGGTCCGCCAATCCACCACCATTTTCGATTTCTATCTGGAAGAAGTGCATGCGCTGGGAGCGGAATTATCGATCTCGACATTGATGGTCGACGTCAGCCCCGAGCTCAAGGCATTGGCCGAAATGTCGCCGGACCAGTCTGCGCATCGCTCGGATGAACCGTACCGGCGCGCGCTGATCGGCACCTATGCCCGCCTCGCCGCGACGGCGCGTAAATTGGGCGCCATCAATATTCTGCGGCATGAGATCGGTACCGCGCCGCACTATGCGGCATCGGGCGCGTTTATTGCGGACCTGCAGGTGCTGGTCGATTCGCTGACCGCCAATCACGGCAGCGCCTTGATCAAGCCGCGGCTGGCGGTATTGAAACGCGCCGTGCAGATTTTCGGCTTCCATCTGGCCTCGCTGGATCTGCGTCAAAGCTCGGATGTGCATGAACGCGTGTTGAGCGAATTGTTTGCGCATGCGAAAGTCGAATCCGACTACGCCGGTTTGAGCGAAGAAAAAAAGGTGGCATTGCTGTTGGCCGAGATCGATCAGCCGCGCTTGCTGTTTTCACCTTATAACGAATACTCGCCCGAGACCTATTCCGAACTGACGGTGCTGCGCGCCGCGGGAGAAATTCGCGCGCGCTACGGCGACCGGGCAATTCGCAATTACATCATTTCGCATACGGAGGCCGTTTCCGATTTGCTGGAAGTGATTTTGCTGCAGAAGGAAATGGGCTTGTTGCATCCCGGCGCCGACGCCACCGACACCGACACCGCCAATCCTGCAAAAATGGAATTGATGGTGGTGCCCCTGTTCGAAACCATTCCCGATCTGCGCGTGGCCGCCGAGATCATGGCGCAATGGATGGCCTTGCCGCAGGTGGCGCAACTGATCAGGCAGCAAGGCAGCCTCCAAGAAGTGATGCTGGGCTATTCGGATTCGAACAAGGACGGCGGTTTCCTGACCTCGACCTGGGAACTCTACAAAGCGGAAACGCTGCTGGTGAAAGTATTCGATCAGGCCGGCGTCAAGCTGCGTCTGTTCCACGGCCGGGGCGGCACGGTTGGCCGCGGCGGCGGTCCGAGCTATCAGGCGATCCTGGCGCAACCGCCGGGCACCGTGCAAGGCCAGATTCGGCTGACCGAACAAGGTGAAACCATTGCCTCCAAATTCGCCAATCCGGAAATCGGCCGGCGCAATCTGGAAACGCTGGTGGCGGCCACGCTGGAAGCCAGCCTGACGCCGCCGGTGCTGGAGACCAAGCGCATGCGCGAGTTGGCCGAATACGAAAAGGTGATGGCCGATCTGTCGGGCCGCGCTTATGCCGCGTATCGCAATCTGGTTTATGAAACCCCGGGCTTCACCGACTATTTCTTCGCCGCCACGCCGATCGCTGAAATTGCGGAATTGAATATCGGCTCGCGTCCGGCCTCGCGCAAATCGACCCGCCGCATTGAAGATCTGCGAGCCATCCCGTGGGGCTTTTCGTGGGGGCAATGCCGTTTGCTGCTGCCGGGCTGGTACGGCTTCGGCAGCGCCGTCGGCGAATGGCTGGAAGAAGACAATGCCAACAAGGCAGCCGTTTCCAAAAAGCTGGCGACCTTGCGCGCCATGTTCAAGGAGTGGCCATTCTTTGCGGCGCTGTTGTCGAACATGGATATGGTGTTGTCGAAAACCGATATGGCGGTGGCGTCGCGTTATGCCGATCTGGTCGCCGACAAGAAATTGCGCAAGACGATCTTCCAGCGCATGCTGGGCGAGCACGACCGCACGATTGCTTATTTGAATGCCATTACCGGCACCAAAGAACGGCTGGCCGGCAATCCTTTATTGGCACGCTCGATCAAGAATCGCTTTGCATATCTGGATCCGCTGAACCACTTGCAGGTGGAGCTGATCAAGCGGCATCGCGCCAATGCCAACGCCGGCCGCCCGCTGGAAGAACGGGTGCAGCGCGGAATCCATTTGACGATCAACGGGGTTGCCGCCGGCTTGCGCAATACCGGTTGAGAAGGCCCGGGCTGCCTGCTATAATCGCGGGCTAGTCGGGGCGTAGCGCAGCCTGGTAGCGTACTTGCATGGGGTGCAAGGGGTCGAGTGTTCGAATCACTCCGTCCCGACCAATGAAATCAAAGGGTTACAGCATTGCTGCTAACCCTTTTTTCTTTTCTGGTTTTTACCCCCACTTTTTACCCCATTTTTTATCCCACTTTTATCCCTGCAGCGCCCCCTCCAGCTGGACCAATCCGGTTTTAAGATTTAAGGCGCTTGCAGAGCAAAGCCGGGCTTCGAATCTATTTGGCTGCGATATTCAAGTGAGAAATGCGCCCGCCGCTCGATGTGAAGCGGCGTAAAAGACATGCTATTTACTTATTGCCCTACAGAAGTGTCAAGAATTGTCGTAAATATACTTGCAAGATAGACAAGAAAATTTATATAAAAATAAAAGGGGAGGAATTTTACCTAATGGCACATACAACTACGGTTGAAAAAAAACACGCAACCGGAGATACCGAGGTTTTATCGTTCAAACTCGGCAATGAGGAATATGGTGTCGATATCCTGAAGGTGCAGGAAATCCGGGGTTATGACTCCGTGACCAAAATTGCCAACAGTCCGGACTTCGTAAAGGGTGTCGTCAACCTGCGCGGCATCATTGTTCCCATTGTCGATATGCGGATCAAATTCAATATCGGCAATCCGTCATATGATCAATTCACCGTCGTCATCATCTTGCGGATCGGCGGACAGACCATAGGCATGGTCGTCGACAGCGTGTCGGATGTCGTCGTTCTCACCCCGGATCAAATCAAACCTGCCCCTGAAATGAGTTCCATGCTTGCGGTCGAGTACCTGAATGGATTGGGCACGCTGGACGGACGGATGTTGATCCTGCTGGATATCGACAAACTGATGTCCTCCGAAGACATGGGGCTTGTCACAGCGCTGGAAAAGCTGGCAGCCTGACTCCCTCGAACAAGCAGGCCCAATAGCGGCCGTCATCAAATGCGCTCAAGGCTTGGAGACGCATTGATTTGTCACCTTCAAATATCAGGAATAAAATGTTTAAGAATATGAAAGTAGGAACGCGGTTAATTGCCGGCTTTTTATTGATCTCGATTCTCGGCGCAATCGTAGGCGCCATCGGGATTCGCAACATGAGTATCATCAATGACAAAGCCTCCCAAATGTATCAGAGGGAATTGCTTGGCGTCTCCTACGTCAAGGAAGCCAATATTAATTTGATTTATATCGGCCGTGCAGTAAGCAATGCGCTGCTGGCGTCCACACCGGAAGAGAAAAAGCGGTTCCTCGAACGCGTCGAGGAATCGAAGCGAAACCTCAACATGAATATGGCGAAAGCGAGACCGCTGTTTTATTCACACAAGGGTAAAGCGATGCTGGCGGATTTCGACAGCCAATACATGGCGTATGAATCGCTTCTTGCCGACCTATCCAAACAAGTGCAGAACGAAGCGATAAACGAAGCCAGCCCGGTCATCGCGAATTTCTTCGGCTCTTTCAGAGACAAGTCCAACTCCATTGACGATTTGATGACGGATCTCAGCAAGGTGAAGGAGAAAAACGGCGCGGATGCAGACAAATTGACAACCGATTTGTACGAATCCAGCCGTCTGTTCATGATCATCCTGGTGGCAGGCAGCGTCCTCTCCGGACTCGCGCTCGGCGTATTGATTACCCGCTCCATTACGCGTCCATTGGGTCGCGCCGTGACGGTGGCGCAGACGGTAGCATCCGGCGATTTGACGAGCCAGATTACCGTGAGTTCGAAGGATGAAACCGGGTTGTTGCTGCAAGCGTTGAAGGATATGAACGCCAGCCTGGTAAAAATCGTCGGCGACGTGCGCGGCGGAACGGACACGATCGCTTCCGCTTCCTCTCAAATTGCCATGGGCAATCTCGATCTGTCTTCTCGTACCGAGGAGCAGGCCAGTTCATTGGAGGAAACCGCATCTTCGATGGAAGAACTGACCTCGACGGTCAAGCAGAATGCCGATAATGCCCGCCAGGCCAATCAACTGGCGGTGTCGGCTTCGGAAGTCGCGGAAAAAGGGGGCGCAGTCGTTTCGCAAGTTGTCGATACCATGAACTCGATCACCGATTCGTCGAAGAAGATCGTCGACATCATCGGGGTAATCGACGGCATCGCTTTTCAGACCAATATTCTTGCGCTGAACGCAGCAGTCGAGGCGGCGCGCGCGGGTGAGCAAGGGCGCGGCTTTGCCGTTGTCGCCAGCGAAGTCCGCAACCTCGCGCAGCGTTCGGCGGCGGCGGCCAAGGAGATCAAGGGACTGATCGATACGTCAGTCGAGAAAGTGGATGCGGGCAGTAAGCTGGTCGGCGAAGCCGGCACCACGATGGACAATATTGTGGAAAGCGTCAAGCGGGTCACCGACATCATGTCCGAAATTACTGCGGCAAGCCAGGAACAAACCGCAGGCATCGAGCAGATCAATCAAGCGATTGCGCAGATGGATGAAGCGACCCAGCAAAATTCCGCGCTGGTGGAAGAAGCCGCGGCTGCTTCCCAGTCATTGCAGGACCAGGCAAGCAAGCTGGCCGATGTCGTAAGCGTTTTTAAATTGTCCGACGAACCGGCCGTCCATTCGCTCAAGACAGTCACCGCAGCTGCAAGGCCGGCCCTGCAAACCAGTCAGCGCAGTCAGCGTCCGGCGGTGCCAAAGGTAAACAAGCCATTGCAAAAACAGCTTGCGGCGAGCGGAAACTCGAGCACCGACTGGGAGGAGTTCTAAGCTGTAGCAAGTTGCGCACGGCTGCCGCGTTTTCGAAATAGTTATCGCTTCAGCCAGCACCGCCGCGGTACCTGTTCGGAACACGGCGGTGTTGCGCAATGGATGCAATAATTTATTTCGCTTTCGCCAGAGCGGCATCCAACGCCGCGCCATCCACCTTTATGCTGTTCGCCGGCGCCAGGTTGTTCAGATAAGTCTGCACAACTTGCTGCTGTCGCTGCTGACGCAAGATGGCTTGCAGACGCGGCTTGATCTCTTCATAGGTCGCTGTCCGTGGTGCTTGCGTATCGATCAACTTGACGATTTGAAAGCCCGATCCGGTTTGAATCGGATCGCTGACCTGGCCTTTTTTCATCTTGGCCACGGTATCTTGCAATTCTGGCAACAAGTTCGCCAGCGGCAGAACACCCACATCGCCACCCCGGGCTGCACTGCCCTTCTCGTCTGAATTCGTACGCGCAATTGCTGCAAAATCACCGTCGCGCGCTTGCGCCATGATTTTTTTGGCTTTGGCGCGTGCCGCTGCTACAGCGGCTGTGTCGTTCGATGGCGCCGCCAGGAAAATTTGCGAGACGTGATAGAGCATCGGCAGATTGAAACCGCCTTTGGCTTGATCATAGGCGGCTTGCGTTTCTGCTTCGGATGGATAGTCGGATGGGATTTGCGCCAGCGATTCAAGATAAGCCGTGCTGATGATACGCACGGTGATTTCACGCACGGCTTCGTCGATCTTGGCCTTGATTTCCGGTTTGTCGGCCCAGCCTTTGCTGCGCGCTTCGGCTACCACCGCTTCTCCCGTGATGCGCTGCCGCACCCAGGTTTCCGCGGTAGTGTGATTGGCTACAATCGCGTTGCGGTCGGCGTCGGACATATCTTTGATCAATCGGCGCACATCCGCCTGCTTGAGTGTGACCTTGCCCAAAGTGGCCACCACCGGCCCGGACGAACCGCCAGTGCCATTGCCTGCCGTTTGCGCCGATACCGCGCCCATCAAAGAAGCCAGCAATACGCCGACGGCTATGCGTGCGACCGGCACGAAGAATTTTGCATTCGATGTCATCTTATCAACTTTCGCAATACATTAAGAAAAAAAACGGGAAATCCGATATATCTGCTTTCAGCAATCGACCGCTATATTAGCGCGTACAGGCGTTTTGTATTCAACGCTCATGACTTATGAAAGCCTTATTATAAAAAGCCGATTTATAAATAAGAAATAATCTAAAAAATTCTTTCATGAAGTGATTGCACCGGCGCAGGCCAGGCGCATAATGCATCTTCATCCGATTGACATTTAACGGAGAATCACATGAATAGAGAATGGCGTATTACCTTCAGCAAGCTGGGGCAGCCTGAATCAGTGATTAAGGCCTACCCCGCAAAACCGTCGATCGAAACAGCCGCACGACTAATAAAAAATAATGTGTTCGGCGACGAAGTTCCAAGCTTTCCTTATCTTCCATGCGATGAAGCGCATATCGAATTAAGCCGACTGGAAACCCACGGTTGGACTATTGAGACAATTGAAGAATGTCTGCATTGATGCAGCACAATGTCATTTGAAGTAAATTCGCAAACGTTCAATCACAAGGAGACAGGCATGGAGACAAGCATGGACTTAATAGAAAAATTCGACGCTAAAGGCGCAACAGGCACTGCTTACCACGTTGAGGTTTATCAAACACCGATCGAGCGATCGGACGCTCCGCTACCCGGCGCTAAAACGTATCGCCTGGACGATGGACGGGCGTTGAATCCGCATTCAGAAGATAAATTGAGAATCGTCCAGACCGGCGAAAAAATTTATCGCATTTAGTCGCTTTAGTCGCATTTCGTATTTATTCCCTGCCGATAACGCAGACGTAAAAAAACCCGCCGAAACGGGTTTTTTTACGTCTGCGTTATCGGACTCAGTGTCATGTAAGCCCTGGTGGGCGCCTTGCCTTATTATTTGGTGACCTTGATTTTGTTGACTACCGATGTTACGCCATCGGTACCCTTGGCAATCGTCGCGGCTTGATCGGCCTCATCCTTGGTCAATGCCGTACCGGTCAGGGTGACTACGCCTTCAGGCGTGGTCTTGACGTGGACGCTCTTGGTGTAGCCGGCACGCGCTGCAGCCAGTTTGGCTTTTACCTTAGCGGTAACCGTCGTGTCCTTTACTGCGGCAACTGCTTTCGAATCGCCGTTATTGGCCGCGCTGGTGTCGGCAGCGCTTGCTGCAAGAGGGACCATCAGGGCGCTGATTACAAATGCTGCTATACGAAGTTTAGAAGACATGTTTGTTCCTTTTTGTTGGAAGTCAGGTTTTCAGAATAGCTTCGCAGCAAGGGACAACATATAGGACAAGTTCGGAAGCTCCTGTAAGACAACACGATGGTTATCTTACATTTCGTGGTAATTCCCCCTTTTCTTCCTTTTGCAGGGTGGAGTCCTTGATAACGGTCACCCGATCGATAAAGAATTCGCCGTCGATGCAACGTCGATGCGGTGTGCCGATGACCCTGAAACCATTGCCGCCGCCTTTTGCCCAAAGCTTGGCGACAATATCGAACTCATCCGGCGCAAGTCCCATCATGGCGCCCGATAAAACGAATTGCGCGCCCTCCTTTTGCCGATTCACCACATCTTCAACGCTGGCCATGCCCATTCCTTCGATCATCTTTCAAGGCGCCAATAATAGCGCGTCTGTTGTTGCGTCTTAATCTTGCATAACAATTGCACAATTTATATGCTTGGATAATGTTTTCGAGTAGCATATTGGATGGCCCGTCAAAAACGACGGCCACTTGGGGAATCAAAGAAGGCAATAACGAAATTCAAGACGTTTCACTGTAGTACCTATTAGGGTTCGTACGTGCATACACTTCCTGCTAAACCGCGCCTTACCAAGGCCGGCGTCACCTTCTCAGTAACAGTCGAATTCACTACCTATAGTTGCCTGGCATCCAACGAAGGTCTGGCCAAGCTTTGCGAGCATCTGGACACTAAAGAAACGGCCATGCAAACCTTTCTCGCCTTCGAAGCGAAAATCCACGGTGTGGCCAGGCGCTTGATCGCTGCCGGCGTGCCGCGCAATCCGGTGGTACTGGGACCGAACGCATTCCGTTGAGGCTCTCCAGGTAATTCGACCGTTTCTGCGGCAGTTTTTGCAACTCCCGCTTTCTTGAACGCTAAGCCAAATACAGTCAAAAAAAAGCCCGCGGACCTTGCGGCGCGGGCTGAATCCAATTTCTTTATGAGGAGATTGGAGGAGACAGGTGCAACTATATAGATCTTCAGTTATGTCGGCTACTTTATTAATTACATAACAGTAATATTAAATATCTATATCTTGATTGGCATTCGATGCCGCCCTTCAAGCCATTTCAGACTTCAATTTTCGCAAGCAATAAAAAGCCCACTAACCTTGCGGTAGCGGGCTTATGTCCAAAATTCAGAGAGGGGATAAAAATCGGACACGAAATTACTATAGGAGCCGTCAGAGAATCCCTTACATCGTTTTACAAATTGTTACTGCACGGGCGGTCAGTTGCTTTTTATAGGGCAAAAAAAATTGCGATACAGGAGCAGATTCCCGAAACCCAGTTCTATCTGAAAAGTGGCCCCGACGTGTAACGAATCAACTCTTGTATCGCAATTACTTACTACTCAACTTTTACGCTCTATTACTTCCTTCCTGCTCCGCAAAAATTCTTGCGTTTCAGCCAACCGTCGAATATACGCTGGTTTTATTTTAATACAAGCGTTAATTAAACTACATGGCCTCGAGCGGCTTCTCTGCAATTTGCTGCATAATTGCCGCGACGATAATGCTGCGCGCATTCTCATCTGTCTTTGCCGTGCTATCAATAGGAAATGATAATGATCAAAACGTTTTTAATATGTTCCGCTACCCTTATAGCATTAAGCGGCTGCATGACGCCCTCTGCATCGGTCACCCCCGGTGAAGTCCCCGCTTCAAGAATTCATATCAAGGAAATGACGGTTTCAACCGCAGGCCAGAATCAGGTCACCGTGACACGTGATCCTTATTTCCTGCCGGGCGGCAATCTGATGGAGTTCGCTATTAATTATGTGGCGCTGGCCGATCTAAAACCCGGCGAAACGTTTAGCGCCTGGTTGCCTGACGGCAAATACACATTCAGCATCAAGCCGACGCCCAACCCGCAAAAGCTTGCGCCGAGCGAAATCGTTCTGACATTGCAAAAGGGACAAAGACATACCCTTCGCATCAGCGGCAGCGAATTCGTTACGAAGCTCGAAGAAATCGGTGCCAAGTAATTTTTTACAGGCAGCAGCGTGGCGTATCGACGAAGACGCCGCGCCGCTCTTCAAGCGATTGCATCATCGTTTATGGCAAAGCAGTGTTCCCGCTTTGGCTATGATATGGTCATTGCAATTGCTGTTGTTGCTGGAGGACGACGCTGCAATGCTGGCGTTTTGTTTCGCGAGCTGATTGACGAGCCGATCGATTCTTTAGATCGAACGCAGGCCGCAATGCCGTCTGCCACGCCAATCGCCGGCTACGCTAATTGCCTTTCAGGCTTTCTTCATATTTGGTGCTGTTCTCTGCAGCGACCGCCGCGTCGCATACGGCAGAGCGCTTCGGATCCATACCCCGTGTGCCGTTAAGCCGGCATTCCCCGATCACCGATTTCGCCTGGCCGGGATGATCTTTGAAGTATTGATAATTTTGCGCTCCGGCATCTGGATCGCATCCGGTCATCAACGTCGTTATACAGCCTGCAAGCAATAAAAACCCTACACTACGCTTCATTCAATTCCCCCGAATTCATTTTTATAAGCGACACATTATATTTCCCAAAGGAAATAAAGTGCGTGATTTTTTTAGCTGCTTTTTCAATTTTAAATTCTAATATGCAAGTTCCGTTTGCAGTGTGATTTATCTGAAAATTACCTTCCGGTCACCCCCTCCTGCTCCCCTTTTGTTTTTTTACCAACATTGCCAACAAAACGTCTATCAAGTCGCCGACATTTATTGCTCAAAGCGTGATAGCCTTTGAACGCATAAAGTACATAAAAAGTCAGCCTGGAATACAAGCGAATTAAATGCCGGCAAGCGCATCGGCAAATAGTCAAAACGACAATATTTCCTGGCTTAATCAGGGGGGCAATTTGAAATTATCGTTACAGGCCAAGATGGGGCTCAGCTTCCTGATGGGGCTACTGATCCTGTTAATTGTTGGCGCTACTGCTTGGCAGGCCAATACCAAGCAAATTGAAAACAGCAATCTGGTTTCCCATACGCATCAGGTGCTGACGCATGCCGAGGGGCTGCTGAATTCATTAACCGAAGCAGAATCAATCACGCGCGGCTATATCATCAGCGGCAATGAAAATTTTCTCAAATCCTATCCGTCGATCATCCAAGACGTCGAATTTGAATATCGATCATTGCTGACGCTGACGGCAGACAGCCAACTACAGCAACAACGCTTGTTTACGATCAAACCATTGATCGATCAGCGCATCGCCATACTGGCGACCCTGAACCAGATGCGACGCGAGATGGGGTTGGCGTATATCCAGGACCACTTCGTCAACGGCCGAGGCAAGCAATTGCAGGACGCCATTCACAAACAAGTCGACGATCTCGAGTACACGGAGGAAAGACTGCTGGTACTGCGCACTGCGGACACCGACGCGGCCATCCAGCAATCGCGTCTTGCCATCATGCTGGGTACCCTGTTCGCATTGCTCATCACCATCGCCTCCTTCTTTGTCATGCGCCATGACATAGAGCTCCGCTCGGCCGCTGAAAACGCTTTGAAAATCGCCAACGCCAAACTGGCGCAGGCCACCGAACGCGCCCAACATGCGGACAACAGCAAATCCGCATTCCTGGCGACCATGTCGCATGAACTGCGCACACCCCTCAATTCCATCATCGGCTTTTCCGGCGTTCTGTTGCAAGAACTGGCCGGCCCGCTTAATGCGGAACAAAAGAAACAATTGAGCATGGTTCGCGACAGTTCACGTCATCTGCTGGCGCTGGTCAATGACGTACTCGACATTTCCAAAGTGGAAGCCGGACAACTCCGTATCCAGCACCAGACATTCAATATTCGGGACTCCATCGATCGTTCGGTCGCGCTGGTCGCACCGCTGGCGGCCAAAAAGAACCTGCCCATCGAAGTCGAGATCGAATCCGATCTGGGCCAGATCATTACCGACCGGCGACGCGTTGAACAAGTGCTCATCAACCTGCTGACCAATGCCACCAAATTTACCGAACACGGCAGCGTAACCTTGCGCGCCAACACGCTGGATGACTACCAACCGCCCGGCACCAATGCGCCCCAGCAGGCGATACGCATCCAGGTAATCGATACCGGCATCGGCATCGACGACAGCGATTTGCCCGAGCTGTTTCAGCCGTTTCGCCAGATCGAAGACGGCCTCGCGCGCCAGCACGAAGGCACCGGCTTGGGCCTGGCGATCAGTCATCGCCTGCTGATGCTGATGGGCGGCCAGATCAATGTCGCCAGCAAGAAAAATGAAGGCAGTACCTTTACCGTTGTCATCCCCCGCCATGGAATTGAGCCAATATGAATCTAAGCATCTTGTTGATTGAAGATAATGAACAGAACCGCTATCTGACCACTTTCCTGCTCAATAAATATGGCCATAGCGTAACGTCTGCCTGCGACGGCCCCAGCGGTATCGCTGCGGCGCTGGAACAACAGTTCGATCTGATTCTGCTGGATATTCAGTTGCCGGGCATGGACGGCTATGAAGTTGCGCGCACACTGCGCGCAACACCGTCGACGCGCGACACAACGATTGTCGCTGTGACTTCGTATGCGATGGTAGGCGACCGGGAAAGCATTTTGGACGCAGGTTGCGACGGCTATCTGGAAAAACCGATCGACCCGGAAACATTCGTATCGGATATCACCACTTACTTCACAAACAAGAGCGGGGAAACTGCAAATGACACGCGTGTTGGTAGTCGATGACGTAGATCAGAATCGGTATTTGCTGCGTGTCCTGTTGGAAGGCAATAACTATCAGGTCGATTGCGCGCGCGATGGCGCCGAAGCGTTGGTCATGGCCGAAACCAATGTACCGGACTTGTTGATCACCGATATTTTAATGCCGGTCATGGATGGCTTCAGCCTATGCCGCCAATGGAAGCATCACGACCGCCTGAAACACGTCCCGCTGATGTTCTACACAGCCACCTACACCGATTCGAACGACGAAATATACGCCAACAGCCTGGGGGCCGACGCTTTCATCATCAAGCCGGCAGAGCCGGCCGACCTATTGAACAGGGTCCGCAATATTCTGCGCAACCGGGACAAGGTCGCCATGCCGGCGCCGGCGCCCAACGAAGCCATCGTATTGAAGCAATACAATTCGGTGCTGATCCATAAACTGGAACAGAAAGTCGATCAACTTGAAGCCGCGACTTTGCTTGTGCGCGAAAATGAAGAACGATTGACGCTGGCGCTGGAAGCGCAGGCCGCCGGCATCTGGAACTGGAATTTGACCACCAACCACCTGACCTGGAGCGAAAGGCACGCGCAACTATTCGGCATGGAACTGACGCAATTCGACGGCAGCTATGCCGCCTTCCGCGCGCGCGTCCATCCGAAGGACATTGATATATACGAAGCCGAAGTGCAGACTGCGTTACGCGACCGAACCGGCCTCGTGGTCGAATTCCGCATTATCTGGCTTGATCAAAGTGTCCACTGGATAACCTCGCGCGGCCGTGCCTACTATGATAAAGACGGCACGCCGACCCGCATGTGCGGGGTGGTTTTCGAAATCAGCGATCTGAAAAAAAATCAGGAACAGATGCGGCTGGCGGCACAGTTCTTTGCCGCCAGCCAGGAAGCGATCCTGATCACCGATGCCAAGGCCCATATCGTCAGCGTCAATGCTGCTTTCTGTCACAGCACGGGTTATACCGAACAAGAGGTTGCCGGCCTGACGCCGGCTATCCTGAAGTCCGGCTGCCAGATGCCCTCGTTTTTCGAAGCCATGTGGAATACGCTGACACTGAGCGGGAAGTGGTTCGGCGAATTGATCAATCGGCGCAAAGACGGTTCAAATTATCCGGTTCGCCTGTCGATCAGCGCGGTGTCCAACGATGCCGGCGGCATTTCGCATTATGTCGGCATCATTACCGACATGTCGTCCTATCGGGCTGCGGAAGACCGAATCCAATATATGGCATATTTCGATGCGCTGACCGGCCTGCCGAACCGTACTCTGCTGAGCGATCGCGCCACGCGCGCCATCGCGGCTGCACACCGGGACAATCAAGGGCTGGCGGTTCTATTTCTGGATCTCGATCAATTCAAAACAATCAACGACTCACTGGGTCACTCGACCGGCGACGCCGTGCTGCAGGCAGTTGCCTTGCGGCTGAAGCATTTGTTGCGCGAAGTCGATACCGTATCGCGTTACGGCGGCGATGAATTCACGCTCCTGTTGCCGGACTCCGACAGTAAAGGCGCCGCGCAGGTTGCGTCCCGGATCATCGAAATATTGAAAGAGCCGGTCGAAGTCGGCATCCACTCGCTGGTGGTGGGCGTGAGCGTCGGCATCAGCCTGTTTCCTGCAGACGCCACCGATTTCGAATCGCTATTGCGCAATGCCGATATCGCGCTATTCCGCGCCAAAGCGGCAGGACGCAATAATTTTCAGTTTTTCACCAACGAAATGAACGAGCATGCCCGCTATCGGCTTGGGCTTGAACTGGCCTTGCGCTCCGCCCTGCTCAACAAGGAATTCGTGCTGCATTATCAACCTCAGTTCGAATTGGCCGAAGGCAAACTGGTCGGCTATGAGGCGCTGCTGCGCTGGTATCACCCGGAACGCGGCATCATTCCGCCGGTCGAATTCATTCCCATCGCGGAGATGAACGGCTTGATCATCCCGATCGGCGAATGGGTTCTGAACGAAGCATGCCGCCAAGCCAGGCAATGGCAGCTCGACGGACAAGAGCCGGTCGTCATCGCGGTCAATTTATCGGCGGTTCAAATGCGGCAGGCAAATATTGTCCAGACCGTACGGCATGCGTTGCTCAGTTCCGGACTGGAAGCCAAATATCTGGAGCTGGAACTGACGGAGAGCCTGCTGTTTGAAAATATCGATACAGTGCTTACACAATTATTTATACTAAAAGAAATCGGCGTCAAATTGTCCATCGATGATTTCGGCACCGGCTATTCGAGCCTATCGTATCTGAAACGGCTACCGATCGACAAACTGAAAATCGATAAATCATTCGTGGCCAATCTTTCGGAGGACCATGACAGCCGGGCCATCGCGCTGGCAATCGTTTCGATGGCGCATAGCCTGCGCCTGACCGTAACGGCAGAAGGGATTGAAGACCTTGCGCAGGCCCAGATACTAACCGACATGCACTGCGACGATGGACAAGGCTATTTATACGCGCGTCCGATGCCGGCCGAGCAGATTACTTCCTGGGTCGAAGATATGAAACGCAAACATTGATATGCAACTGTCCAATCACAAAGAAGCGAATTAAACGGGCGCAGCGTCCCCTCTAAAAGTTTGTATTTGAAAACGCCCGACCCGAACATGCCGACCAAACCGACTATCGATCGCACCGAAAGGACGCCGAAACGTTCGGCAATCCTTTGGTACGCGACCATTTTCGTTATCTTCGTCTGTATGGCGCTGGTGGCAATGGAAGGCTGGTTTGCATGGAACAACCACAAAAACGATCTGCACGAAGCCGAGGTGGATACCGCCAACCTGACGCAGGCTTTGGCGCAGCACGCCGAAGACACCGTTAAAAAAGCCGATACCGTCCTGTTCGGCCTGGTCGAGCGGATTGAAGTCTACGGCATGGCGCCGAGCACTTTGCAGAGTCTGTTTCCGCTGCTGGTGGATCAGGTGGCCGAGATGCCCGAATTGCAGGGGATTTTCATCTACGACGACACCGGCCGTTATTTGATCAATTCACTCGACAGCGCGCCAGGCGTGATCAGGAACAATGCCGATCGCACCTATTTCACCCATCATCGCAACAATACCGACCGCGGTCCTTACGTCGGCACGCCGATACGCAGCCGTTCCACCGGCGAATGGGTGATTCCGGTTTCGCGCAGAATCAATCATCCGGACGGTTCGTTCGGCGGCGTGGTGCTGGCATCGATAAAAATGGATTATTTCAATCGTTATTACGCCCGATTCAACATCGGCCGCGCAGGCACTATCGTACTGGCGCGGGCCGATGCGACTGTGATGGTGCGGCGCCCGTATGTGGAATCGATGATCGGCCAGGATATCCATAACGGCACGTTATTCAGTCAATACATCAGAAATCGTTCGACCGGCACACAGATGATGGTATCGAGCCTGGACGGCACCGAGCGCGTGGTCTCTTATTACAGCCTGTCTCAGTATCCGCTGGTCGTGGTTGCATCTCTATCGAAAAAAGAAGTATTGGCTTCTTGGCGCGAACGCATTCAACGGCAGGCGATCGGCGTTCTTTTCCTGACCGCCATCTTTGCGGTGCTGGGTTGGCGTCTGGTAAAACAGATCCATAAGCACAATCTGACCGAACATGCGCTATATCTGGCGCAACAGAAAGTGCTGGCCGTGAACAAAACGCTAGAACGCCTGGCGCTGCAGGACGCACTGACCGGTCTTGCCAACCGGCGCCAATTCGATCTCACATTGAATTCGGAATACGATCGGGCGGTGCGAGAACAGCGCTCCATTGCGCTGCTGATGATCGATGTCGATTATTTCAAACGTTATAACGACGTCTACGGACATCCTCAGGGCGATATTTGTCTCAGCAAAGTTGCCGATGTCATGCAAACCAAACGGCCCGGCGATTTCTCCGCGCGTTACGGAGGCGAAGAATTTGTCGTGATATTGACCGAGACCGAGCTGAAAGGCGCGATGATTGTGGCCGAAACCATCAGAAAATCGATACGCGCTCTCAATCTTGTTCACAACGGCAACCCGACCGGTTTTGTTACCGTCAGTATCGGCGTGGCGGCCATGGTGCCATCCAGCTTCAGCAGCGGCGCGGCGGCCTTTCTTCAGGCCGCCGATGAAGCGCTGTACATGTCCAAGGGCGCAGGCCGCAACATGGTGTGCGCGTATGAAAATACCAAGAACGATACAACTGCCAACGCAATTCCCGCGAAGAATGCCGATGCATAATTGGCAGCGGCGGCGGTAACCAGGCAATGACCGGCAGCAGCAAAACGAAGCGAATAGTGCGCTAAAAGCGGGACGAAAAAAAGCCCGCGTCCTGAAAGGATGGCGGGCTAATCCAATTCCAAGGGGATAGAATCAGAGGGGAGTCATCACTATAAATAAAACATCCCATTTCCCATCCCGCTTTTACATACTGTTACCGAGCTCACGAAAATCTGAATAATCGACAACCCATCTGTGGTTATCCGGGCAAGTTTTACTCGGCGAAATCAGAAATAGCCGCCAAATAAATGTCCTCGTCACTTGATGTTACATCTGTATTGATTCGGTATCACAGCTTGCTGCGTGTTCTCCATAGAATTAATTCATGGCAAAAAGGTTTGAGTTCGATCTGCCAAACCAAAATGAAAATTCGCGGAGAGCAAAATGAAAAAATTATTCGGCACCAGTATTTTAGCTGCACTGACCGTGGCCGCGGTCACGTGGTCCGGCGCAGCCGCAGCAGCACACGTTTCCGTCGGCATTTATGCAGGCGGCCCTGCTTACTACGCACCGCCGCCCGTAGTTTATGTGCCGCGGCCTTACTATGCACCACCACCAGCAGTGTACGTCGCCCCAGGCTGGGAACGCACAGATTGGCGCGCACGTCGTGAATGGCGTGAACGCGAATGGCGCCGCCAGCGCTGGGAACATCACCATCATCGGAACTACCGTTAATAAAGCGCTGATCAAGCGTAACGACGAAAACGAAGAGCGCGCATTGACCTAAGTCATGATTAGCTTATGAGCAACACGGCCGGCCTCCTGGAGGCAGGCCTTTTTCATAGAGTGTGCAAAAGCGCACTGAATTCGCCACAACCAGCCAATTTTTACATTTACACGATTCGCTCCAATATAGAATAAGTTTATAAAAGTTTAAAATAATTCTATAACGGAGACTCCCAATGAACATTACCAACATGAAGGTCGGGACGCGGTTGGCCCTCGGGTTTACGCTCGTCTTCCTGTTCCTTGCTGCCGTGACCGCCGTCAGCATCTGGAATTTCAAAACCGTCAGCCTGATGACCGATACCGTGGTCAATCAGGATATCGTCAAAGAACGCCTGATGCGCGCCTGGAGTTCCTATACGCAGCTTAACGGCGCCCGAACCGTCACTATCATCGAATCGACAGATCCGCAGGTGTACAAGGAAATGTCGGCCGAGATCAAGGCGACCTCGGCCGACATCAGCGTATTGCAAAAACAACTCGAAGGCCTGAAAAAACGCCCGGAAGAAGCCGCGTTATTCGATGAAGTCGGCGCCAAGCGCAAAACGTACACCGATATCCGCGCCCGAATGTTGAAAGAAAAGGAAACCAGCAGCGAAGCCGCGCATGCAATGGTCAAACCCGAATTCCAGCCATCCCTGGATGCTTATCTGGTCGCTATCAACAAACTGGTCAACTTGCAGGGCAAAATGATCACCGACAGCGCCAATAAGGTCGATGGCGAATTCCATCTGGCCGAATGGACAGTCTCCGGCCTGGGCATATTTGCGCTCCTGTTCGGTATCTCGGCAGCCATCCTGATTGCCCGCGGCCTGAAGCGTCAATTGGGAGGCGAACCTGCGGACACTGCCGCGATTGCCAACAGCATCGCCGCCGGCGATCTGGCGGTAACCATCAATATCGGCCCACGCGACCGCAGCAGCCTGTTATACGCGGTAGGCGCCATGCGCGATCAATTGGCAACCGTCGTGACGCAGATCCGCAGCGGCGCCGATACCATGGCGACCGCCTCCGCCGAAATTGCGGCGGGCAATCTCGATCTGTCGTCGCGTACCGAGCAACAAGCCGGTTCTCTGGAGGAAACCGCCTCTGCCATGGAACAACTGACATCGACCGTGAAACAAAATGCCGATAATGCCCGTCAAGCCAACCAGCTTGCCGTGTCGGCTTCCGGCGTCGCCGTCGAAGGCGGCGCGGTAGTTGCGCGCGTGATCGACACCATGAGTTCCATCAACGAGTCCGCCCGCAAGATCGTCGACATCATCAGCGTCATTGACGGCATCGCATTTCAAACCAACATTCTGGCGTTAAACGCCGCCGTGGAAGCGGCACGCGCCGGCGAACAGGGCCGCGGGTTTGCGGTGGTGGCGAGCGAAGTGCGCGGGCTGGCGCAGCGTTCCGCTGCGGCTGCAAAGGAAATCAAGGCGCTGATCGGCGATTCGGTGGAAAAGGTCGATGCCGGTTCCAAACTGGTTGAGCAGGCCGGCACCACCATTAGCGAAGTCGTCGCCAGCGTGAAGCGCGTCACCGATATCGTCGGCGAGATAAGCGCCGCCAGCCAGGAACAAAGCGCCGGCCTTGAGGAAGTCAATCTGGCAATCACGCAGATGGACGAAGTTACACAGCAAAATGCTGCGCTGGTCGAAGAGGCCGCCGCAGCCGCCGCATCGCTACAGGAACAGGCTGCGCGCCTGGCGCAAGTGGTCAGTATATTTACACTGAGCCATACCGAAGATGCCGGCCAGACGCGCTTTGCAGCGCCCGTAATTACCAGAGCGCCCGTCAATATCACACCGCGCCCGCCTGCACTGATGTCGAAATCCTCGCCCCGAAAAACACCGGCATCGAAACCGGCGGACAAAGCGAAGCCGATTCCGGCGCACGCCGGCGATATTTCCGGTGACGAATGGGAGCAGTTTTAGAGGAGAGCCGGAGAGAAGCGGCAGCCAAACAGTAGTGCCAAAAAGCAACGAAACAACAATTATTTTATTATATAAACAATTTATATAATAAAATAAAGCCATCGCACGGTATTTTCTGCGCGATGGTTGCCAACGTTTTTAATATTATTCTTCAATTTTATTCGACGTTGTCTTTACCGTTGTATGACATTGCTGCCCTTTCACAGGGACGAGAAGGAAAAAAAGTCATGAAAAATACTCTCAAGAGCGCATGGTTGAAATTCGTCAATTACCTCAACGCACCGGTCGGATCGCGCGATAGCACGGCGATGGGCAGTTACGCCGGTTTGTGCGGACTCGGCCACAGCGAAGACGGTCACAATTAATCGCCATATATAATGGCAAACGCCCGCAATTGCAGGCGTTCTACTGTTGAAAAACCCGCCAAATTTGGCGGGTTTTTTACTTTTTCAAGCCATTCAGCGCGAATTTTCCTTATCCATAGGCCTGCTGTCCGGTGTAGCCGGGACGGTAGTCACCGTTTCACGGAAGATTCCCCCTTCCCTGACACTACCCGAGGCACTGCCTTCGCCTTGCACCCGGCGCGCACAATCGGCGCGATCGGATTCCGGCAATACGGCACAACGCGCTACTGCGTTCTGCTGTTCTGCATTCCGATTGTCGGTAAGCTGACCGCGACGCGCTTCTTCGCGCGCTGCACCGGCTTCTTTCAGACATGTAGCGCGATCCTGATTACTAGTTCCGTTCAGGCAACTTGCCCGTTCACGCTGGTAGTTCGATTCAATTTCTTTCTTGCTGATATCGGCTGCATTTGCTGCAATGCACACAACAGCGGCCCCAATCACTGCCAACAGAAATCGCGCTACCTGACTGTTCTTTAAACTCATCACGAACTCCTCTAAAAAATAAAATGCCAAACACCGAATGATCGCAATTTATACGGCGCGACCTTATATTCCTGATGTGACCGCACGCCTGTAGGATCGTTCGATGTCCCGGCTCGATTCTTGTTAAAATTCCCGCGCATCGTCATCCCCGTATTAATAAATATCAAGATTTGTAAGCAAAAGAATTTCTTATCGACGGCAGAACGTGCAAGCAGATATTTTGTCGAAATGAATACTTTAGAAGGATATTTTATGAAACGCATACTTTGCGCAGCAGCGCTGATCGCAGTCGCCGGTAGCGCGTTCATGCCGCTGCCGGCGGCTGCGCAAGTCGGCGTATCGGTCGTCATCGGCAATCGGCCGCCGCCGCCTCGTTATGAATCCTTGCCACCGCCACGCGCCGGCTATCTCTGGGCGCCCGGTTACTGGAATTGGGACGGCTACAGGCACGTATGGGCGCCGGGACATTGGGAACGCGTGCATCGCTTCCGCGAGTATCGTCCGGCGCAATGGCGTCAGGGGCCGAACGGCTGGGTTCTGGATAGAGGTGGCTGGATCGATCGGCGCGGCTGGCATCACCATGGTCCTTATCACAGATAAGCGGCACGCATAAAAAAAGCCCGCACACGCCAAGTGTGCGGGCTAAATCCAATCCAGAGGGAATTGGAGGAGACGGTTAGATAATAACGTTGCTTTATGACACCTAAATGACAACGCCGGCAATAACATGAATTTTCATGGTTTTGCGCCTGAGTAAAAATTAAAAATCGGAAAAAACGAGGCGAAGCGAGAACCCAGGAAAGGATAAATGCAGCTCAGAAGTACTGAGTAAGTGTAGCTGGCGGTTCAAGCGTTGGGCGAGAAGCGGAGCCGTACATGAGTGCGGCGACGAATTAAGTCTGCCGCTAGGCGATTGGGCCGCCAGCTACGCTTAATCAGTGCTTCTTCTACAAAGCTTGATAAGTGCTTTCTTTACAAAGCCCAGTTGGATTTGTGTTTTACTTTGGATTTGACGATATGCATGTCGAATTCGTCGTCATGCGCGTTATCATCGCCGTGGCGGTTGAAAACCGCGCGGCCTTCTTTGGTCAGGTTGAACGCACCGCCAAGATTCGGCACCCCGAGGCCCTTTGAAAGGATACTTTGTACGATGCGGCGTGGAATAAGACGGAATTCGCCTTTGAAGACCGTATGCATCCAGCGCAACTCTTCGCCAGTCAGATCGTTACGCATAATGGTTTCCACTAAGAAAGATTTTATCCTAGCATAAACTACAGGCATTACCTCGTTCCGTCAGAAAATGTCAGATTTTTTCTACTGCACCGCACTGGTGGCTGATTACTCCGCCAAAATGATCTGCGCCTGCATGCAGAGTACTTCCTGGAGCTTGATTGCTGCCTGAAGATTGCGTAAATCGGACAGCGTCAACGCCGCGTCGTCACCATGCATGACCTTTTCGGCGTTACTTAGCACACCGGTCAGCAAGACGGAGATTTGCGTATGCGCATCCACTAAGTCACTGACACATTTAATCAACGCAGGAAATTTTTCCATGACTACTCCGGGTATAAAAAGAAACTTGTTTTTCACAGCTTGCCTGCTGCTTTTGCCTGGCGCCGCCAGCGCCGATAATTTTGAAATCTACTGCCACGAACTTAACGCCAGCCCGGAAAAGAATCTGCCCTCCCCATACAAAGCCGTCTGGGATGGCACGACATTGACGCAAATTGCCGCCGATGCCAACGGCAAGATCAGCGAGAGCTCGGAAAAAGTCGTCGCGGCAAAACGCTTGCCTGCGCCCGGCGATAAAGGCCTGAAATATTCGTTTGTAACCGGCATTCGAGAACAAAGTAAAAATAGATTTCTCACTAATATTTCAGTAGAACCGGCAGCCGATCCGGACGACTTCATCGTCAGCGTTTCCTATGCAACGCTGGACAGCGACGGCTTCCTGATTTACGCATTTGAGGTAGTTAACGAGAAATGCTCATTGACCGAAAATACCGCAGCAAAGACTAGCACAACACCCGCTATAAAATCTGAAGGAGACCCGGAAACGGAGGCAGATCCAGAGATCGATTCAAGAGAAAATACAAAGGATACCGCGTCGCCCCGGATACGCATTCGTTAATGCGTAATAATGCGCGGCAGATCCGAAAGCGTACGGCCCGCCCGCGCTTGACCGGCGGCCGGAACGATCGTCTCGCGGCCGGCGGCATCGCGCGCCGATTCGAGCCGCGGCCCCAGCACGATATGCCCGCCTTCAGCAAAGATTGTATAAACATCGTCACCCGCGCCGATTGCCTGCAGCACCTGATCGACTTCCACCTCGGCCGGCTCGTCGATCCAGATATTGTTGGACGTGTCCACGCTGCCCCATTTGACCTTGGTTACCAGATCCGAGCGTTCATCAATTTCAATTGCCGTAATCGCATAAGTCGTCATCCAAGTCTCCACTATAAGAAAAGAACGCGTTTCATTATTCCTGCATGCGCGGCAACTGCTGCAAGGATGTCGAGGTATCGCCCAAAGGATTAAAGGACTCCAGTTGGCCATGACTGCCGACGCGCACCCGATCTCCTTCATCCGTCAAGCGCGGCGCCACTTCGTCAATGACGTAGACCTGGCTGCCGGACCCGAGCAGCGCGGCAACCGCAGACCGGTCGCGTTGTTCGCCCGGTTCCAGCATGACATCGCCCCGCTCAGGGTTTTCGGGCGCTTCAAAGGCGTGAATCAGCACCCGCACCACCGATTTCCCGTCATCATCCAATTGCACCTGCGTGATACCGAAATGAAGCATATTATTTCTCCAGATACGCTATGTAAACAAGATCGAAATACATCTGATGACATCGGACATCGGCACAGGATGGAAATTCCCGTATTGCGTGCGCTTAATTATTTTTTTTACCGGCACTTTTCCGGGTAACACTGTTCGGCGACGGCTTTGGGGCCGATTTCTGCGTCGATTTGATATTGCAGTTTTCCCTCAAAAACGCCAAAGCCCGCACATATTGCAGGTCGTCTTCATCCAGTAGCGCCAACTCCGCTTCCGGCAGGAATTCGTCTTGCCATAAGGCAAGCAAATTATCCTTGACTTCAAACGGCGCCGAATCCTTGATAAAAACTGTCACGGCATCGCTATCGAAGCCATGCTCGCGGACCCTGCGGATCATTGCCTTGGCTTCCGTGGTACTGATGCTGGTCTTGGGCGCGGCAGCTGCGGCGATGCACATAAATGCCGTCAATCTGGAATAAGGATCTTCCTTGCCCTTGGTAACCTGATGCCATTCTTTGGAGACAAAGGCGTCGAAATCGCCGACGCTGTCCATGCCGCCTTCCGTGACGAAATAACGTGTCTCCAGATCATTGAGCAATTGATCCAGGCCTGCCGCGGCATTCAGTAGCAACGGCGCATCGTTTTTTTCAATATTGCGGCGCACTTTATCGACAATCGCGCGATACGCCGTCGGCACATCGTCGAGAACACCGGCGGCAATCTTGAGTTTGCCGGCAGTCTGCGCCTTGCTTCTGACACTCTCGATCATTTTGGCAAAACGCACGCGATCGGGAAAGGCATCCGCGCCGGCAGCGCGCAATATCACGGCACTGCGGATCACGCTTTCCGCGCTGACGAAATCCAGTTCGGCGCGATCCAGCTGCGCGCTGTCGGCCAGCCACTGCGCCGCGGCGATCACCGCGGCAACCTGTTCACGCGTCTGCAGCTCCTTGCGATAGACATTTAACGAAAACGGCTTGGCCAGCGTGCGCTCGTCCTGAAATTCCTTGACCGGCTGCGTCTTGACATCGCCGAACACCGTGCTGTCCGGCATGGCGTGCAAAGCCTTCAGCATCTCGTTGCCGCCGCGCGAATGCGACAGGAAGGTGTTGTCCCGCAATGATTCTGCCGCCTTTTGCAGATTGCCGTTGAACTGATGTTCCAGATACAGGCTGATCAAATTGACGATCCGTTTGCGTGCATTTTCCAGATCGCCATAGAGATGGCTGCTACCGAAAAAATCGGCCACCTGCACCGTCCCCTTGGCGCCGTCGGCGATCATCTTTTGGCAATGCGCCCTGTCGATCAGGCCCTGCTGCATGCCGAAAGACAGCGCCTTTTCAAAAAAGGGGCGCTTGTCGACAAGGGCGACGTGATGATTTTGATCGGTCATGGATATAAATTCGAATGTAAAACGCGGGATGTAAAACAGGCCGTCCGCACGGATGGCGGACGGCCTACAACTATTTTAGAGCGCCGACTCTTCGCCGGGCGGAAGGGTCGCTTTGGATTTGGCCGGCGCAGACGGTTTGGCCGCAGCCGATGGCGCACGCTCTTCGCCCTGCTCGAACTCGCTCTGTTCCTGCATTTCCAGTTCGGCTTCACGACGCCTGCGTTCGGCCAGCAGTTTTTTCAGCGGCGGCCAAATCTGCTCGAACATGTCCGGGTGTTCATGCTTGAGCAACCAGGTCAGCTCTTTCCAGTCGTGATCCATCACTTCGGATTTTTCGACAGCATCGCCGGCTTCGTCGTGATTAACGTTAAAGGTATCGTAGAGCGCAAAGTGAACCACTTCCTCATCGCGATCGGACAAATAATCAACCAGCGCCTGATAACCGCCGTCCACCTCCCCGATCGCCTCGATAAACTCGCCGATCTGGCTATCGTTGCGAAACAATACTGCGTTGACCATGCCACGCAAACGGGCATGCGTCCGGTCGCCATACAATTTCTCCATCACCACGGCACGGGCGAACTGCTCCGGCGTCACCAGCAGATTGACCACCGATTCTTTCGAGGCATCATATTCGCGGATCACCGCCAGCAAATCTTTCGGCGGCAGGGCTTCGAGCACTGCTACCAGCGCGTAATCACCCTCGGTATCGGCCAGATTGACCAACGCATATTCGGCGCCGGCAATATCGCCGTCGCGTATCAGGCTGGCAGCTTTTACTACTAAAGAATTCGTCATGGACTTGCCGGTATAAAGAAAGAATTAGAGGAAAGAAATAGAACGCATGCGGATCATCCCAGTCGATCGAAACCCTGATCGGCCAGCCAATCGGCGCCCTCGGCTTCCAGATCCTGTTCGTCGTTGTCATCGCGCTCGACGCCTTCGACCGCATCATCGGAAGTATCTACCGGCAGGTTGTAATCACCGTGGTAGTTGCCGTTGCTCTTTTCGTAAAGATACTCGAGACACACACTGATGATCAGGAAGCGTTCGCCTTCCGGCTGCTTCAGGGCGATCGCCGCCAATTTTTCGGCCCAGTCGGAAAACTGCACCGCGTCGGCGATCTGGCTCCATGCCGGAAACTCATCCGGCTCGCACATGGCCAACTCGGTCAACGCCTGCCGATCGGAAAAATTCACGCCGCCATGAAACGTCACCGCCACCATTTCAGGCGCGGCATCGATCATCGGCATCATCAGCGAGAATTGCTTGCGCTTGTCTTTCAGCCGCGTCGTCAGGACATCATTGCCCTCGGAGTCGCTTTGCAAATCTTCGAGTTCGGCCTGATAGGCCTTGGTCATATCTTCAAAAAAGCAGGAAAGCATCATTGCAGCACCTTGTGCATGTAAGTGGTCCAAATCTGTTCGGCTGTTGCCACCGGGTCTTCCAGCAGGCTGCGCTGCCGGTTTTCATCGTACTCCCTGCGCAACCGTTCGTCGGACAATAAATCGTATGCTTCCTGTACTTCCCGGAAGCGGGCGGGCGCATCCTGCGAAGTATTTTTATCCGGATGGAATTCAGACGCCTTCTTGCGATAGGCGCTTCGGATTGCGCCCGGGGACGCATTGCTGTCTATGCCAAGTACGGCGTAATGGTCTTTCATGCGTCCTTGCCTGGCGTAAAACCTGATTAGTGGTGAAAAAACGACGGGGAAATGAGCATACACTACCACCCTCCCCACGTCGATGCAGACGGCGAAAACGAATCGCGAAGAAAGCAATAATACTGTATATAAACACAGCATATGCTGGCGAACCTATGGTATCTTAAGCAGTCGAATGAAGCGCTCGATTGCTCGGGCGCATGAGCGTGTGAGCGTATGCAATCGGGGAAAAATCATGATCAAGCAATGGTGGGAGCAACAAGCCGAAAGTCTGGGCCACTGGATATATCGCAAGCGTCTGGCAGCAATGCAGCGACGCATCCAAAAGCAGAAAGCATTATTGAACGGTTCGGCAAAACTGACGACCGATGAAATGCATACACTGCGCAATGAAATTCTGCGTGACGTGCAGGGGCATGCCACACCGGATCACTCCATGCGCAGTACGGTCAAGTAGAAGGCGTCAAAATTGAAGGTCTTGGAAGATACTGGAAGATGCAGGTCTGAACACTATTCTTCTTTCAACAGCATCTGCGTCTGGATTTGCTGAGCTTCCTCGCAAATACTTCGCAAACTGGTCAGAGTCGCGCGCAAAGCGTCGATTTCGCTACTCGACGGCGGTTCGTCGATACCTTCCTGGGCCAGGGAGCTCTTGATCACCAGCGCCGCGACATACCATGACGCGCGTTTGCGGGCTTCCACCAACTCATCGAATAACAGACTTAACGCTTCCGTCTTTTCCATTGCCTATTTCCCCATAGCAATCCGATTGAATCGGATACTAGCACGAAGCCATTAAGTCATGGGCAACGTTGCTCTAAAAGAGGTCGACTACACCCCAGGTATGGCCAGCCTCCAGATCGGCATCGTCGATATCGATACCCTCATCGCCGGCATCGAAAATCTTGGTGCGTATGCGCGGGCCCGGCACAATGCGCCCCTCTATCGTCCGATGTGCATAAACGCTATTGCCGGCGTAAATCGTATCCACCACTTCAAGCACGTCCGAGACGCAAGTACCTTCAACAAAATGCAGCCCATCCGGATCCACTTCGCCCCAACGGACTTCAGTGATACGCCCGCGCGCCTCGTCCACGTGAACCGCCACAATCAAATAAACTGCCATAAATACTCTTTATAATGTATCAAACAACAACAAAACGGGAACCGCTATCTACTGGCTTTTACCTGATCCAGAATCTGACGCGGCACCGCTGCGTAATGCTTGAATTCCATCGTATAAGTCGCCCGGCCCTGCGTCAGCGAACGCAGCGTTGTCGAATAACCGAACATCTCCGCCAACGGCACCTCGGCCCGCACAATCTTGCCGCCACCGCCCGGGATATCGTCCATTCCCTGCACCATGCCGCGCCGCGATGACAAATCGCCCATCACGTTGCCCGTGAAATCTTCAGGCGTTTCAACTTCCACCTGCATCATCGGCTCCAGCAAAATTGCGTCGGCGCGCTTCATGCCTTCCTTGAACGCCATCGAACCGGCCATCCGGAACGCGTTTTCGTTGGAGTCGACATCGTGATACGACCCGTAAGTCAGCGTGGCCTTGACATCAACCACCGGATAACCGGCCAACACGCCTGCCTTCAGCGTTTCCTGTATTCCCTTGTCGACTGCCGGGATGAATTCGCGCGGGATCACGCCGCCCTTGATGGCATCGACGAATTGATACCCTTTACCCGCTTCCTGCGGCTCCAGCGTCAGCACCACATGGCCGTATTGCCCGCGTCCGCCCGACTGCTTGATGAACTTGCCTTCGATGCCCTCGACTTTATTGCGCACCGTTTCCCGATAGGCGACCTGCGGCTTGCCCACGGTCGCATCGACCCCGAATTCGCGCAGCATGCGATCCACCAGAATTTCCAGGTGCAATTCACCCATGCCGGAAATGATGGTTTGTCCCGACTCTTCGTCGGTATGGACCCGGAACGAAGGGTCTTCCTGGGCCAGGCGATTCAACGCAATCCCCATCTTTTCCTGATCCGGTTGGGTCTTCGGTTCCACGGCTTGCGAAATCACCGGTTCCGGGAAAATCATGCGCTCCAGAATGATCACGTGATCCGGATCGCACAGCGTGTCGCCGGTGGTCACGTCTTTCAAACCGACCGCCGCGGCAATATCGCCGGCATACACTTCCTTGATTTCGTGCCGTTCGTTGGCATGCATCTGCAAGATGCGGCCCAGCCGCTCTTTGCGCTGTTTGATCGGGTTATAGACAGAGTCGCCGGTATTGACCAGGCCGGAATACACGCGGAAAAATGTCAATTGGCCGACAAACGGATCGGTCATGATCTTGAATGCCAATGCCGAAAACGGTTCTTTGTCGGATGGGTGACGCTCGATTTCGCGATCGTTCTCATCATGCCCGCCGATCGCAGGAATATCCAGCGGCGACGGCAGATACTGCACCACGGCGTCCAGCATGGCTTGCACGCCCTTGTTCTTGAACGCGCTGCCGCACAGCATCGGCATGATTTCATTGGCGATCGTGCGCAAGCGCAGGCCTTCGACGATCTCGGCTTCGGTCAATGGATCGCCGCTCAGGTACTTCTCGGTCAACGCTTCAGTTGCTTCGGCTGCCTGCTCGACCATGTTTTCGTGCCATTCCTGCGCCACGTCCACCAATTCGGCCGGGATTTCGCGATACTCGAACAGCACGCCCTGGCTGGCTTCGTCCCAGATGATTGCCTTCATTTTGATCAGATCGACCACGCCCAGGAAATGATCTTCGGCGCCGACCGGTATCTGGATCGGGACCGGATTGCCCTTCAGGCGCGCGCGAATCTGCTGCTCGACCCGCAGAAAATCGGCGCCGACCCGGTCCATCTTGTTGATGAATGCGATCCGCGGCACATGATATTTATTGGCCTGGCGCCAAACTGTTTCCGATTGCGGCTGCACCCCTCCGACCGCGTCATAGACCATGACCGCGCCATCCAGCACGCGCATCGAGCGCTCGACTTCAATCGTGAAATCGACGTGCCCCGGGGTATCGATAATATTGATCCGGTGTTCCAGGAACTGCCCGCCCATTCCTTTCCAGAATGCGGTAGTAGCCGCCGACGTAATCGTGATGCCACGCTCCTGCTCCTGCGCCATCCAGTCCATCGTCGCCGCGCCGTTATGCACTTCGCCGATTTTGTGATTCACACCGGTATAAAACAACACACGCTCGGTGGTCGTGGTTTTTCCGGCGTCGATGTGAGCGCTGATACCGATATTACGGTAGCGATCGATGGGTGTTTTGCGTGTCATGACAGTCCCTTTTGTTTTGATGATTCTGCAGAAATTCGTGTCTGCATCGGTAACCATATGGCGCCGATAAAGCGCACATCAAGTACCCATAACCAACTCCAGCATCTTCGCAAGCGATTTATCCAGCTTGATCAGGAAATCCGGCGCGTCGACGCTGCCCAGTTCATCGCGCACTGCAGGCTTGCTCTCTGCCGGCGCGTCGGCTTGCGGCTGGTCTGCCGCCGGCCGGTCTGCCGACTTATCTGCCGATTTTTCCTGCGGGTTCGGCAGTTCCTTCGTTATCCGGCCTTCCGCGACACAAAGCCGGTCTGCCGCCACGATCACCCGATAAGTATGCGCTGGCGTAGCGCGCAGGCCATCATACGGCAATGCAAAGGAAAACGTGGTGATGCTGCGGACCGGCGATTCCAGCTCGGAGGCGACATTGGCGCGGCCGCCGTCCCGGATCAGCGAATCGCATTCCTTGTTGAAGTAATTTTCCAGCCGCGGGACGATTTTCGAGAAGATCGCATCGAAGTTGAGGCGGCGCTTTTCCAGCGCCTGCTCCATTTCCAGGTTGCGGCGGGCCATATCCAGTTTGATTTTTTCGTATACGCTCATATTTCCTCCTGCATGCAATGCCGACGCTTATCGTTCCGGGCTGATCGCATCGATGCCGATCTCGATGCGCAAAGGCGCATCCGCATTGTTACCCAGTTCCAGCCCCCGAATATGCACCAAAACGTAACGCGATGCCGCGCGCCCGATGCGAAAACGTTCATCCGGCGAAATAGCCGCCAGCATCTTCAGCAGATCGTCATCGATCACGACGAAGATGTCCCTGCTGAGCCGCTTGTGCGGATCGCTTTCGACGGCAATCCGCTTAAAGAACCGCAAAACACCCTTTTTCACGACTTGGCGGTCGAATCCGGCGAAAGCACCTGCAATATAAGCATCGGCCCATTTTGAAAAATCGAACATGCGCCTCCTGTTAAAACGGGCATTGGAATGAGTTTGGAACAATATGCGCGATATGGAACAATATCGAACCACTATTGCGTCCGAGTTTATCACCGTAACCGAACGATGATTTCAGTCCTTGCGCCCTGCATAAACTGATATATCGGCATGGTTCGGAAAAAATTCACGGCAACCACCAGTAGGACAATATGTTTCTATAGCGCCAATGCGCCGCAGGAAGCATAATCCTGCCCCATGGAATCCAAGACACGCGACGAATATTTACACGAACGGCGGCAGGGCGAGCGCGACACCAAACACGCCGTGATTTTGCTGCACGGCCTTTGCGGCTCGCTATTGGAACTCGGCACCATTCCGAAAGCGCTGAAAAAAATCAATTGCACCGTCGTCGTCATGAACATCCCGAATTATTCCGCGGCGTTTACCGAGCCGGCCACAAGCCCCGACTGGATGGAATGGTGCGCCATCGTTGAAAACAAGATCCTGCGATTAAAGGAAGAATTCAAAACCGTCTCGATCTGCGGTCTCAGCATGGGCGCGACGCTGGCGCTGGCAGTGGCTGCCCGCAGCAATGCCCTATTAAGTATCGTGCTGCTGTCGCCGGTGCTGTATTACGATGGCTGGTCGATTCCGTGGTATCACAAGCTGATGGGCATTCCGTATTGGCTCGGCTACCGCGACTGGACTTACAAAGAAACCTCGCCTTACGGCATCAAGAATTTCGATATGCGGCGACGCGTTGCCGCCACTTTGAAAAAAGACGGCATCGCTGCCGTCGGCGCCGCCGCGATTCCGGGCCGACAATTATGGGGAGCGCAGAAGCTGATGTCCTTCGTGCGCCATGCTTTGCCGCTGGTCAGTTGCAATACGCTGATCATCCATTCGATCGACGATGAAACCGCGTCGCCGAAGAATGCCGAATTGATCCTGAAAAACATCCAGTCCGAAGTCAGAAAAATAATATGGCTGGGAGACTGCTATCACATCATCACGGTCGATAACGAACGGGAAATCGTCACTAATGAAACCGCGGAGTTTCTGAAACGGAACATCGAAATACACGGCAATAATCTCTCGCTCAAAAACCTGGCGCACCGATCCGCACTGAAGGATCGGCGTTGAACAATACGGCAGGCAGCATCAACAACATCGGCGATATCGATAACAACCGGCAAAAACCACCATGCAACCGATTAAACTAAAAAATTCCCGACGCTGGAAACAGGGCGGCATGCGACCGGTAACAATCTGCGTAACCGGCTTCCTGGCCGCCTTTGCCTTGCGCGAGTTACTCTCGCCATTTTTAAACGAATCGCTGTCGATGCTGTTCTTCACATTTAACTGCATCCTGATGAGTTATCTGTACGGATTCATCTATTCGTTTGTATTGTTATGCTTCAGCATTCCGACATCGATGTTTTTTTTCCGCAAGCCCTTTTATAGCCTGGACAGCCTGGACCTCGTGGATTTCTATCGCGTGCTGATCTACGTGGTCATCATTATGCTGACCTCATTTATCATCGAATTGCTGCAACGGGAACGTTATACAGCGGTATTGCAGCAACGCGTGTCGGAAACGCGTTATAAATTACTGATCGAGTCGGACCAGGCCCGAAGAGCAGAATATGCAGAACAATTCGCGCTCAGCAATATAACGAATGCCGAAAAGCAGACCGGGCGGGAAATTTATATCGCCTGAGTTGCCGATGGATTTTTAACTGGTAACGACTGTCTGTTCCAGCGCAAAGCGAATCAGATCGGCCTGCCCCTCGATCCCCAGCTTGCGCTTGATATTCAGGCGATGCGTTTCAACCGTCCGAAAACTCAGGCCGAGATCGCGCGCAATGTGCTTGTTCGATTTCCCGGTGGCGATGCGCTGCAGTATTTCCTTCTCGCGCGGCGTCAGCAGCGACGCCGGCGCCAGTTGTTTCGATAATCCCTCGCTATAGTAATTACCGCCGGACATCACGGTATAGATAGCACTGATGATATCGGTCGCCGGCGCATCCTTGAGCACATAGCCGCGCGCGCCGGCCTGCATGGTTTGCCGTACATATTCCGCCTTGTCGTGCATGCTCAGCATGAGCACCGCGACATCCGGATACAAGGCCGTGAATTGCATCGTCAGCTCAATGCCGTTCATGCCGCCCAGATTGATATCCATCAGCACCAGATGGATATTCTGCGTAGCGGCATGCAGCAAAGCCTGTTCGGCGCAATCGGCCTCGGCCACGACGGCGAAATTCGGCACTGTTTCCAGGCGCGACCGCAAGCCGTCCCGTACCAATGGATGGTCATCGACCAGAAGAATATGAATAATGTCAGGATTGGACATGGTTACTCTTAGGTATTGGCAATAGTGGCAACGACGCTGGTGCCGTCCGCCGATGAGAAAACGTCGAGCTTGCCGCCGATCGACTCCAGCCGCTCATGCATATTACGCAATCCGATGCCATGCTTCGGATTTTGCGCCACGCCGGCAATATCGAAACCCCTGCCGTTATCGGCGATCGTCAGCGTCACCGTGTTTTCGCTGCTGATCAAGCTGACCTTGACGGCCGTCGCAAACGCATGGCGTTTGACATTCGTCAATGCTTCCTGCGCTATACGGAACAACACGGTCTTACTGACATCGCTCAAATGCTCGGTGGTACCGTTACTTTCGAATTCATCGGTAACGGCAGTAATTTCGGCAAATTCATGCGTTAAATGCGCCAGCGCCGCGGCCAGCCCCAGATCATCCAGCAGAGCGGGACGCAGATCGTGCGAGATCCGCCTGACTTCACCCAATGCATTGTTAAGCTGGACGGCGGCACGTCCAAAAGAAGCATTGGCCGCAGCCGACGCTTCCGGCGACACTATATTAGCCAGTTTGACGATGCCGGACTCGATCTGAAGCTTGACCGATACCAGCAACTGGCTGATGCCGTCATGCAAATCGCGCGACAAACGGGCGCGCTCATCTTCCTGCGAACGCACCACCCGCTGCGCCAGCGCTTTCAGCTTGGCATCGGCGACCCGGAATTCGCTGACATTGAACGCCAGCCCGGCCAACGTAATAATCAGCGAAGCGGCGATCGCAATGCCGGTAATCCACAGCATCGTGGTATCGATATTGCCGGAAATCTGCGAATCCATCTTTGCCAGCGCGACATCGACATCATCCAGATAAAGCGCCGCTCCCAGCATCCAGCCCCAACGCTCCAGCGGCACCACATAGCCGAGCTTCGGCGTCACTTTGCCGGTCGGCGGTTTTTCCCATAAATAGCTCTCGAAACCGCCGCCGGCCCTGGCCCGCGCCAGTAGGCGCTGGATCGGCACACTGCCATCGATTTCCATATTGAACAGATCGCGGCCGACCAGATCCGGCTGGCGCGGATGCATCAAGCTCGTGCCCTGCTGATCGTAGACGAAGATATAGCCGTCGTCTTCGCCGTAATCCAGCTTGGAAAGGATCTCCCTGGCCGCCGCCAGGGTCTCGGGATCGTTCTTGCCGGACTCATAAAGATGGGCGATGGAATGCGTGGCCAGCGTCACATAATGATGCAGCTCTTCCTTTTTGGAAGCCAGATAGGCCGCCTCGACGGTGGCGCGGTATTGCTTGGCAAGAATATTAGCCTGGTAATGCACCGCAAACACGATCGCGCATAACGCCACAATCAGAGGCGTTATGGCCAATAAAATGATTTTTTGTCGCAGCTTCATGCCTGGGGCCGTGCCCCCCTCTTCTCCCGATGGCCGCAATCTACCACAGGAAATTATTTTTAACATAACACTGCGCCGCGGGATTGCTTCCCGAGCGGCGCTATTTCCGCAAAAATACTGCCCTTCCTTATAGGACAGCGCACTAGCTATTTCGCTGCTTTTACTTCACTCTTGCACGTACCATGCGTAGCAATACGTAAGTGGCGTTTTAAATTGACTTCCCTAATTCGAATCGATAGCATCATGCCGATATTGTGCCAGCAAGCCATTGGAGACTTTGATCCCGCCCTCGCTGTGCAATATTTTATTGCCGATTAGGCAAGCAGCCTGCCGCGCAGTAGCCATAGCCGATGCTTTCGATTGCAAAAATATAAATGCCAGAAGCATATTTTAAAACTCAGAGGAGATCATATTGGACAAGACTAATCACGACGGTGGACGACGTTCCTTGCTGAAATCACTAGGTGTCGCAAGCGCAAGCACCGTCGCCGCAGCGCTGCTGCCGATGAGCCGCGCGAACGCCGCAACGTCAGCCTCGACTTCCGGCTCGTCGGATGGCAACCAGCCAGTCTTTGCCGAAGAATACTGGGCCCAGAAAAACGGCGTCAAACTTTGGGTCTACCGCAAGAACACAACGCCTCACGGCGCACCGAAAGCCGTACTGTTTCTGGTACACGGCTCCTCCTACTCCTCCAAGACCATGTACGACCTGCAAGTGCCGAATCGGATCAATTATTCGATGATGGATTACTTTGCCCGGCTTGGCTTCGACGTATGGACCATGGATCACGAAGGCTACGGCCATTCGGACCGCACATCGAGCTTTTCCGACATCGCCAGCGGCGCAGAAGACCTGAAAGCCGCAATGGCAATCGTCACCCACGTCACCGGCCAGACCAAGGCGGCATTTTTCGGCCAATCGTCCGGTTCATTGCGCGCCGCAGCATTTACCATGGCCAATCCGGACATGGTATCGAGCCTGATGCTGGATGCATTCGTCTACACCGGCAAGGGTTCGCCCGAGCTGGCAAAACGCCGCAAAACACTACCGAATCTGCTGAAAAGCAATGTCCGCAAAGTCGATGCAGCGTTCTACAGCAGCGTTTTCACCCGCGATGAAGTCGGCGCGGCAGAACCGATGATCAGCGATCTGGTGACCGAAGCCGAATTGAAATACGGCGATACGGTGCCTAACGGCACTTATGTCGACATGGTCACCAAACTGCCGGTAGTGGATGCGGCCAAGGTCAAGTGTCCGGTATTGATCATTCGCGGCCAGCACGACGGCATTGCAACCGACGCCGACATCATCGATTTCTATTCCCAGTTGCCGAATCCGGATAAGCAAATGATCAAGATCGCCGGCCTGGCGCACACCGCGATGCTCGGCGTGAACCGCGAACGGTTCCTGTGGGCCGTGCAGGCTTTCCTGACCATGCCGCCGGCGATCGACATCGGCGCCAAGGATCACCCTGCCAAGGCATAGTCGCAATCGTAATCTGGGCCCGAATCACCTTAGTTTGCTTGTAATACCTGAAGTAGCTGTCTCAACCGATCTGTTATCGCCGTCTCCAACAAATAATTCACAAAGACGCGCGATAACCGGTTCTTCTATTTTTATCAAACAGTTAAAACAGAGAGAGAGAAGACAAATGGACAATAAAATGGACAATACACGTCGCAATCTATTGAAAGTCAGCGCGTCCGCAGCGGTCGGCGGCATCCTGGCCGGCACGCAAGGCATTGCTTCGGCGCAAACAGCCGGCAAGAACGGCGCAGAGATCAAATCGGTACCGCCGCTGGTCGGCTCGACCGGCATTCGCCTGGCGACCGTGGTTCTCGCCAAAGGCGGCAAGCCAACCGTGGTGGTAGTCACCGACGACGGCCACCTGATCGATATCAAGGCAGCCGCGCATCGCCACTCAGTCAAACTGGGCTTCGATCCAAGCACCGTTATCAACCTGATCGCCAGCGGCGACGAAGGCCTGGCGCAAGTCACCGATATCGTCGCCCGCGTGGGCAAGCAAAAAGGCTTGCCGATGCTGGCCGACGCGCAGTTCCTGTCGCCGATCCCGCGTCCCGACCGCAACATCTACTGCGTCGGCTGGAATTACCTGGATCACTTCGAAGAAGGCAAAGCCGCCCGTCAAGATACCGTGGTCGAAAAACTGCCGGATCACCCAGTCTTCTTCACCAAGGGCACGCATACCATGAACGGCCCGTTCGATCCGATCATGCATGACACTGCTTTCACCAACATGGTCGATTGGGAAGCCGAACTGGCAGTCGTCATCGGCAAACGCGGCACCAATATTCCTGAAGAAGTCGCCATGGATTACGTCTACGGCTATTCGGTCTACAACGACACCACCGCGCGCGACGTGCAGCAAAAACTGCACGGCGGCCAATGGTTCAAGGGCAAGAGCCTGAACGGCCACGGCCCGATGGGCCCATGGATCGTGACTGCCGGCGGTGTCAAGCTGGACAAAGATCTGCGCATCATGAGCCGCGTCAACGGCGCCGAAAAACAAAACGCCAGCTACATGCAAATGTATTTCAAGATTCCCCGTATCATCGCCGAGCTGTCGCGCGGCCTGACGCTGGAAGCAGGCGATATCATCGCCACCGGCACGCCGTCCGGTGTCGGTTTCGCCCGCAAGCCGCAGGAATTCCTGCACCCGGGCGATATCATGGAAACCGAAATCACCGGTATCGGCATCATCCGCAACAAGATCCAGGAAGGAACACTCTGATCTGTGCGTAAATCGACGGTCTTGGCTGCCAACCGCCAAGACCGTCGACGTCGGGACTTTTCGCCGTTCGATCGCAGTGCAGTCGCAGTTCCGTTTTTACATCAATCAATCAATTAATCATTAAGGAGTCGCTATGTGGGCTTTGCTTCTACTGCCTTTCATCGGCTTGTTGTACGTGCCGTTTTACAATTTTGAATCGCCGTCGCTGTTCGGCTTTCCATTCTTTTACTGGTATCAACTGGCTTGGGTTCCTCTGACCTCGCTGATCATCTGGATTGTGTACCGTCACAATGCACGCAAGGGAGACGAATAATGCCTACCGAAATCAACTGGACGGCACTTAGTGTTTTCGTCTTCTTCTTCCTGCTGGTCACCGTAATGGGCTTCCTCGCCTCGCGCTGGCAAAGCGGCACTGCCAACAAGGGCGCGCATCTCGACGAATGGGGCCTGGGCGGCCGTAATTTCGGCACCTGGATCACCTGGTTCCTGGTCGGCGGCGACTTCTACACCGCTTACACCGTGATCGCCGTCCCGGCGCTGGTATATGCAGTCGGCGCCTACGGTTTCTTCGCGCTGCCTTACACGATTCTGGTGTATCCGATCGTATTCGTGATCATGCCGAAGCTGTGGAAAGCTGCTGCAAAGGAAGGTCACGTCACCGCCGGCGATGTGGTGTATGGCCGCTATAATTCGCGTCCGCTGGAGTTGGCTGTCGCCCTCACCGGCGTGCTTGCCACCATGCCGTACATTGCGCTGCAACTGGTCGGTATGGAAGTCGTGATCAAGGCGCTCGGCCTGAGCGGTGAATTGCCGCTGGCCGCCGCGTTCGTGATCCTGGCGCTGTACACCTATTCCGCAGGCCTGCGCGCACCGGCACTGATCGCGTTCGTCAAAGACTTGATGATCTACATCGTCGTGCTGGTAGCCATTGTGATGGTGCCGATGAAACTGGGCGGCTACGCACACGTTTTCGCAGCAGCAAGCGACGCATTCGCCATCAAGGGCGGCGCCACCGGACTGACATTGAAATCGGCGCAAATCCTGCCGTTCGCTACGCTTGCAATCGGTTCTGCATTGGCCGCGTTCATGTACCCGCATACGCTGACCGGTATTTTTGCCGCGAAAAGCGCGGAAACCATTCGCAAGAATGCGGTCTTCCTGCCTGCTTACACTGTGCTGCTCGGCCTGATCGCTCTGCTTGGCTTCATGGCCTATGGCGCCAACCTCCACGTGACCAACAACAACGACGTGGTGCCGGCGCTGTTCAACGCCCTGTTCCCAAGCTGGTTCACAGGCTTCGCTTTCGCCGCAATCGCCATCGGTGCGCTGGTGCCTGCTGCCGTGATGTCGATTGGCGCCGCCAATCTCTTCACCCGCAACTTCTGGAAGCCTTACGTCAACCAGAACGTGACCCCCGCCGGCGAAGCGAAAGTCGCCAAAACAGTTTCGTTGCTGGTTAAAGTCGGCGCACTGGTGTTCATCCTGTTCGTACCGACCAAGTTCGCGCTCGATCTGCAATTGCTGGGCGGCCTCTGGATTCTCCAGACATTCCCTTCGGTTGTATTCGGCCTGTTCTTCCGCTGGTTCCGCGCGCCGGCATTGCTGGCCGGCTGGGCTGCCGGCCTGGCAGGCGGCAGCTACCTGGTGTACGCGGATGGCGTCAAGCCGGTGCATACCATGCTCATCGGCGGCGACAGCTATACCATCTACACCGGTCTGATCGCACTGGCGCTGAACATCGTTGTGGCCTGCATAATCCAACTGCTGTTGGGTAAGCGCGGTGCGCAAGCGAATTCCATGAATGAAGCCTCTGCATAAGCTTGAAATAGGTAGATTGAAATACTGAAGTTGCAACAATGAAGTTGAAACACGCAGCAACGGCCGCCCTGCATTAGTTGCCGATCATCGAAATGACTTTGTTTTTACATCGTAATCGACGCGATCGGCAGCCACTGCAGGGCGGCTTTTTTACAGCACGAGATAAAAAAGCCAAAACGCCAAACGCCAGGATAAATCCATGAAAATCACACTCGATGTCAACGGCCACAAGCAACACGTGGATATGGCGCCGGAAACACCCCTGCTCTATGCCCTGCGCAACGATCTCAAATTCAACGGTCCCAAATTCGGCTGCGGCCTGGCGCAATGCGGCGCCTGCACAGTGCATCTCGACGGCCAGCCGATACGCTCCTGCGTGACCCCGGTCAGCGCGGTAACGGGCCAGAAAGTCACCACCATCGAAGGCATCGGCAACGTCGATCAGGCGCATCCGGTGCAAGCGGCGTTTATCGCCGAACAGGCCGGACAATGCGGTTATTGCCTGAGCGGCATGGTGATGTCCACCACCGCGCTGCTGGCCGCCAACAAAAATCCCAGCGATACCGAAATCCGCGCCGCATTGAACGGCAACTTGTGCCGCTGCGGCTCGCATCTGCGGATCATGCGCGCGGTCAAGCGCGCCGCGGCGACCATGAGAGGAGAAACCGTATGAATATGCTGGCCCCACTACGCTCAGGCGCCTCAGCGGACGCACCAAGCCGCCCTTCCCGCCGCGGTTTCCTGCAGGCCGGCGGCGCCATCGTCGTCTCCTTCGCCTTCCCGGCCCTGAGTTCTGCCCAGACGGCAACGCCCCCGGAGAAAAAAGCGCTCTATACCGGCCTCGATTCCTGGCTGGCAGTCGGCGCCAACGGCAACGTCACCGTATTCTGCGGCAAAGTCGAACTGGGACAAGGCGTGCAAACCAGCCTGTCGCAAGCGGTTGCCGAAGAACTGGATTGCCCGATGTCGCGCATTTTCATGATCATGGGCGATACCGCAATCGTGCCCGATCAAGGCACCACCACCGGCAGTAAAACGACACAGATGGGCCAGCCGCAATTGCGCCAGGCCGCGGCCGAAGCGCGCGCCGTCCTGGTTGAACTCGGCGCCGCAAAGCTGGGCGTAACGCCCGATGAAGTCGGCATCCGCGAGGCCGTCGTATTCGTCAAGGCGGCGCCGGCCAAGGGCGTATCGTTCGCCGACCTGCTGGGCGGCAAGCGCTTCGATCGCAAAATGACCGGCAAGGCAAAATTCAAGGCGATCAAGGATTACAGTGTGATCGGTCAACCGGTGCCGCGCGTGGACTTGCCGGCCAAGACCATCGGCTCGTTCGAATACGTGCAAAATATTCGCCTGCCCGGCATGATGCATGGCCGCGTAGTGCGGCCGGCCGCGATCGGCGCCAAATTGATTCGCGTCGATGAAAGCTCGATCCGCAAGCTCGGCGCGCGCGTGGTCACCCGCGGCGATTTCGTCGGTGTGGTTGCTGCCCGCGAAGAGACCGCCATCGCCGCCGCGCGTCAATTGAAGGTCGAATGGGCGATGCCGGCGAACGCTGCGGAAAGCGTCGACATTCACAGCGAACTGCGGACCTACCCGGTGGCGCGTCCCGAGAATGTCAAAATTACCGGCGATGCAGCCGCCGCTTTTGCGAAAGCCGCCAAAACCCATAAAGCGACTTACCTCACGCCATTTCAGATGCACGGCTCGATCGGCCCGTCCTGCGGCGTGGCCGATGTCCGCAAGGACAGCGCCACCGTCTGGTGCGGTACGCAACACAGCTTCGGCCTGATCGACACCGTGGCCGGCATCATCGACATCCCCGCTAAAAATGTGCGCGTGGCCTGGACCGAAGCCTCCGGCTGCTACGGCCACAACGGCGCCGACGACGCCGCCGTGGATGCCGCTCTGCTCTCGCAGGCGATCGGCAAACCGGTGCGCGTGCAATGGTCGCGTCAGGATGAACACGGCTGGGAACCGAAATGCCCGGCCATGGTGATCGATCTGGCCGCCGGCGTCGACAGCAAAGGCAACGTCGTCGCCTGGGACTTCATCAACATCACATCCACCCACAGCTCACGGCCGCGCGGCCAGGCCGGCAATACGCTGGGCGGCACCCTCACCGGCCACAAGCCGAATTACGAATTCTCCAACGGCAACCGCAATGCAAACATAAATTACGCATTTCCCGACCGGCGCGTGCGTATCCGTTATCACGATTCCAGCCCGTTGCGCCCGTCGGCCTTGCGCGGCCTGTCGGCTTATCCGCACACCTTCGCCAATGAATCGTTCATCGACGAACTGGCGTTCGCCGCCAAAGCCGATCCGGTCGCCTATCGCCTGCAATATCTGAAAGACGAGCGTGCGCTGGCGGTGATTAATGCGGCCGTGAAAATGGCCAAATGGACTGCGGGTCAAACACCGCAAGCAAGCGCCGACGGCAATCTGGTGACCGGCCGCGGCTTCGCTTTCAATCAGTATGAAAACATTAATGCCTACACCGCCATGGTGGTCGACGTTGAAGTCGACCGCAGCACCGGCAAGGTTCGCGTCAAGCACATGTATGCCGCGTTCGATTGCGGTCTGATCGTCAATCCGGACGGCGCCCGCAACCAGATCGAAGGCTGCCTGATACAAGGCATGAGCCGCGCGCTGTTCGAAGAGGTCGCGTTCAACCGCGGCGGCGTCACATCGGTCGACTGGCTGGGCTATCCGATCGCGCGCTTCGAAGACATTCCGGAAGTGGTGCAAGTCGAGCTGATCAACCGCCCCGACAAGGGTTCTTGCGGCGCCGGCGAAGCCAGCACCACACCGGTTGCGGCAGCCATCGGCAATGCCATTTTCAACGCCACCGGCGCACGCCTGCGGCAATACCCGTTTAGTCCCGACCGCGTCAAAGAGGCGCTTACCACCCACAACAATAATGGAGCTTCCATATGAAAAAAATCTTGAGTTTATTGCTTGCCGCCGGCATCGCGCTGGCAGCGTCGACGAATGTTCTCGCGGACGATCTGAAGCTTTACGCCGCCGCCGGCGTCAAATCGCCGGTGGAACGCATGGCGGCCGACTTTGAGAAAACGACCGGCCAGAAAATCACATTGATATTCGACACCGCCGGCGCCGCCCAGCAAAAATTTCTGGCCGACCCGAGCGCCGGATTGCTGATCACTACAGCGACCCTGATCAGCGCATCCGAAAAATCGGCGAAACTGAAAGACGGCACGACCACCGTCGTGGGCGACACCATCGGCGGACTGGCCGGCACACCGGGCAAAGCCAAACCGGACATTTCCACCTCCGAAAAACTCAAGACAGCGCTGCTTGCCGCACCGCGCATCGTGTTCTCGGATCCTGCGCGCGGCGCGACGGTCGGCAAGCACTTCATGAAAGTCATCGAAGCGCTCGGCATCAAGGATGAAGTGTTGAAGAAAGCCACACTGGCGCCGGATGGCCTGGTAACCATGAAGATGGTGCTGGACGGCCAGGCCGATCTGGCGGTGACCCAACTCAGCGAAATCATCCAGGCCAATCCCGATGCGCTGGTAGGTCCGTTTCCGAAGGAATTCGAACTGGCGTCAACCTACTCGCTCTGGATGCATAACGACGCGCCGGCCGCCGCCAAGGCATTTGCCAAACTGATTGCCAGCCCGGCCGAACGCGCCAAGCTGCAATCATATGGTTTGCGTCCACCAGGCTGATTTGAAATAAAGCAGCAGAAAAAATCCCGCTTGAAGCTGCAGCTTCAAGCGGGATTTTTATTTAGCCTATCGGCGCCTATCTGATAACATCAATGCTATTGCATGTACTCAATCCAGGCACCGGTTTCCCCATGAACAATGTTCCCAAGACAGACAATAAATGGTTTAGCGGACGCGTCAGCAACGTGTTGTTTTACAAGGTCGCCTTACTCAATTCGAGCTTCAGCAAAATCGTTACGCAGGAAGCCGCGCGCGGCGGCCTCTCGCTGCTGCAATTCAAGGTGCTCTCCGCCATCGGCAGTTTTGCACCGCTTCCTGCTGCCAAAATCAGCGAATCGCTGACCATCGATCAGGCCGCCATTTCACGCACCGTGAGGCAATTACTCGATCTCAAACTGATCACGCGACGCCTGTCGGCGCAAGACGGCCGCGTGATCGAACTGACGCTTTCCAGACAGGGAAGCAAAAAGTACGGAGAGATAGCGCACCGGCTCGATGAATATCAAGACAAGCTCTTGCAGGGCCTCGATGCGCAACAGCGCGCCTGGCTGCTGGCGACGCTGGATACGCTGCTTGATGTGCAACCCTCGTTGCAATCCCCGACGGATCAAGAACCCACATAAACCCCCGGCACAAACCCCAAGGCAATGTTTCAGGCAGCGATATCGGCCGCGGTGTGCAAGACATCGAAGCCGGCATCGAGCATCAGTTGCCGAATGGTATCGATCTCTTCCTTGCGCGGTCTCGGCATCGGTTGCCGCATGAATGGCGAGTCGATCAAACCGCGCATCCATGCCGCCACCTTGTAGCGGATATGCAGCCGGCCCGGTTCGACATAAATGTATTCGTGCAGAACCGCCATCCCGCTGTCCCAAATCTTGCGCGCGCCCGCCAGATCGTTGCGCTGGAATGCCTCGATATGCTCCAGCATCGGTTCAAGCGCGTAGTTCCACGATCCGCTGATGGTGCCGTCGAGATTGCCGACTGCAAGATACTCATGGAAAAAATGCCCGCTCGAACACAGTAAGGCGACGCCGGGTGCATGCTTGCGCATCGCGCGCGACAGAATCCGGTGGCCGGGATAGGCATAGGTGGTTTTCCAGCCCACGATGTTCGGCACTTCGCGGCAGAATTTCAAGGTCGGTTCCAGCGGCAGCCCAATGCCCCAAGGCAGCGAAAATGCGGTCACCGGATGGGCGAAGATCGGCAAGTCGACGGCCCTGTCCTGCTCCTTGATCTGATCGAGCCAGACTTCGGGATATTTCACGGCATCCCATGACATCGACACATCCGCCGAACCCGCCGGCGGGATCACAAAAATGCCCGAGGCGCCGGCCGCCTTTGCATCCAGCGCGGTGTCGATGGTTTCCTTTGTGGTCCATGCATAAGTCCCCGCCAGCACCGGCATTTTTCCTGCAACTTCCTCGATCACGATTTCAAGCACGCGACGCTTCTCTTCCCGCGTCATGTAAAAAATCTCGCCCGCTTCGGCGTTGGCGATCAAACCGCCGACAGCGGCAAAGCGATGATCGGCGTAATAGCGCACCAGCCGGCGCAAACCCGCTTCGTTGATCGAAAAATCGGCTTTGAGAGGCAGCACCAGGGCTGTGTAGAATTTATGCGAAATATTCTTGCGTTGTGCATCGGTCATCGGCATGACAAGTCTCCATATGATTAAGGACGAATAAAGGGCGAATTAAAGACAAAAATACGTGGTCAAAATTTTGTAATTCAGGGGGATAGTTCTTCCAGCACGCGCTCGCTGGTTTCTTCGCCGAACAGGCCGATCGCCGTTGCGCCGCATAAGGAAATCAAGCCGAACATCAGGAATACCGAGCGATAGTCGAAATGGACCAGAATCACGCCGACTGCAATCGGGCCGATCGACGATGCGATGCGCAGCCAAACCGTGGCGATGCTGGAGCCCACCGCCCGCAGGCGCGTCGGATAAAGCTCCGGGGTGTACAAATAACAGGCCGAACAACTCGGCCCGACGAACATATAACTCAAGGCCGCGAGAACGATGACCAGGGTATGGTTCTCTGTGCCGCAAAACCAGATCGCGATCAAAGGCAGCGCACCGAGCGTTAGGCCGATGACAAACCATCTGCGGCGACCGATCTTGTCGATGATGAACGCCAACACGAAATTGGCAGGAAAACTGACCATCGAATTGAAGGCGGAAAGAATCAGCGCCGTGCGCAGATCGAATTTGAAGATCGAAACGTAAATGGTCGGCAGCCACGTGATGGTGCCGTAAGTCACGAAATAAACGCTGAACCACAGCGCCCATACCGACAAAGTACGCCGCAGATAAGTCGGCCCAAGCAATTCGACGGCGCGCGCTTTCGGCGTTGCGATCGTCGCAATTTGCCGCGCCGGCGGCAGCGGCAGGCCCGCGTTCAATGTGAACGCCTCGATCTCGGACACCACTTTATCGGCCTCGGCAAAACGGCCTTTGGACGCCAGCCAGCGCGGCGACTCCGGCAGCGAGCGCCGCATATACAAGGCGACCAGCGCCGGCGCCACACCGACCAGGAAGATCGACTGCCAGCCGAAACTGGGCACCAGCCACGCGCCGATGAAGCCCGCCACCAATACGCCGATGCTGAACACCATCTCATACAGCAGCACGAACTTCCCGCGCTTGTGCGCTTTCGTCAGCTCATTGATATAACTTGCCGCGATAGGCACTTCGCCGCCGATGCCGATGCCCTGGATGACCCGGAACGTCAGCAGCGACGAATAGCTCCACGAAAAGGCGCACGCCACCGCCATGACCGAGAAAATCAGGATGCTGTATTGCAGCGCGCGCACCCGGCCGATGCGGTCCGCCAGCCAGCCGAATATCACCGCGCCCACGATCTGGCCCATGAAACCGGTGGCGATCAGCGCGCCAATTTCGGTCGATGAAAGATGCCACAGCTTGATCAGAACCGGCAGCGCGCTGGCAATGGCGAGCATGTCGAATGCGTCGAAAAAGGTAGCGGCGCCGACAATCAGCCGCGCCCGCACATGCCACGCCGAAGTCGGAATGCGCTCCAGTCGGCCGGCGATATTGCAACTGTCGGCATCGCCGGCGCTGAGACCGGGGCTCGCTGCTGCTTGCTGCGAAAAATCGATGAGGCGTGACATAAGCCTGAGTCTCCTGATTATATTTTTAGTGTAATCGGATGCTACAGGATAAATATGTTTTCATCAATTACATGTTTTTATCATGTAACTAGCCAAAAACAAGAGGCGGCATCTGAAAAACAGATGCCGCCTCGACCGATGAACTCGGGCTATCAACCAATAATTACTGACGAACACCCTGCATCCGATAAACAATCTCTTCCAGTTTCTTCAAACCGCGCTCGGCAAATTTCGGCTCTTCGTCCAGAATGCCCCGTCGATCGGCCATCGCCGCTTCGCAATGTCCCGCGTACAAAGCCTGCACTTCCGCATCTGGAACCGAAAACGGCGGACCGGCCATCTGTTCCTGCGCATAATCCAGCGTGATCAAAATCCCGCGATAGCCATCGGCAAGCTGTCCATACACATGCCGCACATACGGTTCGCGCATCGGCGGCGGCAATGCAATCAACGCTGCGCGATCGTACACAGCCGTGCAGCTTGCAAGCGTCGCGGCATCCAGCTTGAAAATATCGCCGCAAATAATTTCGATATCGGCGGTAGCGGTGGAGGCCGAATAATGACGCCCCAACGCCGAATCGGCGATTTCGGGATGCAAAGCGTTTTCCGCAAAGAATTGCTCGGCAGCGATCTGTGACAATTCAACGCCCAGCACGCGCAGGCCCTGCTCCGCCAGCCAGAGCATATCCAGCGATTTACCGCAGAGCGGCACCAATACCCGGCTGCCCGCCGGCACCCCGAGTGCCGGCCAGTATTTTTGCAGCGACGGCATTACCTTGGCTTGATGAAAGAACGTGCGTCCGTCGCGCCACCGTTCCAGCCAGAAATCTGCATGCATTTGGTCTGCCTTTTAAGGTTTTATTCGACGTGTATTGTATCCATGGCAAGAAGCCGACGATATTTTCGATTATTTTGCCCCGCCGGGCAGGCAAAACCCGTAAGACATGCCCCACGGAGCCCGGATTGTCATAAGATTAATGCTAATTAAAATATCCTTGGCCCACCATGTCGCAAGTCACTGATCGTTCTGAAGCCATATCCGCCCATAAAGTACCTCCCGCACCACCCGAAAAAATCATCCTCATCGTAGAAGACCACCTCGCCACACGCGAGGCGATGTCGATGGTGCTGCGTCAGAGCGGCGTGCAGGTAATCGAAGCTGCCAATGGCCTGGAAGCGCTGGATGCCATGTTGAAAACGGCGCCCGACCTGATATTAACCGACTTGCGGATGCCCAAGATGGACGGCCTGGAACTCTCCAGATACGTCAAATCCTCTTCCACATTCCACCATATTCCCATCGTATTGATCAGTGCAACGCCGCCCAGCGAAAAAAGCCGCCACCCGGAAATTGCACTGTTTATTCAAAAGCCCTATCCGATTGCGGACTTGCTTAGCGCGATAACGTCACTCATTTAATCTCGGAACTTCGTATCAGAACTTCGAAGCAACGCCCAATCCCCATTTTTTCTCGCGATCGCCGGTATCGGGCAGCAAGCCATTCGAATAATCCAGCACCAATCCCAGATCCTGGTTGAAGTTATACGTCAGATCGGCTTTCACATAATGAATGCCTTGCGAGCCGACGAGCGCCGCCAGGCCGGTATAGGTCGCCGTGAAATCCACCGGGATGCGCGGATCTTTGCTGATCAAAGCGAAGCCGGCCTGCGCACCGAGCCGGAGAAAATCCTGATGCGTTGCGGCTACCGTTGCATCGCCGCGATCGATGTAAGTACCGTTTCTGCTCTCTGCGATGAAAATCGGTTTGACCGACACATTCTTGGATAAGGGAATCAAATCGTTCAACCATCCCTTGCGAATGACGGTGTAAGTAAAGTTGGCGGACAGTAGGCGCGTGCCGTTTTCGCTATCCATCAGATAATCCGGACGTGCGTTGAAATCCTCCGCATCGGCCGTGCCCAAGTGGGCAAAATGGAAGCTGCTCAACAGGCCGATATCGCTGGTGCGGGTGGTAGTGACGGTCGTGGCCCCCGCAGCATTCACTATCACGCGATTCTGCTTGAAACCGACATACGGAACCGCCTCATAGGTGCTGCCGCTGCCGCCGAACGAGGATTGCAACCAGGAATAGCCGGCGTATGCCTGCACGTCGTTGGTTCTCGATCCGGCCACCGAATCGTTGGAAAAATCGACCTGCGCTTTTTGGACCGAGGCATAGCCGCTGGTATCGCTCTTGTCGATCGCCAACTGATCGGGATTGCCGCGCACGCGGATCCGGTCGATCCAGCTTGGCTGCGCCGGCGCAGGTGCGGCATTCGGCGCCGCCGGTATCGCCGTGGCCAGCACAGGCGCGGTCGGAACGGATAAATCGGGGGCCGCATCGGCAACGGCGCAACGCACCGGATAAACGGCATCGTCTGTCGCGAAAAAATGCTCCGGATCGATCTTTGCGGAAGGCGTCAGTTGATGATCCTTACCATCCAGCATGTTCTGCATAGCGGTTGCAATGCGATCCATGTTGCAGGCATCGCCGCCATTGCAGGCGGACGCCGGCGTCTGGCTTTGCCCGGCTTCGGCGGCTCTCTTCGCCAGCAGCCAGTGCAGCAACGCACGGTTCGATTGCAGCGGCGCCGGATGCGCGCCAAAAGACAGATAAGCAGTACTGACCGGATAGCGCTTCAAAACATACGCAGCCAGCTTTTCCTTATCGATGGTGAGGCTGGCGGAACATAAGCCGTCGGATGGCGCCGCGGCTATGCCCGGTTCGGCAGCATAGCCTTGCACGGCGGTCGAGGCGACGCCCAGAATAAATGTCGTGCAGGCGATGGATTGCAATTGGCCTCGCATAGGCTCCTCATAGTAGTAACGCCGGATTGATTTCAATGAACGTTCAAAGAGAACGTCCGGACAGATTCGGATAGATCACGATAGATTTGGATAGACCAGGACAGACTTCGGCAGATCCAGGTTATTCAAAATTCCAGGCGGACGATGCCGCCACGGCCCTTTGGGGCCTTCATCAGGAAAGCGCCGACAGCGGAAATTTCTTTTTTATAGAACACCGATGATCCGGTAAGTTGCATGAATTTACATTCTGCCTAAAATAAAAAAGCTCGACATTAGATGTTGACAACTGTGTATTTTGGCATTTTTATTTTCAGACAGGTCTTATGGCTCCCTCTCACCTCACCACCTAATATCAAACGAATCGTCATGGCTGGACAATCAAAGCATTGAGACAGCCGACGCCATTAAATTAAGTCGCAAGGCATTTCCGGCCGCTGCCTGGCTGACTTTCGACTATCGTTTCAGGAGCTTATATATGTGTGGCTGTCCAAAGATCGGAAATTCCAACCCTGGCGTACCGGCCAATTCTCCGCAAGTCCGTCCGAATCACCACCGTTCGAACAACCTGAAGAATTTATTCAGCGTTTCGCAGTACAGCACGCCATCATCCTCCACAGGATCCCGGTCCGCGGAGGCACCGTTCAAAGCGGCTTCGCACGATCAGTTAAAGTCTCAATTTGGAGGCGCGAGGGGCTCTCGGGCAGATATGCCGGCGGCCGGAAAACCGACGCATCCGCCTCAGGCATTTGCAGAACGCACGGCGTCCGCCGCGTTGCCGCCGATAACCAAAAAGACCTTTTATGGGATAAAAAAATCCGAAATATTTCACCTGAGTCCGGAAGAAATAGCTGATCGAAAGGAGAAGCATGCCGCAAAAAATATTAATCCCAAAAACTTCATGCAAAAAAAAACGCGGGCTGCATCGGTTGCTCAGGCAAAAAAAATGCTGAAAGAAAAAACGGCGTGGAAAGAAAAATTCCGGGAGTCACACCCGAAGCCCGCAGCCGTCCCTACCGATACGCGCCCGCCCGCAGCGCGTCTGCAAGCATGGGCGAACCGGCAAACCTCGTTCTGGCTGGAGGCGCAGAATTTACATCAAGAGCACATACAGGCAGGCAGAACTTACTCGGCATTTTGGTCTTCGATGGCACATTCAGGGGAAGCGCAGGATGCGAACAATAGTCCCGTCGGCACGCCGTTGAAAGCTGTAACGGCGCAAACAACCGGTGCTTCAGAATCGACGTCGCAGGTCCCGGCAGCGCCTGTTGAACAAGCGCTGAGCAGTGGGCCGGAACTGCAAGCCAGTGCGGGCAATCGGACAGCAGACCCAGTTAAGAAAATCTCAACAACCGTCGTTCAAATAATGCGCGAGGCGAGCTATTTCCAGGCGTCCCGCGAAACAGATAAGGTGAACGACGCGCTGGAAAAAGGTATGGAAGAAAAGGAGACCAAAGCTGCGTCAGGCCGAGGCCTCAGCATCAGCATCGGCATCGGCATCAGCCCTGAATTTCGCACACAAAAACCGGCGCCGCAAATTCTGACGACATTTGCGGCAGAAAAACCGCGCAGCGAATTGGCGCCAAAAACCGTTGCCAAAGTCAGCGTGCCGAAACCGATGCCACAGGCCCCGACGACACTGAAGGCTGAAGAAGCAAGCAGCGTGTCGACGCCGAAAGAAAAGGCCCGCCCCAGGGATACCTATCTGGATGGCCTGGCCGTGAACCGCCGCGCGGACACGCGCAAGGCTGCCATGCTGGAAAGTCAACTGCGGCGCCTGCGCACACTGCAGCCGCATTTCAATCGCGTTGTACCTGGAGCAGCGCCGGTCAAGGTGGTTTTCGGCAAGGCCGAACCGGCCGAAGAAACCGGCATTCAAGGCATCGCCCCGGCGTTGCCAAGAAGTGTCTCGGCCGGCAGAGGAAGGGTTCGTGACCTGATAAACCGTTTCGAGAAAGGGCCGGAAAAATCTCAATAATTTTAAGCTGAGCGGAACATGAATGATGTCCCGCCGAAAATGAAAAAGCCGCCGCTGCAGATACCTGCGGCGGCGGCTTCGGCGATTGCATGCCGATTAATGGATTACCGCATTAATCAACGCGAAATCAATGCAAAATCAATGAGAGAACAGCGCGATCAAAATGATGATAGGGATCGGAACGCCTAAGAACAGCAATAGAAGTGAGCGCATAGTGTTCTCCTAGATAGTTGTATGGGTTGCTGTGTAGGTATTATTGCCGGGGCTGCCTGTATTGCCGGTTTCGTCATCGATCAGAACCACCCGATCGCGCTGGCGGCCGCCGAAGGTAGCGCCAAGACTGGCGACGAATGCGCCGCACAGCAGCGCCACGAACATCCAAAGCGAGGCATAGGCGGCAGCTTTGCGCGCCTTGTCGGCCGCAACCTTGGCGTTATTTTGCGCATCGGTAATGGCCTTGCTGTACGCAGCGTAAGTATCGTTGACGCGTTTTTCGGCATCGGCCTGGCTTATGCCGTTGCGCTTGGCCAGCACTTGCGCGACATAGGTTTTATCGGCATCGCTCATGCTGCCGTTACGCAAGGCATTCACAAAAATGCGCGTGACTTCTTCGCGTTGCTGCGGATTTGGCGCGGCATTGCCGTTATCGGCGCCCATGCCGGCACTCATCGCCATACTGCCGGAAGTGCTGCTGCCGGCCGCGGCATTGGCAGTATCCGCCGATGCCGCAGCACCCGTAGCAGCACCACCGGCAGCAGGCGCCGGACGGAACAGCGAGTCGATGAAATAACCGGAATATCCGGCGGTATTCATTCCAGTCATGCCACCGGCACTGCCGCCTTGCAGCGCTGCCGCCCCTGCGGTGACGGCGGCCGCACCGGTCACACCGGCTACCTTGGCGCCGCCCGACAACACGCCGCCGATAGCGCTGCTCAGCAATGCAGCCGTCGCCAGCGAAGCGACTGCCCATGCCAGAAAGCCATGCGCGGTATCGCGGAAATAGACTTCATCGCCATGTATCGCGGCCCACTTCACGCGCAAGCGCCCGGCGATATAACCGCCCATGGCCGATGCAACGATTTGCGTGAAAGCAATCCACAAAATAGTCGATATGCCGATCGTTTGCGCGGTAACACCGCTGCCGGACCAAGGCGATATCGCAGAAAATCCCAAGCCGAAGCCGAGAATAATCAAAATGAACGATAACGCGGCCGCTGCAAACGCACCCGCCAGAATCGCTCCCCATGAAACGCCCGATGCACTCGCATCGATGCTCCGCCCGCTGATTGCACCGTACCCTTGATTGATCATGTTGGTCTCCTGTAAATGCCAATGCCGATATGTTTATGAGCGGACCTTTGCGTTGGCGGCCCGCCCTTTTTGTTAGCCGTCGGATGACGCTGAATGGAATTTACCGGCGGTCGCCAAAAGCAACCATAGGACGAGCGCGCTAGCTGACGTAGGATTCCTTGTAGGACATGATCGGCACCTATTACCGTCAACGGGCAAAAATTGCCGATCTCACAAGTTGTGAATTAAATCGCGTTATACTGGCGCTCCTGCCACGGACTTGTCAGTAAAGCTCACGCCAAAATGCGCAAAATTCCTCCACTCAACTCGATACGCGCGTTTGAAGCTGCCGCCCGGCTTGTGAGTTTTACCAAGGCCGGCCAAGAACTTAACGTCACGCATGGCGCGATCAGCCGGCAAGTATCGATATTGGAAGAATGGCTGGGCGTGGCGCTGTTTCGCCGTATCAATGCGCATCTGGTATTAACCTCGGCCGGCAAGAAACTGTTCGACGAATCCAGTGCTGCGCTCGACCGGATTGCCCTGGCGGCGATGAACGTATCGAATGCGAACAATGTCGAGCTGACGGTGAGTGCGCCGCCGACCTTCACCTTGCGTTGGCTGATCCCCAGGTTTTCCACTTTCCAGCGCAGGCACCTCGATCTTCGGGTGCGCCTGGTGACCTCGTTGTCGCCGGTCGATTTCTCCGGCAAGGAATACGACATCGCCATCAGGGGCGCCATCGAGCCGCCCGATGCCGCCACATCGCGTTTCTTCCTGACCGAAAGCATCCTGCCGGTCTGCCATCCCGATCTGCTGGAAAAACATCCGCTCAATACACCGGAAGACATCGCGTTTCATACGCTGCTGACCTATTCGACCGAGCCTTACCGCTGGGATGCATGGATGGCCAATCTGAACGTCTCCCACATCCAGCCGCTCGCCACCATCAATTTCGAGCAAATGTATTTCACCCTGCAAGCGGCCATGGAAGGCTTGGGCATCGCTCTGATTCCCTACTTCCTGGTGATCGACGACATCGCCGCGGGACGGCTGTGCACACCGTTCGGCAATCTGGGGGTGCAGACTCGCGCGTACTACGCCAACGTCGATCCGACCACGGATGGCCACATTGCCCGTAACGCGTTTATCAACTGGCTGGAAGAAGAAGGCCGGGCCACCATGGCGCTATGCGATCAGCTGCTGGATCAGCAACTGACCTAAAAGGCAAGGCTGATTAAGTGCCATGGGTGGCCTTTTTTTTAACGCGACACGGGCCGCACCCCTCACCCAAATGAACGGTCTTTTATGGATTTAAAGAAAGTTCGAAGTCGACTGATTTTCTTTAGTGCCATAAAAATCGTTCATTTGGGTGAGGGGTACGGCCC
>DASYCG010000118.1:0-2773 GCA_036500325.1 Herbaspirillum sp. | reverse complement strand
TTGGCGGAGCGGACGGGACTCGAACCCGCGACCCCCGGCGTGACAGGCCGGTATTCTAACCAACTGAACTACCACTCCTAAACAGCTGGTAATAACGCGCTTTCCGGCTTGCTGATTCAGCACACTGCATTGCTTGCTACTACTCAAGGTTCGCTATTCTATACAAGCTTGTTCTGAAACTCCAGCGTTTTTCAACCGGATTTAAAACTAATTCAAATCCGATTTCCAAGCCTGTCTTCACGCCGCTTTCAAACCTTGAATTGTCCTTCAAATGCAAACGCGTTAACCGGCTTGCGCGGGCTCGGCAGTTCACGCGCCTGCAATGCTTCCGGCAGAGTTGCCTTGTCGCCCAGCTTGCCGATAGCAACCGCCGCTTCAACCGTATAACCCGCCGGGATGCCCAGATCGACCACCGCTTTTTGCCGATCGAAACCCGCCATGCCATGCGCATGCCATCCGGACAAACTGGCTTGAAGCGCCAGATAGGCCCATGCCGAACCGGTATCGAATGTATGGCAAATCGCAGGCTTTTCCTGACCGTCCGGTCCGGCGAAAGTATCTTTCGAGATAATCACGAACAATACCGATGCATTTTTCGCCCAGTTGCGATTGCTCTCGTTGAGCAGGCCCAACAGCGTATTCCAATGCGCCGTACCGCGACGCGCATAGACGAAACGCCAAGGCTGAGAGTTGCCTGATGAAGGCGCCCAGCGCGCTGCTTCCAGAAAGGTGTGAACGGTTTCCTCGCTGATTTCCTCATCAGTATACGCACGCGGCGACCAACGGTTCAAGAATTGGGGATCGATCGGATGATCGGCGACACGCGGTGTGGATGAGGGCATAAGGACTCCAGTCAAAGTGAAAGGTTTTGCATGTTAGCAGGGACGTCGAATCTTTGCCGCCGATTCTAAGAAGAGGCCACCGCCGGCGCCATACGCTCCGGGTCGATCCAGAGCGGGTCCATGTGCGTCATCACATCCAGTACATCGTGCTGCGCCCTGACGCGTTGTTCGGCAGCCTCCAATATTTCGTGGCCTTGCGCCACTGTCAGCAGCGCATTCACTTCCAGATGCACATCGATACTGATCAGATCCCCCATTTTCCGTGTCCGCAAATCGTGAACGCCCAGGATGCCGGGCGTATCGCGCAGCGTCTGTTCGATGGCTTCCGACTCTTGCAGCGAGACCGCGCGGTCCATCAAATCCTGCAGCGCATTCCAGAAAAATTTGAGACCCATCCGCGATACCATCAGACCGACAATCAATGCCGCAATCGGATCGAGCATGGTAAAACCAAGCAGATTGCCGCCGATCCCCAACGCCACCACCAGCGACGACGCGGCATCCGATCGGGCATGCCAAGCATTGGCCATCAACATGCTGGAACGCAGTCTGGTGGCCACCGCAAACATGTAGCGAAACAGGCTTTCCTTGATCACCAGCGCGGTCAGTGCAATCCATAACGCCAGCGCGTGTACCGGTTCGCCGCCGTGCGGCGCCTGAATCTTCTGCGCTGCCGACCACAGCATGCCGGCGCCCACCAATAGCAGCAAACCACCGAGAATCAGAGAAGCTGCATTTTCATAACGGCGATGGCCGTATGCATGGTCGGCATCGGCTGCCTTGCGGCTGTGATGACCGGCAAACAACACCACAAAATCGGAGATCAGATCGGATAGGGAGTGAATGCTATCGGCGACCAAGGCTTGCGAGCCGCTATAGATACCTGCAGCCGCCTGCACAACCGTCAACGCAATATTGACGGCCACGCTGACCAATGTACTGCGCCGCCCGTCGTGAAGCGTAGCCGGATCGGTATTGGATAGGAGCGTTGGTTCCATGATTTTTTGGCAGGAATGAAGTACTTTTATTTTGGCACGAGACAACCCGCCAGATAATACCTTACCTTTCTTTTTAATAACGTTTTACGGTGATTGCCTGTTCGATCAGGGACACGAACGGAGTACAACAGCCCGCCACATTTCACCCGACGGCGCCTTAACGGCATGACTTGTGCAGATCTCTTTTAGCAGATTCAAGTTCTTCGCTGTTACTGTTGTCAATAAAAAAAGGGCCCGAAAAAAACGGACCCCTTTTTCAACCGGCAACCAACAATATTCAACTATCGCAAAACAAAATCAATCTTCTTCAATCACCGGCATGCCACTGGCCATCGTCGGCCTTAGCCCCGCGGATTTTCGTTTCTTCAGTGCGCCGCGGGCTGCAAAAAACATCTGCGCCAAAATCAGCAATGCGGAGACGGAGATGAATGCCGCGCTGATCGGACGATCGATAAAGACCATCAAATCGCCACGGGACAGCAATACCGCGCGCCGGAAATTTTCCTCGACCATCGGCCCCAGAACGTAGCCCAGCAGAATCGGCGCCACAGGAAATTTCAATGCGACGAATATCGCGCCGGCCACACCGAATACCAGCACTTCGCCGATTTCAAACAGGCTGTTGTTGGTACTGTAGACGCCCACCGCAATAAAGAACAAAGCAGATGGAAACAGGTAGCGATAAGGTACGCGCAGCAGTTTGACCCAGATCCCGATCAGCGGAATATTCAGGATGATCAGCAGCACATTGCCGATCCAGAAGCTGGCGATCAGGCCCCAGAACAGATCGGCATGTTCGGTAATCAACTGCGGACCGGGCTGAATGCCCTGGATCAGCAACGCACCCAGAATCAGCGCCATCACCGCATCGCCGGGAATGCCAAGACTCATCGTCGGGATGAAGTCGACCTGGGTTTTCGAATGCGATGCCGC
>DASYCG010000117.1:0-11203 GCA_036500325.1 Herbaspirillum sp. | reverse complement strand
AGTGTCCCGGGATGGGAGATAAATGGTGGGGGAGGGGAAAGCGTGGTGTAGTCGGTTGAAGTAAATCGAAAAGTGAACCGAATGAAAAAATGCGGTGATACGAGCGTATCACCGCAGATATTACCTTAAATATTACCGTCGATGAAAGCAGTTAATTGACCTTTTGCTAACGAACCGACTTTTTGTGCAACCATTTCGCCGTTTTTGAACAGAATCAGGGTTGGAATGCCGCGAATGCCGAATTTGGCGGGAATCGCCTGATTTGCATCGACGTCCAGCTTGGCGATCTGCAATTTGCCCGAATATTCTTTGCCGACTTCTTCCAGGATCGGGGCGATCGCCTTACAAGGACCGCACCATTCGGCCCAGAAATCGACCAGCACGGGTTGATCCGATTTCAGGACATCTGCGTCAAAAGATGCATCGGTAATATGTTTGATGTGTTCGCTCATTATGGTTTCCTAGCACTGAGGAGAATGGTTCAGTGAATCAGGTTTAGTCAGGGTTGGGTTAGCAGTTCGTCAAATAGCTCGAAAAAATGGTTTTAAGCCGGGGAATTACAGTAAGCAATTGGAGACACCGGGCGCAAATTCAAGAATTATTTTGCTTGTGATTGCATTGGTTGTATCAATTGCCGTATTAGTTATTTCCTCTGGCCGGTTTCTTCAGGCCGGTTTTCAGACGATTCCGGTATGTCTCTATCTGCCTCGGCTTAATATTTTGCGCTTAATATTTTGCAAATAATAACCCATTTTCAGACGCCGTGTGATTTGCTGCTTGCTCAACGGCAGCCTCGCATAAAATGGGGGCAATTCACCACACTGACGAGCCTGCATGCTGCATCCCGCTTTATCGATTTCACCTTCTGCATCTTTTTGGCCGGAAACCGTCGGAACCTTGCTCCGCCGCTGTGAAGCGTTGGGCCTGATCGCGCCTGGAACACGGGATTTTTCCGGATTGCGGATTGTGGTGCCGGCTTTTGCGCACGCGCAATATCTGCAACAGGCCTTGAGCCAGGCATTGTCGGGCGCTGCTTATATTGCGCCGGCGATCTGCACACTGGATAACTGGCTGGCGTTGCAGGCGCCGGTTGCGGGTTCGCTCGTGCCCCTGCCCGCGCATGAAAGCGAACGGCTGATGCGCCTGTATGCAGAGCTGCGCCAGCATGGTTGGCTCAAGAAGATGTTCGGCGCGCGCCGCAATGCGGATCTGCTGCCGCTGGCGCAGACCCTGCTTGCATTGTCGGACGAGCTGACGCAAGCTTTGTTGCCCGCAATGCAGCAAGCGCCCGAAGGCGCCGAAGCCCGCTGGGAGGCTGCGCTGGCGCAATTGCCGCCTTCCGCGCGCGCCTTGCTGTCGGACGAGGCGCAACTGGTGTGGTCGATCTGGCGCAGCCAACTCGACGCCAGCGATGCTTTCGCACAGCATTTTGCGCAGATGCTGCAACTCGCGGCGAACGCGACGGCGCCGTTGATTTGGTTTGCGCCGGCACAGACCACGCCAGCCGAGGCCGACTTCCTGCGCAGGTACGGCGAGCGTTGCCCGGTATTGCCGGTCACGCTGGACTGGCGCCATGTGCCTCCCTTGTATGCCGCGGCATGGAGCGAACTGGGCGAATCGGTGGCAATGCCGACGCCGGATTCCGGTGCGCCGCAGGCCGCCATCGCCGCACCCGCCGGTCTGTCCATTTGCAAGGCCGACGGTCTGGAAGACATTGCGGTGCAGGGCGCGCAAACGATTATCGATTGGCTGCAGGCCGGCAAGAGCCGCATCGCCATCGTCGCGCAGGATCGGATGGTGGCGCGCCGTATACGTGCCTTGCTGGAACGGGCCGCTATTTATATAGCCGATGAAACCGGCTGGAAATTATCGACCACGCGCGCCGCTTCCGCATTGGCGGCCTGTTTCGACGCCATCACGTCTAACGGCGATACCAAAACCTTGCTGGATCTGTTGAAATCGCCTTATGTCTTCGCCGAGGTGGCGGACAAAGCCGACCATTTGATGACGATCGAACTGGCCTGGCGCCGCGCCAATGTGCCGGGCGGCTGGAATGCGGTCTGCAATGCGTTGCAGCGACATCCCGAAGCGCAGGCGCTGGTGCGGCGGCTGGCGGATCAGACGCAGCAATTGAATGCGCGCAATAAATCCCTGCCGGAGTGGAGCGCACTGACCTTGTCCATGCTGGACGCGCTGGGTGTGCGGCAAGCTTTGGGTACGGATGAAGCCGGCCGCATGCTGCTGCAGATGCTGCAGGAAATCGAGCACGGCGCGGCGGCCTTGGGTGCGCCTTTTTCGTTTGCCGAGTGGCGCGCTTTCGTCGGATTGCAAATGGATGCGGTGACTTTCATGCCGCCGATACGCGACCGCCGCGTGGTGATGCTGCCGCTCAACGGTTCGCGTCTGCGTCGTTTCGATGCCGTGCTGGTGATCGGCGCCGATGCCGAACATTTGCCGTCGCAGGCCCAGGAAACCTTGTTCTTTTCGAATGCGGTGCGGCATGAATTGGGATTGGCGACCCGTGCAACGCGCCAGCAACAGCAATTGCGCGATCTGGCGGAATTATTATTGAGCCACGAGCAGGTGGTGCTGTGCTGGCAGACGCATCAGGATGGCGAGCCCAATCCGCTCAGTCCGTGGATCGAGCGATTGCAACTGACCTTGGCTCTGGCCGGACAGCCGCCATTGCCGCTGCACCGAGCGGATTTACCGCTGCGCAGCTTGCAGCCGATCGCCGCGCAGATGCCGGCGCCATCCGCCGGCGCCTTGCTGCCGCAGAAATTGTCGGCCAGCGGTTACAACAGTTTTGTGGCCTGCCCATATCAATTCTTCGCAAAACGCATGTTGGGATTGAATGTGCTCGATGAGTTCAGCGACATGCCGGAGAAACGCGACTACGGCGATTGGCTGCATCGCATCCTGACCGATTATCACGAAGCGTTACGCGATGCAGCGACGTCGATGCCGATCCCTGTTGGCGATCGCGCCGCATTGCTGAGCGAGATATCGGAGCGGGTATTTGCCGAGGAACTGAAAACGCATCCATCCGCGCTGGGTTATTACATGCGCTGGCAAAAAGTCATGACGCCGTATCTGGAATGGGCCAACGCGCACGAAGCCGAAGGGTGGCAATTCGTGTTCGGCGAGCAGCCTTTTGAAAAGCCGCTGACCTGGGCCGACGGCGAGATGATTTTGCATGGACGTATCGATCGCATCGATGAACACGACGATGGCGCACGCCTGGTGCTGGATTACAAAACCGGCAATCGGGATGCGCTGCGCAGAAAATTGCGCGAAGGCGAAGATCATCAATTGGCATTCTACGGATTACTGTCGGCGCTACCGGTCGATAACGCGCAGTACGTCACGCTGGAAGCCGACAAGACCGGCGTGGTGGAGGCGCCGAAAGATGTGCCGGATTACGTGACGCTGCAGCGTACTTTGCAATTGCAGATGAAGTCGCAGATGCGCTCGGTGGCGCATGATGCGCCGTTGCCGGCCAATGGGGTCGAATCGGTTTGCCAGTATTGCGATGTGCGCGGGCTGTGCCGCAAGGGGGCCTGGTTATGAGCAATGATATGAATCTTGAAACGCCTATTGAAATGCCTGTTGAAAAGCCGCCGGTCGCCTACGAGATCGACAACCGGCCGGTGGCGGCACAGGCCTTCACCAACGCTGCGTGCGATCCGCATCGTTCGGTCGTGGTGGAAGCATGCGCCGGCAGCGGCAAGACCTGGCTGTTGGTGGCGCGCATGTTGCGCTTGCTGCTGGCCGGCGCACAGGCTTCCGAACTGCTGGCGATTACGTTCACACGCAAGGCGGCGCAGGAAATGCGCGAACGCCTGATGAGTCTGCTGGAAGAGTTGGCGCTGGGCTCCGATGTGGAGGTAAAAACATTGCTGCGCGAACGCGGCGTAGCCGAGCATGATTTGCCGCAAGCTGCGCCGTTGGCGCGCGGCTTATATGCGCAGATATTGGGCGGCGAACAGCGCTTGTCCATCGATACCTTTCATAGCTGGTTCGCACGCTTGCTGCAGATCGCACCGTTGGCCTCGGGTGTGCCGCACGGCTATACCCTGACCGAAAAAACCGGTGAATTGATGGCTGATGCTTATCGCCAGTTCATGCAGGCGGCCAGTGAAAACGGGCAGGCAGAAGTCAAGCAGGCATTGCTGACTTTGTACGAAATCGTCGGCGACAGCAATGCCGGCAAACTGCTGGAAGCGTTTATCGATAAACGCGCCGAATGGTGGGCTACATCCGCCTCCGGCGATGCCATGGCAATGCTGCGCGAACTGGCCGGCGCCGACGGCGAATGGGATGCGCGCCTGAGCTTGTGGGATGACGCAGAAATCATCGCCAGAATCGACCAAGTGACGCGTCTGCTGGGCCAGGGGACGGCCACCAATCAAAAGCGGGCAGTGGCGATTGAAAGCGCGTTGACTGCCGGCGCCGGTATCGATAATTTCATGGCCTTGGCGAATCAGTTTTTCGACGACAAGGGAAAGCCGCGCGCCAACGGGAAGGCGACGAATGCGGGTATCAAGAAGGCGTTGGAACAGCATTACGGCGCCGAGATTTCGACGGCATTGGTTGCGTTCGATGATGAGTTCGCTGCATTGGCCAAGCATCTGCAGAAAATTTTACGGCGCAGCGCGGAGCCGTTGATGCTGGAAATGAACCAGGCTTTATTTATCGCCGGCGGCGCTTACCTGGATATTTATCAATCGTTGAAGGCGGCCCAGCGCGTGGTCGATTTCGCCGATCTGGAGTGGCAGGCTTATCGGCTGCTGACCGACAGCGAAAGCGCGGCGTATCTGCAGAGCCGCCTCGATGCCCGCTATAAACATATTCTGCTCGACGAATTCCAGGATACCAATCCCTTGCAATGGAGCATCGTGCGCGCCTGGCTGGACGCTTACGGCGGCGATGCGGCGCAGCCTTCGGTATTTATCGTGGGCGATCCGAAGCAGTCGATTTACCGTTTTCGCCGTGCCGAACCGCGTGTCTTTATCGCCGCGCGCGAATTGCTCAAGGCGCGCGGCGCGACCATGTTGCGCGCCAATCAAACGCGCCGCAATGCGACGGCGATTGTCGAAGTGCTCAATCGCAGTTTCGCCGGAAATCCGATTTATGCGGCGCAGACGACCTTGGGTGAAGAAGGCGGCGCGGTATGGCGCCTGCCGTTGGTCGCGGCGCTGCCGATGGCATCGTCCGCATCGGAATTTGCGTCTGAGGACGAATCTGAATTTGCATCGGCCGCCGATCCGCGCTGGCGCAATCCTTTGACCTCTGCGCGTGACGAAGAAGAGGATGCGAGACGGCGCGACGAAGGACGGGCGGTGGCGCTGGCCTTGTTGCGCGCACGTCAGGATGTGACGATCAACGAGGGCCGCCGGACACGCAATATGGCGTGGTCGGACGTGATGTTGCTGGTCAAAAAGCGCAAGCATTTACCGGCGTATGAAGCTGCCTTGCGCGCAGCCGGTATTCCGTTCGTATCCGATAAAAGAGGCGGCTTGCTGGAGTCGCTGGAAATTGCCGATCTGATCGCGTTGCTGACTTTCCTGACGACGCCGGGCGATTCGCTGGCGTTGGCGCATGTATTGAAAAGCCCGATCGTCGGCGCTTCGGATGATGATTTGATTGCGTTGGCGCAGCGCACCGAAAAAGGCTGGTGGCAGCGCTTGCTGTCCATGCAGGCCGCGCATCCTGCGCCGGCTTCGCCGGCGTTGCAGCGCGCAACCGGCTTGCTGCAGCGCTGGCTGGATGTCGCCGCGCATTTGCCGGTGCACGATCTGCTGGATGTGATTTTGCATGAGGGCGCTTTGATCGAACGGTATACGCAGGCGGCTTCCGCATTGACGCGCAGCCAGGCAATCGGCAATATCCACGCGTTCGTCGAACTCGCGCTGGCGCTGGATGCCGGCCGTTATCCCAGCCTGCCGAAATTCATCGACGCGTTGCGCACTTTGCAGCGGCACGCGGAGCGCGATGCACCGAACGAAGCCAATATCGATGCGGCAGCAGATGCGGTGCGGATTTTGACGGTGCATAGCGCCAAAGGACTGGAAGCGCCGATCGTGGTATTGCTCGATGCCAATCACAGCGAACCGGCACGCGACGATGCCGGTATTTTGTGCGACTGGCCGCAGGATGCAGAAGCGCCGACGCATTTTTCGGCGTTCGGGCGCGTCAGCCAGCGTGGCGTTTCACGTGACAAGTTATTTGAAGCGGAGGCGAAATTCAAGGAGCAGGAAGACTGGAATTTGCTCTATGTCGCACTGACGCGCGCCAAACAGTTATTGGTCGTCAGCGGCGTTGAAGATAAGCGCAGCGGCGGCTTGATGCCGAACGGCTGGTATGCGCGTTTGCTGGGCGCGCATGATTTGCCGCCGGATACCGGTGAAGCTGAAGCGGTCGCAGTATTGGCGCAAGTCAGCGAGGCTAATCGCCAACTGGCGTCGCCGGGTGCGCAATTGGCGTTGGCGTTGCCGGTGGCCGCTCCGGAGCAGGATGGCGATGCGCTCGGACGCTCGGTGCTTGCGCTGGAATCGGCGGAATTTTCACTGCCGGTATTTGCGCCGCCGCTGTTGCCGCTTGCGGCAGTGCCGGCGTCGGCATTAATTGTCGAGAGCCCGGATGACGATCTGCCCGATGCTGCGCGGGCCGACGCGATTGCAGAAGGCATCGCTTTGCATGGCTTGCTGGAGCGGCTTTGCCAGCAGACGCAATGGCCGTTGACGATACCGGATGCAACAGCGATCGCGCGCTGGTTGCCATGCCCGCTGCCGATGGCGCAAACCGTGCGGCAGCAGGCGGTAACGATGCTGGCGCAAACGCATCTGCGGCGATTCTTCGATCCTGCGCAGTATCTGCAGGCGCGCAGTGAAATGGAGATCGTGATCGATGGCGCTTTGCTGCGCCTGGATCGGGTGGTGGAACTTGCCGACGCAGTCTGGATTCTGGATTACAAGCGGAATCTGCTGGACAGCGAGCGTGAGGATTATCGCGCGCAGTTGATGACTTACCGCGCCGCGTTGCAGGCTGTCTGGCCGGCGAAATCAATACGTACCGCTTTGATTACAGTTGATGGGCAGTTGTGGGAATAGCTTGCGCGGCCGGCGTAGGGATCGGCGACTTGTTGAATGAAGCACAACAGATGCAATGCCTCTTTCCCGGTGCTTCCGTGTATTATCTGGGCTCATTGCACCTTGCTGCCATGAAATGACGGCTGACGAACCTTCTCAGGTTTGACGCGTCGCAAGCAAGATCGCTTTAGCGCATCGCGCGTTATTCGAATTTTGCATTTTCAAATGATTCATTCGATTTTAAGGGAGCCTATGGACTGGTCTCTTCCGTCTTTTATGCTCGGCCAATCCCTGCATTGGAATGCGTTGCTCTTGTTCGGCAGCTTATTGCTGTTCGGTTTGATCGGCGGCTACATCGTTACAAAAACCCACTGGGTTCCGCGCATTACTGGTTATCTGATTGTGGGCTTCATCCTCGGGGCGGGATGCTTGAATGTCATTACCGGCGACGTACTGGAATCGCTGAATATTTTTGCCGATATTGCTGTTGCGCTGGTGGTGTATCAGCTTGGCCGCTATGTCGACGTCGGCTGGTTGCGCCGTGAAAAATGGCTGCTGGCGACCGTGCTGACTTCTGCCATATTGTGTTTCGCATTTGTCAGTACAACGTTGAAATGGTTGGGAACCGCGCACATCGTCGCCATGATGGCGGGCGTCTTTTCGATTGCTTCCGCGCCTGCTGTCGTCCTGGTCGTGTTGCGCGATTTGCGTGCAGAAGGCCAGGTCACGCGGCGCCTGGCGGTCATGACGGCATTGAATAATGTGGTCGCGCTGTTGGCGGTTTATACGCTGCTGCCGGTCGTGGTCAGTGAAAAGGGCACCTCGATCTGGACCCTGATCGGGCATGCGATCTACGCCATCGGCGGTTCCTTTTTGTTGGCGTATGCCACCTATCTGCTGATGATGCCGCTGGCGCGATTGCTGGGACGCCAGCGTGCGCGCCAGTTCGTGCTGGTGATCGCCGTCATGGCATTGGCCACCGGCGCGGCGCATGCGCTGAATCTGCCGGTATTGCTGACCATGCTGGCGTTTGCAATCTTGTCGAAAAATCTGGATTCCCGGTTCGACCTGATGGAACTGGAATTCGGCGCCACCAATGAGTTGTTCATCGTGATGCTGTTCGTTGCGGTCGGCGCGTCGATTCGTTTATCCGATCTGAGTACGGTCGGTATTGCCGTGCTGGTGTTGATCGGCGCCCGGTTTGTGGCGATGGCCGGCGGCGTGTTCATATTTGCACGCGTGGCGCGCATGAAATGGTCGCAGGCGGGTTTGATTGCGCTGGGTACGTTGCCGATGACCGAGGCAGGCGTCGGCCTGATGCAGGCACTGGGGCGCTTGTATCCGCATACCACCGCCGCGATGATGCCGCTCCTGGCCGGTTGCCTGATCGTGCTGGAATTGTGCGGTCCGATCGTAGTGCAATTTGCTTTGTTGAAATCAGGTGAAAGTGGGCGCGAATGACGACACAGATATCGCAGAATCCTGTGGGGGCTGAATCGATGGGATCGGCCGAGGCAACCGGATCGCCTGTGCAAAGCGCAGCAGGTATTTTGCCGTTCACCGCTTCGACGCCGTACACGATGGGCATCGAGCTTGAACTGCAATTGGTGAACCGGCGCAATTACAACCTCGCCAGCGATGCCGTGGATTTGCTGACATGGATCCAGCCGCGCGCCTTGCAAAATCAGGTCAAGCTTGAGATGACGCAGGGCATGATCGAATTGAATTCCGAAGTGAACACGCGTGTCGATCAACTGATTGAAGAATTGAAAGTGTTGCGCGCGGCCTTGAACAAGGGCGCGCAACATTTGAATATCGACGTCTCCGGCGGCGGCGCACATCCGTTTCAGCAATGGCACGAGCAGCGCATTACGCCCAGTGAACGGTTTAACCATCTGTATGAAAAATACGGTTATCTGGCCAAGACGTTTACCGTCTTCGGCCAGCACATCCATATCGGCGTGGCCAATGGCGACGATGCGCTGTATCTGACGCATGCGTTCTCGCGTTTTATTCCGCACTTCATTGCGCTGTCTGCCGCCTCACCGTTTTATCAAGGCGCCGATACGCGGTTTGCGTCATCGCGCAGCAATGTGGTGCGCGCGTTTCCGTTGTCTGGCACTGCGCCGGTGTTGACGGAATGGTCGGCATTCGAAGTTTATTACGACGAATTGCTGCGCATGGAAATCGTCGGGAGCATGAAAGATTTTTATTGGGATATCCGGCCCAAGCCGGAATTCGGCACGGTGGAAATCAGGGTGTGCGACACGCCGCTGACGATCGAACATGCGGCTTATCTGGGCGGTTATGCGCAGTTGCTCGCGCGCTGGATTCTGACCGAGCGGCCGTTTGAAATCACGCCGGATTTTTATCTGCTGTACCAATACAATCGTTTCGAAGCGAGCCGTTACGGACTGGACGGCATGATCGCCTTGCATCGCGAAGACCCGCGCAGTTCATCCAAGCTGCCGCTGCTCGACCATTTGCAGGCGCAATTGACACTGCTGGAGCCGTATGTGCAGAACGAGGCCGACAGCATGACCCTGCAGCATCTGCGCGGTTTCGTCAACGAACGCGGCGGCGATGCCGGCTGGCTGCGCCAGACTTTTGCCAAGCGCGGTTCGCTCAACGATATGATGCGTTTGTCGTCGGCGCTGTGGATGGGCCAATAGGCAAAACAGGTACTGCTATGACAAAACAATTCGACGTTGCGGTCATCGGCGCCGGCGCGGCCGGCCTGATGTGTGCGGCTGCGGCAGGCCGCCAGGGTAAAGCCGTGGTGCTGATCGATCACTCGACCAAGCTGGCGGAAAAGATCCGCATCTCGGGCGGCGGGCGCTGCAACTTCACGAATATCAATGCCGGCCCGCAACACTTTTTATCGCGTAATCCGCATTTCTGCAAAAGCGCGCTGTCGCGCTATACGCCGCAGGATTTTCTGAGCCTGGTCAAGCGCTACCGCATTGCCTATCACGAGAAGCACAAGGGGCAATTGTTTTGCGACAACTCGGCGGAAGACATTATTTCCATGCTGAAAGCCGAGTGCGATCAGGCCGGCGTGCAGTGGCGCATGGGTTGCGGGGTGCAAGGCATCGGCAAGAATGGCGAAGCATTTCGCATCGACAGCGACAACGGCGTCCTGCAGGCGGCGAATGTGGTTGTCGCTACCGGGGGGTTGTCGATTCCGAAGATCGGCGCTACCGATTTTGCTTACCGCATCGCCCGGCAGTTCGATGTGAAGCTGGTTGAAACGCACCCCGGCCTGGTGCCGCTGACCTTCGATTCGGCGGCCTGGCAATCGCTGATCGAGCTGGCCGGCATTGCGCTGGAAGTGGAAGTTGAAACCGGCAGCAAGAAAGAACGCGGCTACTTTCTGGAAGACTTGTTGTTTACCCATCGCGGCTTGTCGGGGCCGGCCATCCTGCAGATATCGAGTTTCTGGCAAACGGGCACGCCGCTGGAGATCAATTTACTGCCGGCAATCGATGTCGCGGCTTATTTGATTGAAGGCAAAAGCACGCTGAAGAAGAATTTAGGCAACGTGCTGGCGCAATGGATGCCGGCGCGGCTGGCCGACGGCTGGCTGCTGGCAAATCAGTTCGACCACAGCGCCAGGGCGGCCGATATGCCGGACAAGCTGTTGCGGCGGCTGGGTGAAACGCTGAACCGGTGGCGGGTGACGCCGAGCGGTTCCGAGGGCTATCGTAAGGCGGAAGTCACCATGGGCGGCGTCGATACCCGTGAGTTGTCGCAGCAAAACATGATGGTCAATAAAGTGCCTGGACTGTATTTCATTGGCGAAGCGGTGGATGTGACGGGCTGGCTGGGCGGTTACAATTTTCAGTGGGCCTGGGCTTCCGGGAGTGCCGCGGGGCTGTCGTTTGCTTGAATTTGACGGTCGGTTTGCCTGTCGATTTGGCAAATTTACGACAAAACCGGATGAAACCCCTTTGCGGCTTCCATTGAATAGACTGTTCTGGTACAATCGCGCCTTTCCCAATTAACTAACCGGTTCGAAATACATGACCACAATCCGCCTTAAAGAAAACGAGCCGTTCGAAGTCGCCATGCGTCGCTTCAAGCGCACCATTGAAAAAACAGGTCTGTTGACT
>DASYCG010000116.1:0-81524 GCA_036500325.1 Herbaspirillum sp. | reverse complement strand
CGTCGCATGAAAATACGACCCCAGCGCCCGCCCCGTCCGATCCAGCCGAAGCTTGGTGGCGGCTTCGGTACCGTCCCTTGCGTGCAGGCGCGCAAGATACTGTTCGAGAGCGGGAAAACCGCCGGCAATCGTCATGTTTTCATCCAGAGACATCGCGATTGCCAGCCTCAGATTTTAGCGATCGATACTTCGGTCGCTTTCACCAAAGCCACGACTTCGCTACCGATCACCAGCCCCAGATCCCGGACCGACCGCGTCGTGATGACCGAGGTGACGATGCCGGCCGGCGTTTCGACATCCACTTCCGAGACCACGGATCCTTCTATGATCGCCTTGATCTTGCCCTTGAACTGGTTACGTACATTAATCGCTTGAATCGTCATGACTTGCTCCTTGTAGTCCGGTTGAAAAAATGCGCTTGAAAATCCTGAATCCGTAAAATGCCAGTCCGTGCCTTAAATCGCCCAGCGCACCTGTGCAAATGTTTTCTGCCACGCGTCCTCATCACGCGCAGCGCCGGGCCGGTCGTCGGATGCGTTCACCGGTTGACGCAATACCCTCGATAAAATCGCTTCTTCGAGCTGCGCAAAGCGGGGATTGCCGCGCAGCCGCGGGCGTGCCAGATCGATAGGCATATCCAGCGTAATTGCACCGTCTTCAATCAGCACCACGCGATCGGCCAGCGCCACGGCTTCCTGCACATCGTGCGTCACCAGCACTGCAGTGAACCCGCGTTCACGCCACAGCGACTCGATCAGTTGCTGCATTTCGATCCGCGTCAGCGCATCGAGCGCGCCCAAAGGTTCGTCCAATAACAGCAGCTCCGGATCGTGCACCAGCGCTCTTGCCAGCGCCACGCGCTGCCGCTGTCCGCCAGACAACACCGCAGGCCATTCGCCGGCCCGATCCTGCAGGCGGACTTGCTGCAAGGCCTTCAGCGCAATGCCGCCGCCTTTTTTAATCGCCTTGTCCGCCCTGCTGGAGCTTAAGCCGAGCGCGACGTTATCGACCACGCGCTTCCATGGCAGCAAGCGTGATTCCTGAAACATGATGCGAATTTCAGGTTGCCCATTCCGTGCCGCCGCTGCATCGAACCTTACTTCGCCGCCGCTCGGACGTTCCAAATCCGCCACCAGCCGCAGCAAAGTGCTTTTGCCGCAACCGCTGCGTCCGACAATGGCGACGAACTCACCGGGGGCGATGTCGAGCGAAACAGCTTTCAACACCTCGCGCCGGCCGTAAATCTTCGATAGATCCTCGATATGTAAACGAACACCACGCACATCAGGCGCTTTGCTTTCCCGTCCGTCGGCTACCGCCTGAATTTCCTGTGCATCGATCCGCATCGCCGCTCCTGTCATTGCCATCATTGATATGCCGGATGCCAGCGCAACCAGTAACGTTCCAGTCCCCGCGCCAATATATCCGCCGCCTTGCCGAGCAACGCATACAAAAGAATGCCGACCAGCACCACATCGGTCTGCAGGAATTCGCGCGCATTCATCGTCATGTAGCCGATGCCCGATTGCGCCGAAATCGTTTCCGCCACGATCAACAGTACCCAAACCAGCCCTAGCGCAAAGCGCACGCCGACCAGTATCGAAGGCATGGCGCCCGGCAGAATCACATCGCGATACAAGGGCCAGCCGGATAAGCCATAACTTTGCGCCATTTCAATCAAGCCTCGATCGACCGACCGGATTCCGTGAAACGTATTCAGGTAAATCGGAAAAAACACACCGATCGACACCAGGAACAACTTCGCCGTTTCATCGATGCCGAACCAAAGAATGACCAACGGTATCAATGCCAACGCCGGAATATTGCGCACCATCTGCAAAGTCGTATCGAGCAGCGTCTCGGCGTGACGGAAGGTGCCGGTCAATAAACCAAGCAGCAGACCGAGGCCGCCGCCAACCGCAAATCCCATGGCCGCCCGACCGCCGCTGACGCCCAGATGGGTCCACAACTCGCCCGAGAGCGCCAGGCGCCATGCGGCCTTCAACACGGCAAGCGGCTCCGGCAATATCCGGCTGGACAACCAACCGGCGCGCGCGGCAAATTGCCACAGCAATATCAACGCCACCGGTAAGGCCCAGGACAATAATTGGCGGCGTCCTTCGGTTTCCCATTTGCCGGCAATGCGCGATGTCGTGGCGTGCTTCAACTTTCAGCCACTTTCAGCGCAGGCGGCACATAACTATTGGCCACAATTTCACCGAATGGGCCGGACAAGCTGAAGCCGGGCAAGCCGGGCTTTTGCGCGCGCGGCAGCAATGGGAACACCAATTCGGCAAAGCGATACGACTCTTCCAGATGCGGATAGCCGGACAAGATAAAGGTGTCGATGCCGAGGTCGGCGTATTCCTGCATACGGTCTGCGACTGTTTGCGGATCGCCCACCAATGCGGTGCCGGCGCCGCCGCGCACCAAACCGACACCGGCCCACAGATTCGGGCTGACTTCGAGCTTGTCGCGACGGCCGCCGTGCAGCGCCGCCATGCGCTTCTGGCCCACCGAATCCATCTGGGAGAATTTGGCTTGCGCCTTGGCGATGGTTGCATCGTCCAGTTTGCTGATCAATTCATCGGCGGCGGCCCATGCCGCTTCATTGGTCTCGCGCACGATCACATGAAAGCGGATACCGAAGCGCAGCGTGCGGCCCAATTTCACAGCACGGGCGCGCATGCCGGCAATTTTTTCTGCGACCGCGGCCGGCGGTTCGCCCCACGTCAGATAGACATCGACCTGCTTGGCGGCCAGATCCAGCGCATCATCCGACGATCCACCAAAATACAGCGGCGGATACGGATTCTGGATCGGTGGATATAACACTGTGGCGCCCTTCACCTGCAAATGCTTGCCATCGAAATCGACCGTGCCGCCGGTATGTGTTTTGCGAAGCAGATCGCGCCAGATGCGCAGAAACTCATCGGTAATTTCATACCGTTCGGCATGCGTGCCGAAGATGCCGTCGCCCTCTTGCTCGGCAGGATCGCCGCCGGTCACCACATTGATCAATAAGCGGCCACCGGATAAACGATCGAACGTTGACGTCATGCGCGCCGCCAGGCTTGGCGCAGTCAGGCCGGGCCGTAACGCCACCAGGAATTTCAGGTTTTTGGTAGCGCCGATCAAGCTGGAAGCAGTCACCCAGGCATCTTCGCAAGAACGACCTGTCGGCAGCAGCACGCCGTCGTAACCCAAGGTATCGGCAGCGACTGCGATCTGTTTCATATAGTCATAACTCACTGCGCGGCCGCCCTCGGCCGTGCCGAGATAACGGCTGTCGCCATGGGTGGGAATAAACCAGAAAACATTCATTGCACTACTCCAGACTTCAAAAGCGAAGATTCAAGGAACGATGGAAAATCGTTATTTCGATACAGCGTTTTTCAATACGGCATTTTTTACATTCAACTTCGCAGGGATCAACTTCAACTCGAAGAATGCATCGGCGATGCGTTGCTGCTCGTCCAGCACTCCTGCGTCGACCGGCTTGTAAACATGGGCATAGCGCCGCAATGAAGTTTCGATAATGTCGGCATCCAATCCCTGAATCGGCGCCAATTGCGCAGCAGCCTCTTTGTAATGGCCACGAATCCATTGTCCTTCCTTGCTGACTTCTTCCATCAGAATCTTCAGCACTGCCTGATTTTTCTCGGCATAAGGACGCGCAGACAAGAAGAACTGGTTGTGATTCACCACGCCGACGCCGCTAGCCAGGCGGCGCGCGCCGACCTGCTTTTCTGCCGCTGCCTGAAAGGGATCCCAGATCGCCCACGCATCGACTGCGCCGCGTTCGAATGCCGCACGCGCATCCGCTGGCGCCAGATAGACAGGTTGAATATCGTTAATAGACAAGCCGGCCTTTTTCAGCAACGCCACGACCAGCCAATGCACATCCGATCCCTTGTTGAACGCAATTTTTTTGCCCTTCAACTCGGCGACGGTCTTGATGCCTGAATTTTTCTGCACCAGCAGGCCTTCGGCATCCGGTGTGGGAACCTCATAGGCGGTATAGACGAAATCCGCACCGGCGGCCAATGCAAACACCGGCGGGGCCTCGCCGACATAGCCGAAATCGACCGAGCCCACATTCAAGGCTTCCAGCAACTGAGGCCCGGCGGCAAATTCAGCCCATTTGACTTCGATGCCCTGCGCCTGCAGACGCTTCTCCAGACTGCCATGCGCTTTTAGTAGGACCAGCGTGCTGGCGGCTTTCTGATAACCGATACGCAATTCCTTGCTCTGCGCTGCCGCAAAATTCGATAAGCCAAACGACCCCAGCGCTACAGCAGACAACACTGCCAATGTGAGACGGCGATTCTTTTTATGGTGTGTAATCACAATGACGGTCCTTATTATTTATTGGTTAAGAGAATTGCGGACGACCCGATTCAAGCTCGGCTCAAGCGCAACTGAAGCTCAATTCGAGATTGCTACCTTGGAGAAATGAACATCGTCAAAATCGAGAGAACTGTTCTGCTGCAAAGCATGCAAACCATAAGACAGCTGATCGATGCCTTCCTGCACGCGGGCCTCGATCATCCGATCCAGTGCCAGCCCGCTTTTTTCATCCCAGATCACCTGTGCGTCGGTAGCGTAAATACTCGGCAACACGTGCCGCGGATTAAGCGACGACAGCACGGGCCGCAAGGCATAATCGAGCGCCAGCATATGCGACTGACTGCCACCAGTCGCCAGCGGCAAAACCAGTTTCCCGGTCAAACCGAATTGCGGCAATAAATCGAGAAACGCTTTCAAGATGCCGCTATAGGCGGCCTTGTAAACCGGTGTTGCAATGACGACCGCGCTTGCTTGTTCAATCTGCGACAGCGCGGCCTGAATCCCGGCATCTTGGAAATCGGCGTGGAGCAAAGCTGTGGCCGGTAAATTCCGGACATCGATCTTGCTATGCCGATGCCCAAGCAAAGCCAATTTTTCGCCTGCATGCTGCAACAAACGGGTAGAACGGGACGGCGCAGACGGGCTACCGGCCAACAAGAGAATCGACATAATCAGAGTGAAACCCGCTTACTTCTTGCCGGGGTTATAGATCTGATCGAAAGTACCGCCATCGGCAAAATGGGTTGCTTGCGCTTTAGTCCAGCCGCCGAAGGTATCGTCGATGGTGAATAGCTTGATCGCCGGGAAGTTCTTGGCGTACTTGGCTGCGACCTTGGGATCGGTAGGACGGTAAAAATTGCGTGCCGCGATTTCCTGGCCTTCCGGTGTGTACAGATAATCCAGATACGCTTGCGCTACCTTGCGTGTGCCGCGCTTGTCGACCACTTTATCGACTACGGCAACCGGCGGCTCGGCCAGGATGCTGATCGTTGGATAGACGACATCGAATTTATCGGGGCCGAATTCCTTCAGCGACAGATACGCTTCGTTTTCCCAGGCCAGCAGGACATCGCCGATACCGCGTTCAGCGAACGTCACCGTTGCGCCGCGCGCTCCGGAATCGAGTACCGGTACGTGTTTGTAGACTTCCTGCACGAACTGTTTGGCTTTGGCTTGATCGCCGTTAGTCTGTTTCAGCTCGTAGCCCCATACCGCCAGATAGCCCCACCGTGCGCCGCCGGAGGTTTTTGGATTGGCTGTGATGACCGATACGCCCGGCTTCACCAGATCGTCCCAATTCTTGATGCCCTTTGGATTGCCTTTGCGGACCAGGAAGACGTAGGTCGAGGTGTAAGGCGTGCTGTTATGCGGCAGGCGTTTTTGCCAATCGGCCGGCAGCAATTTGGCTTTGTCGGCGATGGCGTCGATGTCATAGGCCAATGCCAGTGTTACGACGTCTGCATCCAGGCCGTCGATCACGGAACGGGCTTGCGTGCCGGAGCCGCCGTGGGAGTTTTTGATTGTGACGTTGTCGCCGGTCTTGTCTTTCCAGTACTTGGCGAAGGCCTTGTTGTAGTCCTGGTAAAGCTCGCGGGTTGGGTCGTAGGAAACGTTCAGCAGCGAGATATCTGCCGCATGGACGGTAGGTGCGATCATCGCGATGGCGACTACGGCTTGAATGATTTTCTTCAGCAACATCTGTATTCCCTCTCGGTTTTCTTTATTCTGGAGAGGACAGATTAATTAGGTCGCTTTAAAAATAGAACGAATTGTTTCGAGGGTTGATATGCGGAAAATGGATATGAATTGTTGGTGGTGGGGAATAAGGGAATGGGATTTGTGGGGTGGGTCGATATAAAGGCTTGGTGGTTTTCGACCGAGCGAGAATGCGCGGGTACTTTTTTTACATTGGACATTGGGCAAGAAATCGAGATGAAATATCGAAGCCGGCGTTTCCGCATGACTCACATGGGATATCGATATCCAAACGAAAACGCGGCCCCTGAATAGACCAGAGTTTATCGGTATGATAATTCACGGTCCAACCCTCTTTAAGTAAATGGCTAATTGTTTGCGTAACAATAGGCTTTGCTCCAGTACCGACTCATAAATTTCCGCTAAAACCAGCACCTCCTCTTTTTACGCTCCAAGTAGCTTGACCTGTTACCTGCCCTTCAGAAGTCCATAAATTTTTGACAAACTCAGAAAAAGTCGTCTCTTTGCAGATATCCCGAACATAACCCATCCGATCATTAACGATGCCAAGGAAAATTACAACTATTACGATAGCGATCAATGTCTTTTTGTTCGCTTGTTCTAGAAACTGCATGGAGAAAATTTACCTTCAAAAAAATGAAGCTATGTAAGCTCCGCCTACTACTAATACAACAAAAATCAACCTTAAATATTTTCGACTTTCTTCTGGAGCAATATCAATACCTGGCGGTCCCAGGAGTTCTTTTCCAAAAAAGCAGGCATAAAAATTATAGAGAATCCAGGCGTGTCCAAAAATAAAAAAAATGCCATCCGCCTTATTAAAGTCTTTTATATACATATTTATCGACGCTCCGCTTAGCAACACCAAAAGAGCTATCCATTTATAGGTAGTAGTCATTTTCTTTCATCTCCGCTTAAATAATTGTGAGTTCGTTCGACAAAAGCGTCCCAACCGCCCGCGAGATCAATATGTGCCACCGCCCGCACTGCCATCGCCTCTGTAAGCTTAAAAACTTTTTTCATATATTGAATGCTCCCGTATTGAAGTGCCTCCACCGCAACGGCTTCGCCAACGGAATCACTATGTACGCCATAAGCTAACGCGACCGCAGACCCAACCGCTCCGCCAGTTATCCCAACTGCACCCATCGGGTTCAATATGATCGCGGCGTCAGTGACGTTACCAATATTCTTGACGATGTTTAAATCAACAGCTTTTACATAGGCTTGCGTACCCGGGTCCGCCATATCAAGATTGTGATCTTGGCATCGAATATCGGCGCATGGAAAATATTTAGGCTGATACATATCACCATTGACATAGGCTCGTTCGCTATACCGGCCTTGATCATCCAGTGGCAAGTTGGTTCTACGATCTCGCTTGTGATCGATCGTTTTTGGGATATCGATAGATTTAATCGGTGTTTTCACAATGATGGCGGCAATCTCTTTATCCAAAGTACCTGAATTGAGACTTGCGTCGCTTTTCTGATCTGCAGTCGCATAAAACAAATACTGTCCGTCGCCAATCGATAAATTAGGACTGATTGACGCATATTCCATTTGCAGCGTTTGTAAGAATACCCTTGCCTTCTCCGAATAAGGCACCGTGTATCCGATGTTATTATCCAATAAATGTTGTGCTGTATTTGACAAGAGTGACAAAGCACCTGATATTTGCTCATCGCTTGGCGCTTTGGTTCCGTAAAGTTCTTCTGCAAAGCGCACAGCATTTTTCTTGAGCATTTCTGTTTCGCTAGTATGCAATTGCCGATTATTCGCCTCAACATTCAACGAAGTCGCCATATCCGTAACACCCCCAACCACAGCGCCAATCGCCGTGGCTGTCACTTGCGCCAAGCCCTGTTTGACCGCGTTCGGCAAATCCATCCCGTCTATCACCTTGGCAATTTGAGGCATTGCCTCTGCCGAAGCCATCGCGCCTGCCGCACCGTTGATGCCGCCCGTCATCGCGCCGGCCGCAGTGTGAAGCGCAATGCGGTAATTACCGCCTTCAGCCCACATGTCCGCTTCATCATTCAATTGCCGCGCCAGCGCCGGATCGCTTTTCTCGGCAATACTCGCTTGCCGCCTTAAATCATTTTCCTTGTTCGTCGCATAGGTGCCGATGTTTTTGCTGCTTTCCTTGCCGAACGCCGCCGTAATCTGCGCCTGCGCGTCTACTTCTTCCTGCAACTGCTGGCCATCCCAGCCCTTGGTCAACTTCCCGCTCGTGTCCTTGACACTGCTGACGTTGGTATCAATTGCGGCAATGGCCTGCTCTACCGTTTGTCCTGTTCTGGCTTGCTGCCCGGCCTTGTCCGTAATCACGATATTGGCCTTGCTGATGCCGGTCTTGGTCGTGCTGTCGTCACTGCCGTCTGCATTGCCAAAACCGATACCCCCGCCGTTCATCGCACTCCCTGCGCTGCTGTAACCGCCACCCACACTAAGACTAAAACTGCTTGCTTTGTAATCGCTGTGATTCGCGATATCACCCTGGGTCAGGGTCTCCGTACTTAAACTGTTTTTACCCTTTTTCGCAGCCAGGTCGGTGCTGGCGATTTTGCTTCCTTCCAAATGTGTATTGCCGTGAACCTTGATATCGAAGCCGCCGTTACCTGCGACGATTCCCGATTGCTCGTTGACGCTAATGTATTTACCGTTGACTTTACTTTGGCTGGCGCTGATGCTGCCGCTCATTTTTCCGACACCGACAGAAACGCTGCCCCCAAGACTTTGCTGAATGCTTTTATAGTCGCTGCTGTCTTGCAGGCTGACGACGTTCAGGTTTCCCGCACCGCTGGTGCCGACTTCCATATTGACTTGCTTGCCGCTTGCTACGCCGCCGATGATGTTGGTGTCGGTACCAGACGTTATCGTCAGTTTTTTTCCTGCATCGACATGGGCATTGCTGTAACTCAAATCGGTCCCATCGCCATGACCGCGGCTCCCCGACGCACTGGCGTTGACCATGTAGCCGCTGGTGCCGACTGAAAATCCGATCGAGCCGGAGATACCCTTATTGCTGCTATGTTGTTCATTGGTGTTTTTTGCAGCCAATATATTGATTTCATCATCTGCTTTGAGATTGATATTTTTACCTGCAGCGATGTCGCTGCCTTGTATAGTCAGGTCGCTATGCTCCCCTGCTCCGCTGGCCGTAATCGTGATATTGCCGCCGGCGGCAACGCGTGACCCCTGTGCCGATGCTCCTCGCTGCTCGCTGTGCGTCTCATTTTTACTGCCGCCGATACTGACGGCCAAATCGATACCGCCCGCGGGAGCTGCGCTTGCCGTTACGGCATCTGCCGTATTGGCAACGGTCAATGCGGCGGCCGAACCAGCTAATCCTTGCATGCGGCTGTCCTTGGTTTTGGTGGACGCCGTTTTCATCTGTCTGACCGATTGCGCAGCAGCGAGAATCGGATTCGTGATTGAAATCGAGAAACCGCTTTTCTTGAATTCAGTGTCTTGTGTGTCGAACTCAACATCTGTGGCAGCAACGATATCAACCCTCTTTGCCGTGATATTGATATCGCCCTCAGGCGTCAGCAACTGACTGCCGGTTTGCCGATAATCACTACCGGTCACAACGGTGACATTACCGTTCGTGCTGCCGATACTTGAAGCGCTGGAATTAATGCCGGTCTGCCGGTCGGTATTTTTTTGCTCCTGGGTACCGATACTGATGCCGACACCCCCGCCACTGGAAAGTCCGCTTGTCTGCTCATCGCGCAAATGTGTTTCGTCATTGGTATTGGCAGCAGCGGCAATATTTATATCGTGATTTGCAACCAGCGCCAGATCCGCAGTCGAAACGACATTACTGCCGCTCACGTTAATATCGTTACCAGCCAACAGCGATACCGAATTTCCGGAGAACGTGCTGCCTAATGCCTCCGTCTGTTCGACTTGATCGCGCGTCTTGGTCGTTTTATTCGAAAACCAGCCACTGCTGCCTTCACTTTGATGGTGTTCATCGACGCTTACGCTGGATTTACCTGCACCGAGGTTGATGTCGTTACCTGCCGCGGCAGAGATTGCCCCCAATTCGCTAACGACCTCCGCCGCCTTCGCATTGACGTCTCTGCCGGCCAACAGACTTACATCGCCCGTTGCGGCAATCATGCTGCCGAAATCGCGGCTTGCAGATTCTTTACGGTCATTATTAGCGCTCCAGCTAATCGATTGCGCATTACTTTCAGTGACGGTTCCCAGATTCAAATCCCGACCCGCGGCAATCGATGTATTACCGCCTGTCCCGCTATTTATAACCTGACCCGCCTTCATATTGACATCGCGCCCAGCCGTCGCAATCAACGCAGCGCCTGAATTGGCAACACTCAGCGAAGCAACACCATCGATATTGGTTCGACTGCCTTGTGCGCTATGACTGGTATGCGTGGTAGAGACAATATTTAAATCGCGACCGGCGGCAACATCCAATTTGTCGACAGCGTCAATTGCACCGCCAAGGATATCGATGTCATTCACGGCCTGTAACAACACATCCGCTGCGCTGATTCTCCCGCCCAGATTTTTGACGTTATCAGCGTCCAAAGCCAAATGGGTACGGCCTGTAATCGTGCCGCTATTGACGACGTCGCCCTGAATTTCCAGATCAACCGTATCACCGCTCAGCAGAGCGCCGGCGCCATTGATATCGCCTTCCCTCACCTTGGCATAAAGCTGCGGCACCAGGACTTTATTGATTTCACCATTCGGCAAGGTCACGTCCTTTTCAATCAGCAACACCACATCGCTGGTCAATTCCGACATTTGCTCCGCGCTAAGCGCTACGCCGACACGTAAATTCAATTTTTTGGCATAGGTCGCGCCGTTGTCGAGCAATGCGCGATATTGGGCTTCATCGTCGGCGTAGCCATCCAGGAAACGCCGGCCGGTCAGTTCCCCGATTTGTTCGCGAATCAGTTTTTGCTCGTAAAAGCCATCGCCCAAGCGCTTCTGAACCGAAACCGGGTCTGCGCCCATTTGCTGCAATAAATAATCCGATGAGAGCCATATGCGATGGTCTGTAAAATTTGGATCGCTCTGTATCAGATAGTTGAATCCGGGATTGGCATTTATGGCAAACATACTGTTGTCGGGCAGCAGGATTGCGGTGTCCATGCCGGCCGTATCGCGCGTAGCGATCTTTGTGCCGCTGCCGGCTCCTTTCGTGTTTTGCGCATAAATGGTTGGCGTGAGACTGATTTTTTGAACGAATGCCGCCGGCTGGTAGTCGGCGACGACCAAGCCTTGTTGATCGCGGCCTCTTTTTTCTATATCGTAAAAATAGCTTGCCGTGCCGCTATCGTTGATGACGCGCCGCCCGGCAGCTTCGGTATTGACGAGTTCATTTATATCTCCTATCAAGGCGCCGCCAGCCATGACCATGCTCTTGTCGTTAAACAGTTTGTCGGCCGCGATATGCATCGCGCCGCCCGCAAGTATCTTTGCCGGATCGCTTTCTTTAATGTTCGTCTCGCTTGTCGCACGCGTGTAATCGTAGCGATGAAATTTATAATCTCTGCCGGTCGGCGTCATCAGATAATCCACTTCGCCATGGTCGATCCGAATTTCATCCGGCCGATAACGATTCGGCGATCCCGCAAGTTGATATTCGGTGATCTGCCGCCTGGACACCTCCACTTCTTCAGTATCGAAATGTTCGTTCGTGTTATTGATTAGCTTGGCGGCCAGATCGAGTGCGCCGGTAGCTTCAATGGTGGCGCTGTTGTTGCCGAGCGTGCCGGCTTGCCCCATCGCACGGTGATCAGCATCCAGGCTGCCGCCGATGGCCATGTCGCCAAGACTAAATAAAGTGGCGTGTTCCCGGTTGGCGACGGTCTCGGCGGCGATATCCAGACGATCTCTCGCAGCGATGGTCGCAGCGGTCATAATGCCATCGACCGATTCTGCCTCGTTACGGAGCGCTTCAGCACGGATGGCAATGTGATCGCCATAAATTCGGCCGGTGCCTAGATTATCGACATTGCTGGCATTGATAAACGTCTCTTCTGCGTCAATCAAGCCCCGATTGCCAAGCTTGTCGGCAGCGTTCAAATTGAGTTGTTTCGCCGTAATCGTTCCATCGCTGCGATTGTCGATATTCATTGCATGCAAGTCGGCAGTATCGCCGGCGCGGAGCTGCCCCCGATTGACCAGAACATCGCCTGTTTCGATGTCAAGCAAACCATCAGCCTGGACAACGCCGGTATTAATAAAGCCATCAGCCATCTTGAGCTTCAGATCGCCATCGCTCAAGATGTTGCCGTCGCCGGTCAGGCCCGTGGCGGCAATGTCGAGTTGATCACCGGCGAACAAGGTGCCGTCCGTATTTTTGATCTGCAACGATTTAGCGACGGCTTGATCCGAAATTTGCAAGGATCGGCCGGCCGATATCGCCCCGGCACTATTGTCGATCGAATTTGTGGCGGCCAGATGGATGTCGCCGGTAGCCTGAATTGAATTGCTGTTGATAAGCTGCCCGTCGCTACGCACAATAACATCGCCTGCAGCCGCACCAATCTCCCCGGCATTGCGCACACCAACGCCAGCCTCGGTGCCGATCAAGATGATCTTGTTGGCGTACATGCCGCCCAATTGAGCGACATCAATGCCGAAGGAAGGCGCAGTATCCTGCGCGAAAATCGGCATTGCCTGCACGATATTATTGGCGGCGTCGACCTGATTTGCGCCCGCTGTCACTTTCAATGTCCGACCCCAGATTCCCGCATTGATTTGCGCCGCCCGCGCGATGATGTCTGTGTAATCGGTATCCCGTGCATTCAATCCCTCGCCCTGCACAGTGACCATGCCGCGACTCACCCGATATCCATCCAGGTTGCCATTGGTCACGATCGCCTCTCCGGTGGTCAGCGTAGCCCGATTGGCATTGATGAAGCCGCAGCCATCGCAAGTAACGCCGGAAGGATTAGCGATGATGACTTGTGCGCGACCGCCGGCCACTTCAACATAACCGCTCAGATAACTGGGGTTGCTGGAATTGATCTCATTGAGGATGACGCGGGCGCCGCCATTTGCGAGATTTGAATTGCCCTGAATCCATCCGCCCAATTGCGTTTGCACATCGGTGCGAGAATTATTCAGAATCGCGCCTTGTTGCTGCACGTCGAACTGGCTATAGGTATTGCGCGATACCCCGCCCGCACTGGGTGTTTGAATATTAACCTGCGGCAGGCCGTTGGCGGTATTGATGATGGTCGGCTGCTGGTTTCCCGGCGCAGTCGGATCGGCCACGATCTGGGCGTTTGCCGTCGACGGCAATAAAAATAAGGCGCCCGTTATCGTCAAGATCGCCAGTGCAATGGCGGACAAGCGCATGGACGGTTCCGGTACATCAACATCCTTCTGTATCGACGCAGAGGCGTTCCTTGCCGCGCCTTTTCCCATCCCGTGTTTTTCAGCGACAACCATCATCGTGCCGCGCTTCTCGTTAAAAACAATGCGATAACATCTTCGATTCATTTTGTATCCCTTAATGTCAATAGGACCAACTCAGGTTGAAACCGGCCGTCAGGGATGCGGTTTGAAAATTGTCAGGTTTGGAAAGTGGCTTACCTATAAAGGCGTCGTAATAAAATCCGCCGAGCGCGGCAAAGCCGCCGCGCAGCCCAAGGGCAGCGCCGGCCAATCTCTTGCCGAGTAAAAATTCAGATGAGGGACCGCCGACTTCACCGTAGTCGACGCCCAGATAAGCTTCATGACCGCTGGCGCCCAGCGTCAGGCCCAGCTCATTACGGATCAGCCAGCCGTGTTCAGCCAGCAACGTCATTTCGCCGTCGAAGCCGCGAACGGTATAACGCCCGCCTATCGAAAACCTGTCTTGCGCTGTCAGCGGGGTATCGTTCCATTGTCCGCGCGCCGTTAACGTGTGGCGCATTTGCTGCTTGCCCCATGGCGCAGCAAACAGCATTGGTGTACTGAGATTGATATCGGCGGTGATGATTTTGAAACGGGACGTGCCTTCATTGAAAGATTCTTCCGGCGCGCGCATTGCGTCGAATGCGCCGGTGCCGCGCCGATACGCCACACCGGCATCAAGCGTTGCATTGCCGATGAATTCGCGATGTGCCAAGCCGAGTTCCCAGGCTGCGGTGCGCCGCCGCTGATTCTCGGCTTCCACGTCGTTGATGAAGTTATTGGACGAACGTAACATGCCGCGCAGCGAAAAACTGGTTTTGCGCAATGCGTCCCGGTACATCACGCGCGATAGTTTGATTTCTTTGGTTTCGCTACGGCCGCGATAGACAACAGCCTGATTGGCGCCGGCTACGGCTTGATAATATCGATTGGCGTTTGCATTGAAACCCAGCGCCCAATAACCGAACGGCAACGAATAATGTGCGTTATAGCTGCGCGTTCCATAGGCGCTGGGGCTGCCGCCACCGAGGTCTCCAATCAGACTGAAGTAGAACAGATCGTTTAGCGTCCACCAGTTATCGTAGGAAAGCGTCGCGCCGCCTTGATACTTGCCGGTGCCGCTTGAACCGCCGTCATCCAGTGAGAGATTCACCCTGAAAGGTGTTGCCTGCCGATATTGAATTACCAGGTCGCTCTGTCCCGCCAAACGGTCAGCGGCGTCGGCATTGGAATCCGCATCGGCTTTGGCGGGTTCGATTTGTATATCAGCCTCCGCCGTCGGAACGCGCTTGAAATTCTCCAGGCCTTGCTCTATATCGCGCAGGTTCAGAAGATCGCCGCCACGGATCGGCATTGCATTCCATTCGGTGCCGCGCGGGTCCGCGCCGTGAGAAAAATGGATGGCACGCACGCTACCCGGCAGTACGTTCAGGATTAGTTTGCCGCTGTTCAAATCCTGCGGCGCCGCCAGAACACGTGTCGTTACGTAGCCTTTTGTAACGATCGCATTTTGTACGCGCATCAGGACAACGTTGATACCAGCCGTTCCCAGACAACGTCCGATAGCCGCATCAGTGCCGTCGGTCACGCCGTGCAAGGCGTAGGAAAAGTTTCTATCGCCCGCACTTTGCAGGACGATATGTGAAATCGGAAAACAGGGTGTTTCGTTATCGGGAATGAGATTAGCTGCGTCTTGCCGGCCGTCGCGGCGCAGTCGAACGCTCGGTGCCTGTTCTTGTTGGCGACGCAGCTCGCGTTCACGCTCTTGCTGGCGAAGCAGCTCTTTCGCGGCTGGATCGATGATGCTTTCGGCGTTCGCCCACGATGGCGATACCGTCATGAACGTTACGAATGCCGCAACCGCCACCGTCAAGAATTTTTTCATCTCACCTCTGCCTAAAACGTCAAATTCTATTGACGTGGCAAAGGGCTAGAAATCTCTCGGCGTCCTATTATTTAATGCTCGATTGCCTATCCCTATTCCGATTGAAGAGGCGACTGTCTTTCCCCTCCAATTCAAACGCAGTCTTCACCACAGCCCCTCGCACCTCAAAGCGCAAACGATCAACCGTCTTCCCTCCAACATCCCGCAACTCCAGCAAATGCTGCCCCGGCCAAGGCATCCATTGCAACCCCAGATCCGGTGTACGCGCTGTAGTTATAACTGTCGGCGACAACGCATGCCCATCCAGCCACCAACGCCCCTTGGCCAAGCCCTGCGCAGCAAACCGGATACTCTGCCGCGCCGGCGGAATATCCGGATCGATCGCCACCAGCATTCCGGCGGTCGGATAAATAATCGACGGCGTCGCATCGCCCGGTTTGGTCAGCGTAATCAGGCTTTGCGCAGTACCCCGTAAAAACAATTCCGTGCGCGGCGCTTCGATCGGCGGTTGATAACTGATGTTCTGCCGCAGCACATCCTGCGGCTGCGCAGACGGCGCGGACCGGCTGCCGTCGCGTGCGTGCAAATGCTGGATCACTTCCTGCCAGATCGGCGCTGCGCCGGTCACGCCCGACACATCCCACATCGGCGCCCCCGACGCGTTGCCGACCCAGACACCCACCGTGTAACGGCTGGAATAACCAACACACCAGTTATCCCGCATATCTTTCGAAGTCCCGGTTTTAACCGCCGTCCAGATACGCGTCGACAGCGCGTTTTCCAAACCGAAAGTACGCGCCCTCGCACTGCGGTCGGACAAAATATCGCTGATCACATAAGCCGCACCGGCGTCCATGACCTGTACCGGCACGGATTTCGGATCGGTCAACGCAGTGCGCACCGGACCATAGCGCCCCCCGTTGGCCAGGCTGCGATAAGCGTTGGTCAGCGCCAGCAAGCTCACATCGGCGCTGCCCAGCGCCAGACTGTAGCCGTAGTAATCGCCGGATTCGCGCAGATTGAAACCGAGCTTTTGCAAGCGCCGGAAAAACCGGTCCGGCGTCACCATCACCAGCGTGCGCACCGCCGGAATATTCAGCGACGATCCCAAGGCAGTCCGCAAGCTGACCAGCCCTTTGAAGTGCTTGTCGTAATCTTGCGGAATGTAAAGGCCACCGGAAGTCGCCAGATTGATCGCGGAATCTTCCAGCACCGAGGCGGCTGTCAGCCATTTGTCTTCGATCGCCATCTGATACAGGAACGGTTTCAAGGTCGATCCCGCCTGACGCAAGGCCAGCACGCCATCGACCTCGCGCGCGGCCGAGAAAGCGCCGCTGGAACCGGACCACGCCAGCACATCGCCGCTGGCGTTATCCAGCACGACTACCGCTGCATCTTCAATGTTGCGGCTGACCAGCGACGACAATTGACGGCGCACCGCATCTTGCACAAAACGTTGGGTATCGGCGTCCAGCGTGGAGCGCACTTGCTGGCCCGGCGCCGTCAGCAGACGCCTCGCGAGATGCGGCGCCAACTGCGGTGCCGCAGCGCTGCCGACCGTTTCGGCATGCGCGGCGGTACGCGCCAATAACAGTTCGGTCAGGCCGGACAAGCCTTTGCATTCATCCGGTGCGCCCTGGTCTTTCAATACCGTACAGGCACGCTCCGCGACTCTTGCCGGCGCTGCGTTCGGTGCGCGGATCAGCGCCACGGCAATCGCCGCTTCGCGCTGATTCAGGCCGCTCGGATGCTTGTCGAACAGGACGCGCGACAGCGCATGCACGCCAACCAGTTCTCCACGGAAGCTGACCAGATTCAGATAGGCTTCCAGAATTTGGTCTTTGCGCCAGTTGCGTTCCAGCGATTCCGCAATGAAGGCTTGCGAGATTTTTTGCATCAGCGAACGGCTGCCGCCCTTGCGCCGCAGATCGTCATAAATCAGACCGGCCAATTGCATGGTGATAGTCGAGGCGCCGCGTGTTTTGCTATTCCACAAATTGCCCCAGGCCGATGCCGCCACCGCACTCCAGTCAACGCCGCTGTGTTGATAGAAGCGCTTGTCTTCGGAAGCGATCAGCGCATTGCGCAATGCCGGCGAAACGTCTTCCAGACGAATCCACGATAAACGTCGCTCATTCGGGTTGCGCCTTAGTTGCTGCAACAGTTCGCCATGACGATCGTAAAGGCTGGCTTCCGAGGAGATGAATTGCTTTTGTACTTCGGCAAATGCCGGCACTGCCGCCATGGCTACCGGAGCCGCTGTCATTGCAGCGGATCCCGATAACAGCAACGCCAACACGAGACGCTTCAACATCATTTTTCCGGCAGTACCGTCAACACGGCATTCGGCGCTTCGCCGAACATTTCCGGCGCATACATCGCTTCGACGCGGGTCGGCGGCAGATTGAATTTGCCGGCATTATTCAAACGCACCGTGTACGACATTTTCCATTTTCCTTTCGGCACGTATTCATAATAACTACGATAGGCTTCGAAACCGCGTTCTTCAAAGGCCAGCGTGGCGCCGCTGTAGGCGTCGTCGTCCTTGCGCTCACCGCTGGCGGCAGCAATCGCCGAATCGCGGCCCAGGCCCGAGCCGAGCATACTGGAACCCGCAGGCACCGGATCGGTGACGGCCACCCAGCTCATGTCGGTTTGCGCATCGACTTCAAGATCTATCCGCAGCACGTCGCCACGGGTATAAACGCCCGCCTGCTTTTGTTCGACCGGGGTGACGGTTTTGCGGATGCGGTAGCCGCTGGAGAACGGCGCTTTCAACGGCACCGCAGCCAGGCTTTGCAGGGTGATCCACGGTTTGCCGCGGCCGTCTTGCGTCATTTTGATCACGCCGCTGCCGGATGTCGCGCCCGCCGCCCATGGCAATTGCAAGCTGCCGCCAGACTTGTTGTTGCCGGCGCCGGCGTTTGCGTCCCAGGTATGCGTTTGCGTGACGGTCGGCGCGTTGCCTTGTTCCAGCGTGGCGCGGGTGGCGCCGCTGACTTTTTCAGCTTCGAATTTTTGCGCGAACCGGTTCAACGCCAGCGTGCCCCAGGTGTTGGCGATGGTGGTATCCCAATGGCCGTGCGATTGCCGCCCGATGGCGCCGACCATCACCTTCGGCAAGTCGTCGCGCCAGGCCGGATTATTCTGCATCACCAGCACCATGCGTACGGCGTTGACATCGGCGCCGGCCATCAGCCACCACCAGTTATCGCTTGCCTCGCTGGAAAATCCCATCCGCGTGCCTTGGTAATTTAAACGCGAACGCAGAATCTGATCGGCCTCGGCCATGCGCTTATCGTGCTCCGGAATGCCCGGCACACGCTGCAATACCGAAATCCAGTCCAGCACGGTGGAAGTCGGCCAGAGGTTGGGATTGATCTGGATCGATCCCAACATATCCGGCTGTGCCCGGCCGTAACGCGACAAGGCTTCCAGCGCCGCCAGCTTGCGCATATCCAGGTCTTTCTGCGGCGCCCAGAAACTGCGCGTGATCTTGCCTTCCACAAAGGCGGTCAGGCCATCCAGCATCTTGTCGCGCGATTGCTGCGGCAGAGCCAGTCCGGCTTCGTTGCTGATCGCCAGCAGATAGGCGGTCAGCGTGTCGCTGCCATGGCGCGCAGCGTCGCCGCTCGGCGGGAAGTAATATGCCAGCCCATCTTCGTCCAGATAGGTCGGCAATTCGGCCGACAAGCGCTGCCACATGGCGTCGTCGTGCAAGCCGATCGCCCTTGATGTTTTTTGCTCCAGGCAAGAGAAAGGATACGCGATGAAGAAGCGGCGCAAGCCTTCGTTATCGCCGCCGAGCGTGGCCTGCAGGCCGATCGCCAGGCCACCGCGCCCCGGCAAGCTGCCGCCGGGCTGCATGACCGGCATCGATGCCGTTTTATCCAATTGAAACAAGCTGGCCTGCTGCACGGTAACGGGCACCGCCGGCACCACGCGCTGCGTGATTTTGATGGCATCTTTGACCGATGCGCCGCCCTGCTCCTGGGCGCTGATTTCCCACGACAGTTGCTGCAGATCCTGCGGCACCACGATTTGCCAGATCGCTTCACGCGATTGGCCGGCGGGGATCGTCAATTTTTGCGTCGGCACTGCCGGCAGCATATTGGCTGCCGCGCTTGCGCTTCCATTTGCACTCACGCCGGCAATGCGCGCATTGGCGGCGATCGTCATGTCGCGCGTGGTGGTGTTGCGCACGGTGATCGCCGCGCTGAATTGATCGCCTTCGCGCACCAGCGGCGGCAGGCCGCTGATGATCTGCACGTCCTGCGTCGAGCGCACCGAAGTCGAACCGGTGCCGAACAGGTCGGCGCCGCTTTCGGCTACGGCGACGATGCGGAACGAGGTGAGCGCGTCGTTGAGCGGCACATCGATCTGGGCACGGCCGTTGGCGTCGAGTTGCAGCGCCGGCTTCCACAGCAATAAGGTATCGAACAATTCCCGCGTCGGCGCTTTGCCGCCTCCGCCGCCGGCCGGTATCGCCTTGCGTCCGTAGTGGCGCTTGCCGATCACCTGCATCTGGGCGGTAGAGGTTTCGACGCCGTAACTGCGCCGCTGCAGCATCGCCGACAAAATATCCCAACTGGTATTCGGTTGCAGTTCCAGCAGCGCTTCGTCAACTGCCGCCAAGGCGATCTCGGCGTTGGCAGCCGGTTTTCCGTCCGGCAGGGTAACTTGCACCGTGACCTTGGCGGTGCTGCGGATCGGATAGCTGGGTTTGTCAGCGCTCACGGCGACCTTCAATGCATGGCCGCCGTTGCCGACCGCGATTTCGGCGATCCCATATTTCCAGGCCGGCTTGGCCAGATCGACCAAAGGTCCAGGCGCCTGATATTCGCGGAACTCATGCCACCAGTTCAAGGGTTCTTTCCAGCCCCATTTGAAGAACGAGTACCAGGGCACTTCACGCATGCGTCCGCGCACCGCCAATACCGAGACGTACACATTCGGCCCATAAGATGCCTTGACCGGCAGGCTTACCGTCGGGTCTTGCCCGCTTAGTTGCACCACTTGGGTTTCGATCACACCCTCGCGCTCGACCGCCACCAATGCAGTGGCGTAACGGAACGGCATGCGCACCTGGAACTTGGCGATTTCACCGGGCTGATACGATTTCTTCTCGGGCAGAATATCGATGCGATCCTGATTTTCGCCGTCGAACCACACCTCGCCCTGACGCGTCACCCAGACTGAAGATGCGGCTTCGGCTACATGGCCGTTATCGTCTTTGGCGCTGGCGATAATATTGATGTTGCCGGCTTCGCTGAGCGACGCTTCGCAAATGAACATGCCGTTACGGTCGGTCTTGCCCGAGCAGAGTTCGCCGAGATCGTGCGAGGTCTTGTTATTCTCGTAGGCGTAAAAACCGCCGACCATGCGTTTGCGATGCGAATTGCTTTGATGGGCGATTGCATGCAAAGAGATCGGCACGCCGGCCAGAATTTTGCCGGCGGTATCCAAAGCGATCGCCGTGACGGTCATCTTTTTCTTGACCGAGACCCAATCGCCGGCCTTGATGCCGACCACTACTGCGGAAGGCCAGATCGGCGTCACGGTCGAGACGGTCTGAATTTCGCCGTTGGGATCGGCGTAGGTCATTTCGGTCAGCAATTCCTGCGGACGCCGGATGGCCGGTACATTTTTGATGACCGTGCGGCCTGCGCCGTTTTTATCGAGCGTGACACTGAGTTTGTCTGCGATGATTTTTTGATCGTCGCTGCTGTCTGCGCTGCTGCCTGGATTGCCGTCTTCATCTGCGCTGTTGTCGTTGCCCGACTCCTGCGGTGCGGCGAATGTGTAGTCATCGTAGCCGGCAAAATTGACGGATTTTCCGCGCAACATGCTGCTCACTTGCACGCTATGGCCGGCTGCGCCACCGCCGTTCAGATAATTCAATTGCACGTCCAGCGGCAATTGCTGCGGCGCTATCTGAGCACCTTTCGGTGGCGTAATGCGCCCCTGCAATACCGGCAGACGGAATTCTTCAACGCGGAAACTGCCGGTGTCGTAGACGGTATTGCCATAGGTTTCTTCCATCGCGACCGGTGCATTGCCGTCTTTCACCGTGCCGCTGTCCAGCATGATCTCGTAGGTGCCGAGCTTGGCCTGTTGCGGAATGTTGAAGACGGTTTCGCCGTGCTTGCCGTCGCGCCAGATCAGCGGCATCTGGAATTCCTGCCCACTACCCTGATGAATAATTCTGACTCGGGTCGGCAAGCGGTTTTTCGGCATCAAGGCGAAGCCCTGCATGGTTTCAAGCCGGATCACATGTTTCATCGATACCGTTTCGCCGGCGCGGAATAAGGGACGATCCAGCACGGTATGCGCGCGCACTGTCGCGGTACGCGAAGTGTCGTTGGGAAAATTGAAACGCCAGGATTCAATGCCTTCGTTCCACGATGTCAGCGCAAACGCCATGTCGGCGCGGCCTTGCGCATCGGTTTTGCGGGCGCTGACGAAAAAGCCGTTCAGACGGCCTTCTTCATAAGGCAGATCGGTACAGGCATCCGGCGGCAGCGGCGCGACCATTGCTACGCCTGTTGCATTGGTTTTACCGCGCCACAGTTCGGTGCCCTGGCAATTGGAAATGCGCACGTCGGCGCCCGGCACCGGCGCGGCGCTGTCCAGTGTGGTGACCCACACGGCGCCGTTTTCGCGGCCCAGCTTGACGTGGACCGACAGATTGGTCACCAGCGCGCTGCTGCGGACGTACATCGGCACGGGCTTGCCGAGCAACGATGCACCGAGTTTTTGCGATGCCAGTTCAAGCACGTAGAAACCGGGCGCCGAGAATGGAATGCCGACTACTTCGAACGGCCGCTCGTCGCCGGTCGCATCCGGTAATTGCGGCAAATTCAGCAACTTGACGCCGCGCTCCTTGGCCAGCCAGCCGACACTGCGCGTGTCGATGGCTTTCTTGTCGCTGCTGCCCCATTGTTCGGGACGGTTCAGCCGGCTCATCCAGGCGATGATGCCTTTGTCGTCATCGACTTTCAGGTTCGCTACCGTGCCGGGCGCAGTTTTGCCGTCGGCCTGACGCATTTGCAGATTCTTTTCTACGCGGCGCAAGGTCAGCGGCAATGCGGGGTCGGCATTCAGCTCCACGATGCCGAACGGCGCCGCGGCAAATTTGGCAAGCGGCGGATAGTCGGCGCTGCGCGACTTCAGCGGGAATCGGTCGGCATTGACCAGCACGCGGCCGCCGTCATCCTTGAACCCGCTCGGCAGCGTAATCGTGAAATCGGTTTTTTCGGGGAACGGCGGTTTGAATGTGACGTCCGTTACCGTTGGCGCGGTATCGGCCGGATCCAGGGTTGGCTTGATTTTTTGCTTACCGGTATCGAGCACGATGCCTTCCGCCAATTTGCGTGCGATCGGCGCGGAAAAGGAAAGCTGCATCGGCAAAATGGGGGAACATGCGGCGTTGGCGTTTTCGCGCTGGCAGCTGAAATCGGCACTGAATTCGGGACGTACCTGGAATTTGAAACTTTGCGGATGGGTGGTTGCGATGCCCAATGACGTTGCAATGCCTTTATCCCAAATCAGCTTGACCGCGGCATTGTTGGGAAAGCGTTGCTGGCATTGGAGCGTCGAGACGCGCGCCGGGTCGACATTTTTGGCAAAGTACTTCAGCAATTGCTGACGCGCTGCGGCGTCGACTGCCTTTGCCGGAATCCGCTCATGAATGCCTTCGGCTTCGCAATAGACGTGGTCGCGCACCGATGCTTCGGTAGCAGGGCCGTTCTGGATCAGGACGAACATCTGGTCTTCGTCGATGTTCCCGCCGGATGGATGTATTTGGGTGACGGCGGGGCCGCCGGTATTGAAAGTGAAGGCGGTTTTGCCGGATGGCGCGGCGCCGGACAGCAATTTGAAGCCGGGCTTGAGTTTGAAGCTGCAACTGGCGCCGGGCGGGAGGTCTTGCTGGAAATCGTAGACCCAGTTTTTGGCATCGGCCCAGCGAGCGCTGCCCGGCGTCGGTATCGCCGCGGTGCAGGCAATATCGAATGGCGACTCTGCGCGGGGATCGCCGAATTTGACGGCAGGCTCCGAAAAACCGGCCCGGACCTGGCGGATCTGGCTTACTTCGCCTTGCGGCGAGAAAACGGTAATGCCGGCGGCTTGCGCGCTTACTGCTGTTACTGCTGTTATCGCGGTCACTGTCATCAATGTGGCTGCCGCAGCCAGCTTCGACGCTCCCCAAAAGCCCATTCGATCCCGCAATTCCATGTTTTCCCCAATGCGTTATAACCAATACTTATGGTCGATGCTTACGACCGCTGGCCTAATTGCAATCGCCGCGGCATTTTTAGGTTTTGTTGCTAAATCCGGTACGTGGTAATACGAACGTCAAGGAACCGACAGTCTACTGTCGGACGGCGCGATTGAGGCTATCCCAACAGCAATTAATTCGCATTTCATGGGGTTATGATTCTGATTTCGCTCTTGTGTGCAGCGCAGCACTTTTTGAATTTTTCACATTGTGGTATAAATGTGACTTTCCCGTTCCTGTTCAAGCACCATGAAAACAGATCACTCCGAGCCCGGCGCCAGCACCACCTCTATTCAAGTCATCGAACGCATGATGTCCTTGCTGGACGCGCTGGCGAATTACCCTGATCCGGTCAGTCTGAAAGAATTGTCGGCCGTCACCAAACTGCATCCATCGACCGCGCACCGCATTCTTAACGATCTGGTGCTCAAACGCCTCGTCGAGCGCTCGGAACCGGGCGCTTACCGCCTGGGGATGCGCTTGCTGGAGCTGGGCAATATCGTCAAAAGCCGGCTGAGCGTGCGCGAAGCGGCAATCGATTTCATGCGCGCCCTGCATCGAAAAACCCATCAGACAGTCAATTTATCGGTACGTCAAAGCGACGAGATCGTGTATATAGACCGCGCTTTCTCGGAACGTTCCGGCATGCAGGTAGTGCGTGCCATCGGCGGCCGTGCGCCACTGCATCTGACCTCTACCGGAAAACTGTTTCTATCGATCGATGAACCGAAAGCCGTACGCGCCTACGCGACCCGCACCGGATTGGCTGGGCACAATAAGAATTCGATTACGGATTTGGCCAAACTGGAACGCGAGTTGAGTTCGGTGCGTGCTTCGGGTTGCGCGCGGGATAATGAAGAACTGGAATTGGGTGTGCGCTGCATGGCGGTGGGGATTCGCGACGACTCGGGCAAGTTGATTGCCGGGCTGTCGATTTCGGCGCCGGCTGACCGTTTGCAGGAAGAATGGACGGAAGATTTGATGCAGACCGCCAATCAGATTTCATTGGCGCTGGGTTATCTTCCTTCGGCATCGCCCTGAAGGATTAAATTACGGACTGGCTCGCGCCAGCCCAGTGTGCTAGCTCTGGCTATCGGACTTGCTGACCAGGCGGGTCATATTCTGCTGTGTGTGGCTGGCCAGCCATTGACGCATCCGGGTTGCATCGGCAACGTGCGAGTACTTGCCTTTGGAATCCAGGAAAACCATCACCACCGGGCGGCCGTCGATACGCGTTTGCAGTACCAGGCAGTGACCTGCTTCATTGATGTAGCCGGTTTTTTGCAAGCCGATATCCCAATCCTTATTCAAGGTCAGGCGCGGATTCGAACTACCGTATTGCATGGTCGAATGGCTATTGGGTTCGACAAAGTATTTGGTATCGGTCGAATACTTGCGAATGATCGGATGCTGATACGCAGCCACCACCAGTTTGGCCAGATCGGCGGCGCTTGCCACATTGGTTTTGGATAAGCCGGTCGAATCGTTGTAATGCGTGTCGTGCATTCCCAGCGCTTTGGCCTTGGCGTTCATCGCGGCGACGAAGGCCGGCAGGCCGCCCGGATAATTCCGTCCCAACGCCGATGCAGCGCGGTTTTCCGAAGCCATCAGCGCAATGTGCAGCATGTCGTCACGGGTCAATTTCGACCCGACGCGCAAGCGCGATGTGCTAAATTTTTCGCGATCGACATCATCGTCGGTCACTTCCAGCACTTCATTCATATTCTGATTCGATTCCACTACCACCATTGCCGTCATCAGCTTGGTGACAGAAGCAATCGGCAACGCCACGTTGGCATTCTTCTCGAACAGCACTTGCGAACTCGCCTGATCCATCACAAAGGCGACATTCGATTTCAGCGCCAGCGGATCATGCGTCAGATTCAGCCCGGCCAATTCGCCGGCCGAAATCACTGGCGGCACCACAGGGACTGCTGGGGCAATGGCAACGCGATGATAGACCACATGGCGTTTGCCACGGGCCACGATGGTGTGTTTGACTAATTTTTCGTTTTTGTTGAGACCGCTGACTTGCGTCTTTTTGACGGACGCTTTAGCGACTAACTTGGTGTGCCCGACTGACTTTTGGACGACTACTTTTTTGGCGACAGCTTTCTTATGCGGCGCGGAGGACGATGCTTTTACCTCGGCGTGAGAGATACTGACAACAAAACATAGCGAAGAAAATATTGCCACCGCAGATTTGATCATCAGCGACTCCCCTTACCCGGTTCTTGAACTGAAAGTAGTGTAGCAAAATCACCAAAAACCACAAGGGAATTAGTGGCTTAGCAGTTTAAATTAAACAAAATTCTATTTAAAACCACGTCAACATGTATTTTTGGGAAGATTGGCGTAAATTTTGGTTAAAATTGACAACCCGACGCGATTAATCTGTCACAAAAAACCACAATAAATTCGCGATAAATTATTTACGCATTATTCAATGCATCACAATGCATCTCAATGCATTGCAACGAGTCCAACGATTCGCAATGAACCGCAATTCGTTGCAATCATCATCAAGCGCCTCCTGATCCGATCGCGTTTTTGTTTTTTTACTTCCTCACCACAAACGCCACACCGACCACCGCCACCAACATTCCCAGTGCGCCGATCAGCGAGAACGCCTCGCCGAACATCAGCCACGCCATGATAGCCGTGGTCGGCGGCGTCATGTACATCAGGCCAGTCACCCGCGTCGCCGCGCTCTGGCGAATCAGCATGAATAGCAGAAATGCAGCGCCGATGGACAGCGCAAGCACCGACCATAACAGCGCGCCGATAAAATTGGGCGTCCAGTGCACGCTCGCCATGGATAGATCGAAGTGTTCAACCCAGATCGCCAACGGCAGTATGGCCAGCGCGGATGCGGCAAATTGCACAATGGTGCCGGTACGCAGATCGAAGTGCGGACAAAACCGTTTTTGATATAGCGTGCCGGCCGTGATCGACAGCAATGCAATGACGCTGCAGGCAATGCTTTGCCAGGACAAACCGATTAATGAAATCTTGCTGGCGACCACCAGCCCGACGCCGCACAAACCCAGCACCAGCCCGATCCATTGCTTGCGTTGCACCGACTCGCCGACGAATGACGCCGCAAATGCCGTCAGGATCGGCTGCATTCCCACGATCAGCGCCGACAGACCGGCCGGCATGCCGAGTGCAATCGCACACCATACGCCGCCCACATAACCGGCTTGCATCAAAATGCCCGCCACTGCGATATGCCCGATTTTCCCGGCCGGCCAATCGCTGCGCAGAATGAGAACCAAAGGCAGCAGAAACACCAGCACGCCGACAAAACGCAATAGCAGGAAGGTCAATGGCGGCGCATACGGCAAGCCGAATTTGGCGACGATAAAGCCGGTGCTCCAGATCAAGACAAATAAGGCCGGCACGCACGGCAATAGATATTTTCTCCACGAGAACGGTGCAGCAGGTATCACGCCTGCGTCTGCGCCGGCATCCGTATCGGCATTGCCGGGGAGATTATCGATGGTTGCCATCGTCAATGCTGCAGCGCCTGCCGCACAACATTACCGACGCGCGTCAGCGTTGCCTGGTCGGCCAATGCCGGCAGTGCGCACAACCGCGCCAATTGCTGCCGGCCGCTCAAGACCGGCGCACCGGCTTTCATCGAAGACTGCAATAACGCCACTTGCAATTGCATGCGTTGCCGCGCCAATTCTGGCGGACTATCCAGGCCGAGCGCAATTTCGACTTCCAGCAATGTATCGTCGAAGCGCGCACGCTGTTGCTGCAGATAGTGCAGATACGCTTCGCCGGTCGATGCCGTGTCGGGGACAGCACCGGCCACCGCGCCGGCCAGGGCGGCCTCAAACCGCTGCGTCAATATTTGTTCCAGCACGCGTGCTGCAGGTGTCAAGTGCGGCGCGGCTTGCCAGCGGGAACGCCATGCATCGGTCTCTTCGGCAGTCAGCGTCCCTTGCGCCAGAACGGCATCCAACGCGAAACACATCGCCAGCCGTTCATCGATTTGCGCAGCCTCGGCGGCACGCGCTGCGGCGGCTGCGTTGTCCTGTGCGGTTTGCAACAGGCTTTGCAGTGTAGCGGCGGCATCGCGGTAGCGCTTTTCAATGGCTTTCTCTGCCGCGCGCGGTACCGGCCCGATACGCGACCATGCAGCTTTGGCCTGTTGCAAGGCTTCCTGCGCCTGTACTTGCGTAGCCGGATCGATTGCCGGATCGGCTGCGCCGGCGTCAGCAGCAGTAGTCGCTGCTTGCTCCAGTTGCGCGCATATATCTTCTTTTGCTTGCAGATGGGTCTGCCGTTGCGCGTCCTGATTGAGCGCCGCTTCCTTGCGTTGCGCGAATACGGCATCGCAAGCCGCACGGAATGATTGCCACAATGCCTGTTCATCCTTGCGCGCCAGCGGAACACCCTGTGCGCGCTGCTGCCATTCGGCCTGGATCCGGCGCAATGTGTCGAGCGCTTGCCGATCCTCCGAGGTCAGGGCGGCGACTTCGGCGATCATCGCCTCGCGCGCGGCGATTTCGATTTTTTGCCGACTGCGCAACGGCGTTTGCACCGGTTTCAGCGCAGCGCTGAAGGCGCGTTCCAACGTGCGCTTTTCCTTATGGCCCAACGGCCCCAGGCGTTGCCAGGCTTGACGTGCCCGCGCTTCGAATTGCGCGATCTGCTTCCAGGCAGGTTGCGCGGCTTGTTCGGCAGCCGGATCGGACACATCGGCTGCTGCAAACGACGTAAGGGTCGTCAGTGTGGCAATCATCTCGCGCTGCTCTTGCACGAACTCCACTACTTCGGCGATCAACGCTTCAGCCAGCAGGCGGTTTTCCTGACGTTCTTTATCTTGCTGCTCGAACTGTGCCGCAGCCGGCGCGTAAGCCGCGGTGCAGGCGGCATCGAATTGTTCCCATAAAGCTTGCGGCGCCGGTCCTGCCGAAACGGATAGCAACTTCCAGCGTGCCCGCAAGCCGCCGATTTTCTGGACCAGTTCCGGCACCGGCAGCGTTTGCCCGGGCAGCGCTAGTGCGGCCTGCAACAATTCTTCGCGTGAAATATTGCCGCCCCACCGAGCCCAGCCTTGCAAATGATGCAAGGCCGCGTAGGCGACGCTCAGCCGGGAGGCCGCTTCGGCGGCAGGTTTGAGCGCGCGTACGTCGTAAGCACGCAGCGCGCGTTCCGCTTCGCTCGCGCCCTGCAATGCGCCCTGCTCCAGCGAGGCTTCCAGCTGCGCGAGCAAATCCAGCCATTGCGATAATTGTTCCGGACCGGCGGCGGCAGCCGCGGACGCAGCCGGTTTCGATGAACGACCGGACCTGGAAGATTGCGATTTTAAATTTGATTCGGATTTTGATTCGCGTGGCAATTCGGGCGGTGACTCACGTAATGATCCAGATGGTGAAGCCGGCTCTGCTTGCGGATCAAATTCCGGACTCGCTTCGTTAATCGGGTCTTCAGCATGTCCGGTATGTTCAGACGCCGATTGCGAACGCAGCAAACGCGCCGCGGCATCGGCCGTCTGTTTGGCTGCAAGCTGCGCATGCGTGGCACGGCATGCATCCAGCAGACGTTCGCAATCCGGCAGTAATTGCTTCGGCAACGCTGCCGCTTCCGGCGCATCGCGGTCTTGAGCGATTTGCTGCTGCAGACGGTCCAGTGCCGCCGGCATTGCATCCAGTTCCGGATCGGCCTCGCCGTCCTCGATAGCGCTTCCGGACGCCTTTGCCTGCAACGCTTCTTGCATTTTTTGCAGTTGCAGACGCGTATCGACCAGCGAGCGCTGCAATTGCGCCTGCATGCCGAGCCGCTGGCTTAATGCCTCGCGCAATGCCGCAAATTGCGTCGCCAAAGCATCGCCTGCCGGCGTTGAAACTGAACTGGTGGCGGCGCTCCAGGCCCGATCCACGTCGGCGGCGCGATCCGGTGTCGGCGCCGGTTCGCGCAGCAAAGCTTCGGTCTGTTCCAGCACGGCCTGCATTTGCGTCTGTGCGTGTTCCAGTTGCTGCAAAGATGTCAGTCGCGTCTGCAGTAATTTGGCGACGCGCCGGTCGCTATTGCGCACCGCACGCAGCGCTTCCGTCAGCGCTTCGGCGCTTTGCAGCCATTGCGCCGCCTGCAGCCGCGCGTCGGCAAATTCGCATTGCAAAACGAATGCCAGCGCGCTCGGCTCGTCGGCCAACGACGCAGCCTGCTGCATCGCCTGATCGCGCTCTTGTTGGCGGTTTTTTGCGCGTTCGGCCGTGGCCGCGGTGGCGGCGGCTTGTGCTTCGTCGGCTTGTTTGGAGGAAGTATTGCCGGCGCTGCGCCGTTTAAACAGAAAATCGAACATTGAGAAGAATCTAGTGAGCCGGCGCAAGGCCGGTATTGGCAAAGGCGCAGTAACACGCCCGGTATACCTTAAACCTGTCGGTATTCGGCATGCATTTGGTCCAGTCCGCGCAGCATGCTGGCGAACGCGGCGTCGACGTCTTCGGCTTTGCCTTTGACGCCCAGATCGATATGTTGACGGGTCTGGCCGTCGCCGACATGCGGCAGGCTGAAAGTCTTGACGCTCGGATAATCGATTTCCAGGGTTTCCATCAACGGCGTCAGCACCGATTCGGGCTTGCCGTATACCAGCACCGATTTTTCAATCGAGACATCGATATGAAATAAATGCGGATAGTAAGTATCGAGTACCCATTCGAACATCGGCCATGCCATTACCGGAAAACCGGGCACGAAATAATGCGCGCCGCAGTTGCCGATATTAGGCAATGAAAAACCCGGAATCTTGTTGTAAAGATTGGGAATGATCGATGCATTTTGTGGGAATTCGCCTAACTTGAAGCGTTGCCGCGTATCCGGCGCGTCCAGATTGACGGTGATGCCGGCTTCGCGCGCGGTCTCTTCGATGCGTTCCTGGATTTTGATTTTCGCTTCGGGGTGCAATTGCAGCGGCACGCCCAGCGCCCGCGCTGCGCATTGCCGCGTATGGTCGTCCGGCGTGGCGCCGATGCCGCCGGTTGAAAAGACGATGTCGTCGCTGCGCAATGTGCGTTCCAGTGTCGAGACGATGCGCGCCGGCTGATCGCCCAGATATTCGGCCCAACCCAATTGCATGCCGCGCGCGCGCAGCAATTCGATCATTTTCGGCAAATGCTTGTCGGTTCGCCGTCCCGACAGAATTTCGTCGCCGATGATAATAAGTCCGATCGCCATCACATTTTCCTTGTATTGCGCCTTGTATTGCGCCATGCATTGCGCCGTATATTGCGAATCCTGCGATTATGCCCTAATTGGCGGTGTCGCTTCCGTCGTCATATCTGTTTGTCCGGCACGATACCGGGCCAGCGCTTCCAGGCAATAATATTGAAACCACAGCCCACCGAAAACAAACACCAGCACATAAAGCCAGATCGATATTGCAGCCAATACCGGAAAGAAAAACCACGACAATACGCCGCCCAGCCAAAGCAGTGTCGGTGCAGTGCCGGCGATGCCGGTTACGGTGCCGATCGCCAGCAGCGGCCAGCGATGCAGGCGCAATATGGCGCGCCGTTCTTCACTATCGGCATGTTCGGACAGGGCATCGTAGGCCATGACGCGATAGGTCAGCCAGCCCCACAATAAAGGATGAACGACGAAATTGAGCGGCGGCACCAATAGCAGCGGCAGCGTGAGCAGCCATATCGCGGCGAACAACAGAAAACACCAGAGCGAGGTCCATAAGGTGCCCCACCAGGAACCGCCGAATTTGTGCGTCAATTGCGGGTAATGGCGGCCGGCGACATGCTTGAGTATCGCCGGCACCGCAATCAGCGCAACGAAGACCAATGCCGTGAGAATCATCAACGGCAATAGCGCCCACATGGCGATCAGCGGCACCAGCACGGCCTTCAGCGCGCCCATGCTGAACCAGTTCAGGATCGAACCGGAGATGCCGAACATGTCATTGACGGTGAAATAGGTTTGCAGACTGTCGATCAGCGGCTGCAGGCCCAGCCACAGCACCACACCCCACAAGGCCAGCGAAAGGACAAACGGCAGCACGGTCAGCAACAGCATTCTGATATGCAATTGCGACAGCATCGCCCGTCCGAATGAAACGATTACTGCACGCATCAGAGCGCCGGCTTTCCGACCAGCGCCCGCAGCAAGCGTTTGAGGCCCAGCCATTGCTGCGACCAGAAGCTATGGCCGTAGTTGCGCCCTTTACCTTGCGGCGGCGGCAGTTGGTCGCGCACGCCGGTCAACGCAAAGCCGCGACCGAAACGGGCGCTGCGAAAGAGGAGATCCCATACCGTGAGCAATACCGCGAAGTTACATCCGCCCAGAGATTCCGCGCCGCGGCTTTCGTGGCCGGCGCCAATGGCGTGATGCAATCGATGGAAGCGCGGCGATACCAGCAGATAATCGCCCCAGCGGCCGAAATGCACGCGGACGTTGGCATGCTGCAGGCTTTGCAACATGCGCGAGGCAACCACCAGCAGCACGTATTGCGACGGCGCCACGCCGATTGCCAGCGCCACCAATCCGATCAGTACATCGTGGATAAAGACATCCAGCAGGTGATTGCGATCGTCGCTCCACAAATTCATGTTCTGCTGGCTGTGGTGCAGACTGTGCAGCGCCCACATCCAGCGCACATTGTGTTGTGCGCGGTGATACCAGTAATCGAAAAAATCCAGGACAAACAGATACAGCAGGAAGGTTATCACCGGCCGATCGCTTACGCCGGGCCACAAATTATCCAGATTGAACGGCTCCACGCTATGTAAATGCAATTGCTCCATCACCATGTTGACCAAAGGATCCAGCAAGAAAAAAACCACCACGGTCAAGATACCGAGGCGGTTCAATACGGTGTAGGTGAAATCGTTCCAGCGGGCATGCGCACCTTCGATGCGATGCACCGGGATCAATGCTTCGAGCGGCCGCAGCACAATGAACAGCACGGTCAATTCGCATATGCCGACCAGAAACCATTCGGTGCCGCTGAAAGCTTCTTCCAGGTAAGCGCCCAGATCGAGCGCCAGCATCAGAGGCTGCACCACCGCTTCGAACAAGCGGTCCTGCACCTGGGCAAAACAATCGATTAAAGTTTGTATCATTGTGCCGCCTTCATCGCTCCGCTTATTGCGCAGCGTAGCGTTTAAAATCGGGACGATCGCGCAAGGTCGCGAAACAGAATCCCTTTTGTTCCAGGCCGTCGATCAAAGGCTCCAGCACGGCCGGCGCCCAGGCATCCTTGCGCGACCAGATGCCGAGATGCGCCATCACGATATCGCCGTTTTTCAGCCCGTTCAGCGCCCGTTTCAGCAATAGCGCGTTCGGCCATTTTTCGCTCGGCAATTCATCGCCTGAAAAACCGGCCGGCGACCAACCGGCGTGGGCATATCCGCAACTGGCGCCCGCAGCCAGCAGCGCCGGGCTGACCTTGCCGCCGGGAGCGCGCCAAAAATGATCGATCCGGCCGCCGGTCAGTTCGTGAAAGCGTTCGGCCACCCGATTCAGCTCAGCGCAATATTGCGGCGCGGTCCAGGTCAGAAGGCGGCCGGCATTGCCGCCGAATTGCGGTTTAACGGAAAATTTGCCGTTCGGCAGATCGCGCTGCCAATACACATGATCGAAGGTATGCGTGCCGAATGCGTGGCCGTCCGCCAGCAATCGCTTCCAGAACGGCGCCCACGATGGATCCAGCGTGTAATCGCCGTTCACGGTTTTTTCATTGGCCATGAAAAACGTGGCCTTGATATTGTGTTTTTTGAGTGTGTCGGCAATCAATTGCGCCTGCGACTGGCTGCCGGTATCGAAGGTGAGATAAATGATGCCGGCGTTGCAGGCTGCCATTGCGGGCGCTGCCGGCGTGAAACTGAGCATGAGCACGAAAATGAGCGCAACCGTACCGGCCGGCAAACGCCGCCAGAGACCAAAACGAGGGACGCCATGCACGGAAGCCGTCGTCATCACTACATCTCCGGCGCGCGATTTTGCAGATAAATGCCATGCGGCGAGCGGCCTACCGCGATTGTTCTGACTAATTTCCTGCTGTTCAGATCGATCACGGCAACCTTTTTGATCCAGCGCAGCGTGACCAGCATGGTCTGGCCGTCTTGGGTCACTTCCATGCAATCAGGGCCGCCTGGCGCCGCAATGGTGCCGACGTTTTCCAGGCTGTTGACGTCCAGGATGCTGATGGTATTGGCGACCCGGTTCGAGACAAACACATGGCGCTTGTCGCCCAGTGCGCGGAAATTGTGGGCGCCGTCGCCGGTAACGATGCGCTTGACGGTTTTCTGGGTGCGCCAGTCGATGACCTCAACGTAGTCGCGCCCCATGATGCCGACCAGTAAATACTTGTTGTCGGGGGTCATCATGACGCCGGCCGGCAGCTTGCCGGTCTGCATGGTCCATTTGATTTGCTGGCTCGTCAGATCGATCGCGCTGATGCGATCATTGCCCTGTTGCGTGACGAACGCGGTGGTGCTGTCGGCGTCGAATGCAATGTGACTGGGCATCTTGGATAAGGGAACGCGTTTGGCGAGCACCAGATTGCCGCCTTCGTAGCGATACAGATCGACACGGTCCAGCCGCAACGCCGCCGAGACGAACCATTTCTGATCCGGTGAAAAACCTATCTGATAGGGATCCATGACATCGCGCATCTGGCGCTGGACCTGGCCGGTGTGCGGGTCGAGGAAGGTCAGTTGGTTGCCGGTCGCGTTGGCGACAATCAGGGATTTGTTGTCCGGCGTCGCCATCAGGTGGTGCGGCTCCTTGCCGACCACGTAGGTCTGCTTGACGCTGAAATCGACAGGATCGATCAGGGAAATGGTTGCGTCGCCCGAATTGAGCACCACGACAACGTTGGCTTGTGCGGCCACGACAAACAGACCGCCCATCAATGCCAACAGCAACCGAACAAAACAACGCGACATAAAAGAACTTGGAAAGGAAAAATGGCATTCTACATGGCATGAATGCTCGCATTGATTAAAAACAACAAAAACCAACAAAAGAACCAATTCCAACAGGTGCCGTCTACTGATTTTAGACATGTAAGAGGCTTTTTCGGCCGGTTCGCCGCGGATTCGCTTAGATGATGAAACCGCAGGAGTTTTGGTTTAAACTGCCTTCCCAGCGGTATTTGCCCCGTAGGGCCGACGTTTCTGCACTCGCTTTGCGATGGGACTACGTGGGCCCCTTCCCCCATTTGAAAGGTTTATTGATGTCCACAATCACGACAGTTTCCGGTTTGCAGTATGACGATATCAACCTAGGCGACGGCGCAGAAGCCGCTGCCGGCAGTCATGTCACCGTGCATTACACGGGCTGGCTGCAAAACGACGACGGCAGCGCCGGCAGCAAATTCGACTCCAGCAAGGATCGCAACGAACCGTTTTCCTTTCCGCTGGGCGCCGGCCATGTGATCAAAGGTTGGGATGAAGGCGTACAAGGCATGAAAATCGGCGGCGTGCGCAAGCTGGTTATCCCTGCCGGTCTGGGCTATGGCGCACGCGGCGCCGGCGGTGTGATTCCACCGAATGCCACCTTGATTTTCGAAGTGGAATTACTCGGCGTTTGATTCGCCGCTTTCCGGTTTTCCGGCGCTGTGTCGGTTCCGGTTTCAATTCTTGATGCAATACGATCGGCGGCGGAATGTAAATGGCCGCCGTTTTTCGTCTGAAGGAAACTATTCATGAGCTTGCAAGCCGATTTTGAACAAGCCGTCGCCGATTCGAAAAATCTGTCGGAACGGCCGGACAACATGACCCTGCTGAAAATGTACGCTCTGTACAAGCAGGGCAGCCTGGGCGACGCGCAAGGCGAACGTCCCGGCATGACCGATTTCATCAATCGCGCCAAGTGGGATGCCTGGAACGGCCTGAAAGGGCAATCGCAAGATAGTGCGATGCAGGAATATCTCGATTTATTCAACGATCTCAAAGCGCAATAGTCAAACTGCTATTCGATCTCTTCACTTCAATGCGCGACCGTCAACGATAGGAAATGCATGACAAATGAATGGGAAATGGTAGGCCGCCTGGCGTTTTCCGCATTATTGGGAAGCGCGATCGGCTTCGAACGCGAGAGGCTGGCCTGGGCCGCCGGATTGCGCACCCACATGCTGGTGTGCGTCGGTTCCACCATGATCATGATCGTGTCGACCTACGGCTTTACCGACGTGCTCGGCCCAGGCGTGGTGCTGGACCCTTCGCGGATGGCGGCGCAAGTGGTGTCCGGCATTGGCTTTCTGGGTGCCGGCGCTATCCTGGCGCGGGGCGAAGTGGTACGCGGCCTGACCACCGCAGCCAGCGTCTGGTCGGTCGCAGGCATCGGCCTTGCCGTCGGCGGCGGCCTGTACACGCCGGCAGTCGCCGGCACCGTCATTATTCTGATTATTCTTGCCGGCATCAAACCGCTGGAACGGCGTTTCATCGGAAACAGGCAGCGCCGCGAGATAGTGATTCAAGCCGATCGCGATGCGCTTTCGCTGAGTACGCTGCATACAGCGCTCGGCGCCGGCAGCGCCAGCGTGACGCAATTCGTTTTGCGGCCCGGCCAGGACGATTCGGATGAAATCTCCATATCGCTCTCACGCGTCTCGCCGGTGCAATTTCTCGGCATCTGCAAGCGGCTTGAACATGTTAACGGGGTGCGGGAAGTCAAGGAAGTGGATTCGCTTCCTTCGTGACCGATTGCCCTGAAAATGTAAATTGAAAACGTGATTTGAAAAGCCGATCTATACTCGCTAACCACAATTAGGGGACCAGTCCATGAAGCCGAATTCCGTCAGCCTGCCTGCACTTCTCGCATCCGTTATATTGGCGTTGAGCGCCTGCGCCAGTACCGGTGCAAGCGACTCATCGTCTTCAGCCTCTGCTGCCCGGAACCAGGATCCGTTTGCAGCAATCGCCGCCAGTCCTGACCGCAGTGCCACCGATCGTAACAATGACATTCACCGCAAACCGGTGCAAACGCTGGCGTTCATCGGCGTGAAACCCGGCATGGTGGCGCTGGATCTGAGCGCCTTCGGCGGTTATACGACAGAACTGCTGGCGCGTGCAGTTGGACCTCATGGCCGCGTGTACGCTCAAAATACGCCGCCACGCGATGCCAACAGCCCGCCGCAACAGGCTGCCGCTCGTGAAGGCGCCGCTGCGCCATCCGCCCCGGCTGCTCAAGTTGCCGGCGCCGTCACACCGCCACCTGCCGCCAAGCCGCTGACGTCAGCCGAGATCTTGGCGGCGCGCGCCAATAAGCCTGAATTGAGAAATATCGTCCTGGTGGTCCGAAAACTGGAAGATCCGGTGCCGCCTGAGGTGGCATCCAACGGGCTCGATATCGCCACATTCATGTTCAACTATCACGATATGGGCCACTGGGGCAACGATCGCGCCGCAGTCAACAGAGCGATCTTCAAGGCACTGAAACCGGGCGGCGTGTATGTGATCGCCGACCATGCAGGCCGGCCAGGCACCGGTATTTCCGAATCGGGCACGCTGCACCGTATCGAAGAAAGCTTCCTGATCCAGGAAGTCCAGGCTGCCGGCTTCAAGCTGGTGGATGAAGGCTATTTCATGCGCAATCCATCGGATCCACGCGACAAAAATACGCCTGTGCCGGCGCAACCCAAGGATGAATTCATCCTGAAGTTCATGAAACCTTAAGTGTTCCAAGACTAGCGTTTCAAGTATTTTGCAAGCCGCCCATAACGATACAAGGAACACGATGACGCGCAACATTCTGGATGAAACACTGATGCATCCGGCTATCCGGCAAATTATTTCGGACAAGAATGCCGATATCGTCGGCGAAGTGAAGGCCGCCATCGCCAGTCACAAAATAGTCGTGGTAGGCATGCGGCAAAACCCGTTCCCACGTAAAGCGCGCCGTGCTCTGGATGCAATCGGCGCGTCTTATGAATATCTGGAATACGGCAGTTATCTGGGGATGTGGAAGCGCCGGACCGCCCTGAAAATGTGGACCGGCTGGACCACGTTTCCGATGATATTCATCAAGGGCACATTGATCGGCGGTGCCAGCGAGTTGCAAAGCCTGATCGACAGCGGCGAGTTTGCCCGGCTTGTCGATTAGGCCGCGTGTCAGAACTAAGACTTAATGCAATGCTGATTAAGTGCCATGGGCGGTGCCCTACTCTGAACGGCAGGGGCTGTACCCCTCGCCTAAACGAGCGATTTTTTATGGCACTAAAGAAAATCAGTCGTCTGCGAATTTTCTTTAAATCCATAAAAGACCGCTCGTTTAGGCGAGGGGTACAGCCCCTGCCGTTCAGAGTAGGGCACCGCCCATGGCACTTAATCAGCGTTGCCCCGCCGCCGGAACCATCCTGCCAGGGACAGCCGGTCGCGTGTTGCCGGCAGCACTTCGTGCAACATGTCGGCCGACAAAAACAATAATAAGCGGCCGCCCAAAGGCGCAATGTCTTCCGTGCATTTTCCATGCGGATGCAGTCGCAGCGCACCGCCCTCTCCCGGCTGCCAATTGTCATTCAGATAGATCACCGCCGATACCGTGCGGCTGTCATCGTCCTGAAAGCGATCCAGGTGTTTCAGATAGGTGGCGCCGGGAGTGTAAAAGGCAAAATGGCTTTCGTATTCTTCCAGCCCCAAAAACAGACTGCGGTTCAAACTCACGCGCAATGCTTCCATGAGCAGCAGATAACGATCGCATGCCACGGATTGCCCTGCCGTAAGCCATGCAATCCGGTCGCCGCGAATTTCTGTCCGAACCGCTTGCATCGTGCCGCGCCCCACGCCGGCCAGCTGCAACGAACCGTCAGCAAACAACAGGCCGCATTCAGCTGCCAGTTCAAGCGTTAAATCTGCGGGCAGGAAGATGTTCTGTTGAGACCAGCCATGCTCATACAGATCATCGGCCAGGGTGATTTGAAGGGCATCGTCACCTTGGCCGATAGCCATCAAGGCTTACCGGATTTTCCGAGCAATGCGGTCATATCGTCGAAGACGGACCGCATATCGGATTCGCGCGCAAAATCGAGTGCAGTCATGCCGACATTGTTTTTCAAGGATGCGTCGGCGCCCTCGTCCATCAATAACTTCACGGTAGAGACATGGCCTTTGCCTGCCGCCATCATCAGCGGTGTGGTGCTGTTAGGCGATTCGGCATCGATATAGGCCGAATCGTCCAGCAGGAGCTTGACGATTTCATCGTTGCCGATGGTCGCTGCATAATGCAACGCAGTCCAACCTTGTTTATTGACTTCCACCTCTTTAGCGAGCAAAGCCTTGACGGCGGCGGCGTTGCCTTTATATGCCGCAATCATCAGCGCATTGTCGCCGTTCTTGGCGCGTGCCTCCAGATCGACCGACGGCGCGTTCAGCAACACATCGAATACTTTGTTCGAATCTTCACGCAGGGCCAGCATAAGGCCGGTCTCGCCGCGATTTTCTTCAACCAGATTCGGGCTTAAGCCACGTTGCAATAACCCGCTGATTGTCGTTGAATCGTCCATTTTTACCGCCCTGAAAAAATCGCCCAGAGAATCGGCAAACGCGGCGCCCGGCGCCACGGCCAAGAGCAACAGGGAAAATAGGGCTACGCATCCGCGGCGGCTTAAAAAGCGATCAGGCAGGGAGTGTTTCATAGATGGCTGGGCGCTCGATGTTGAATAGACGGAAGAAATTGGCGCTGGTGTGCTGAGCGATTTCAGCCACCGGTACACCACGCAGATCGGCAATAAATTCGGCGACGTGCCGCACCAGGCCGGGTTCGTTCATTTTGCCGCGATGCGGCACCGGCGCCAGATACGGCGAATCGGTTTCGATCAACATGCGCTCAAGCGGTATCGTTCGGGCTACCGCCTGCAAATCCTTGGCGCTCTTGAATGTCACGATGCCGGAAAGCGAAATGTAAAACCCCAGCGCAATAGCGGCTTGCGCCACTTCCAGTGATTCGGTGAAGCAATGCATCACGCCGCCGACGCCGCCCGCTTCCGGATTGGCGCCCTCTTCCTGCATAATGCGGATGGTGTCTTCCGCGGCTGAACGGGTATGAATGATCAGCGGCTTGCCGGTAGCCCGCGAAGCGCGGATGTGCGTGCGGAAACGCTCGCGCTGCCATTCCAGATCGCCGGTCAGGCGAAAGTAATCCAGGCCGGTTTCGCCGATGGCGACAATCTTGGGGTCGGCCGCCAGATCGACTAATTGCTTGACGCTGGGTTCAGGGGTATCTTCATAGTCCGGATGCACCCCTACCGACGCATAGATATGGGGATATTGATGCGCCAGCGCCAGAACTTGAGGAAAGTCCGGTAAATTGACGGATACGCATAAAGCATGACTGACCTGATTGTCCCGCATTTTGCTGAGAATATCCGGCAGCCGTGCGACCAGTTCGGGGAAGTTGATATGGCAATGGGAGTCGATAAACATAGTGGTGGTTATTGTACGCGGTTGTACACGATTATTCGCGGTTGCCGGCGTTCGGACGCACTTGGAAGCCTGTACCGGCAGACCTTGCAGAAACAATGCCGAAAAAATAAAAAAGGGATAAAAACGATGAAAAATTACCGGCAGAACAATACTTTACTGCATAACGCCAACTGTTTTGCCCTGCACTTTGCGCTGCTGCTCGCCGGCTCGGCAGTCCTGTCTGCGCCGGCCATTGCTGCAAGCTCGAAAGTGGCCTCGACAGCAGCCTCGGAAACCGTGCTCGGAGTTGCACCGCTCACCCCAAGCGACTGCAGCGCCATGCGCGCCGAGAACGTCATCAGCGAGCGCAATCCGCTGCCCTGCGGACGCCTGGCGCGCGTGCGCTTTTCCTATATCGATTTTGAAGGCCATCAGAAACAGGATGGTGAAATGATTGTCATGGATGCCGTGGCGTCGCATGTGCAACGCTTGATGATACAACTGCAGGCGGCCAAATTCCCGTTGCACAGCGCCCATGCCTTGACGTATTACGCCGGAGACGATGTCGCGTCCATGGCGGACAACAACAGTTCCGCATTCAATGGCCGTCCCATCACCGGAGGCAGCAGTTGGTCGAAACACGCGTATGGCGCCGCCATCGACGTCAATCCTCTGCAAAACCCCTATCTGAGCCGCGGCGCCGATGGCCAATTGAGTGTCTTGCCCGCCAGCGCTAAAACTTTTGCCGACCGAAGCACACTACGACCCGGCATGACGGAAACGATACGCGGCTTATTTGCCGACAACGGTTTTCTGGTATGGGGCGGTGATTGGAAACAACCGATCGATTATCAGCATTTTGAAATCGGCGATCGGGCATTTATTGAAAAACTGGCGCGTAGCGATCCGAAACGTGCAGCGCAGATGTTCGACAGGTATGTGCGTACTTATCAAGATTGCGTTGCACTACGCAAGAGAGACGCTGCACGTCAGACGCAATGCCTGGAAAAAACGATGCGCAGCGTCGACTAGCGCATCTAATTACCGTCTGCCGTCTACATCCTGTCGGATTGAGGTCGGCTAATTTTTAGTCTGCGACTTGATCACTTGCATTGCGCTGGCGATCATGCCGCTCATGTCGCCGAGATTGGCCGGCACGATAATGGAATTATTGGTTTTCGCCAGTTGCGAAAATGCACTGACATATTGTTCGGCAACTTTCAGATTCATCGCGTCGATACCGCCCGGTTCCCTGATCGCCGAAGCAGTTTTACGGATCGCCTCGGCGCTGGCGGTTGCGATTGCCAGAATTGCAGCAGCCTGGCCTTGCGCTCGATTGATCGACGCCTGCATTTCACCTTCCGATTTGGCAATCGATGCTTCCCGTTCGCCGGTGGCGATATTAATCTGTTCCTGCTTGCGTCCTTCGGATGCCGCGATCAGTGCGCGTTTTTCGCGTTCCGCCGTAATCTGCGCCTGCATCGCATGCAGGATTTCTTTCGGCGGCGTCAGATCCTTGATTTCATAACGCAGCACCTTGACACCCCAGTTTTGCGCCGACTCGTCGATCGCATTGACGATCGTGATATTGATGTGATCACGCTCTTCAAACGTTTTATCGAGTTCCATCTTGCCAATGACCGAGCGCAGCGTGGTTTGCGCCAGTTGGGTGATTGCAGCGATGTAATTGGATGAACCGTACGAGGCGCGCATTGCGTCGGTGACCTGGAAATACAGGATGCCGTCTACATTCAATTGCGTATTGTCTCGTGTGATGCAGACTTGCGGCGGCACATCGAGCGGAATTTCTTTCAGGATGTGCTTATAAGCGACTCGATCGACGAAAGGCAAAACGATGCTCAGCCCCGGACCTAATGTTGCGTGATATTTACCGAGGCGTTCTACGACCCAGGCATGCTGTTGCGGCACGACTTTCACCGTTTTGATAATAAAGACGATCGCAATAAAAACAATGACGATGGAAATACTTCCGAACATGGCATTCTCCCGAATGTTTAAGATGTTGTTGTTTGATCGACGGCGCCGACATGCGACACAATCAGCCGGCTGCCACGAATTTCACGAATAAGAAACTGGCCTGCCTGCGGTTGCGCGCCGGCTTCCAGATCGACATCCCAAAACGCGCCGCGATAAGGTACGCGTGCAACGTAAGCATCGCCTATGCGTTGCCAGGCATCGATTACGATCAGTTGCCCGATATCCATCGATACATTCGGATCGCGTTCCGCCGGCTCTTTGCGCATTTTGCCGAAACGGCTGCGGCGCAAGGCAACGGTGGCGGCAATACCGATCGCCGCAGCAATGATGAACTGCCATTCGAGCCTTAAACCGGCGTAGGCAACGAGACTGCCGGCGGCCATGCCGAGCGCCAGCATCAATAAATAAAACGTTCCGGTAAACAGCTCGGCGCCGACCAGCACGCCGGCCAACAATATCCAAATCGCCCAGTCCGCCATCGCCGTTCCCTCACGCATTTCCAGAAGCGTCAGTCTACCCTATTTGTCTTACGCATCAACCCGCACTTGGCGCATGCGCCAACTATAAAAAAAGCCGGCCCGGCTTTAACCGGGTCGGCTTTTTTACATCGCCCTTACATCATCCTTTTGCGGGAACCGGACTATGCTCTGACAGATTTCTTATCGATCAGGCTTTCACGGCCTTGGCCAATTTCTGCCAGGTGTCGATGATCGAATCGGGATTCAGCGACATCGAGCTGATTCCTTGTGCCATCAACCATGCAGCGAAGTCCGGGTGATCCGATGGCCCCTGACCGCAGATGCCGACGTACTTGCCCTTGGAAACGCAGGTCTTGATGACCTTCGACAACAAGGCCAGCACGGCAGGATCGCGTTCGTCGAAATCGGCCGCCAACAGCTCCAGGCCGGAATCGCGATCCAGTCCCAGCGTCAACTGCGTCAGATCGTTCGAACCAATCGAGAAACCATCGAAATATTCCAGGAATTCCTCAGCCAGAATCGCATTCGACGGCACCTCGCACATCATGATGACGCGCAAGCCGTTTTCGCCGCGGCGCAAACCATTCTTGTCCAGCAGGCCAAGGACTTTTTCAGCCTGGCCCAGCGTGCGCACGAACGGCACCATGATTTCGACATTGGAGAGACCCATATCCTCGCGCACCCGCTTCATCGCCTGGCATTCCATTTCAAATGCTTCGGCAAAATCGGCCGACAGATAGCGCGCGGCGCCACGGAAACCCAACATCGGATTTTCTTCATCCGGCTCGTAACGCGAACCACCGATCAGCTTTTTGTATTCGTTCGATTTGAAATCGGATAAACGCACGATGACAGGCTTGGGCCAGAATGCGGCGGCAATCGTCGCAATCCCTTCGGCCAGCTTGTCGACGTAAAACGCCTTCGGAGAAGCATGGCCGCGCGCCACCGATTCGACCGCCTTCTTCAGATCGGCATCGATATTCGGATATTCCAGGATGGCACGTGGATGAACACCGATATTGTTGTTGATGATGAACTCAAGACGGGCCAGACCGACGCCTGCATTCGGGATCGACTGGAAATCGAACGCCAGTTGCGGATTGCCGATGTTCATCGTGATCTTCACCGGAATCTCAGGCAATTCGCCACGCGCCACTTCGGAGATTTCAGTTTCCAGCAAGCCGTCGTAAATCTTGCCCTCGTCGCCTTCGGCGCACGATACGGTGACCAGCGTACCGTCTTTGAGCACATCGGTTGCATCGCCGCAGCCGACCACTGCCGGCACGCCCAATTCACGCGCAATAATCGCCGCGTGGCAGGTACGCCCGCCGCGATTGGTGACGATGGCCGCGGCCCGCTTCATGACCGGCTCCCAGTTTGGATCGGTCATATCGGCAACCAGCACGTCGCCGGGCTGAACGCGTTCCATTTCCGATGCATCGCGAATGACCCGCACCGGACCGGCGCCGATCTTCTGACCGATCGCACGGCCAGCCGTCAGCACGCTGCCCGAACCCTTGAGTTTGTAGCGTTGCTGCGCGTCGGTGTCTTTTTGCTGCGATTTAACGGTTTCAGGGCGTGCCTGCAAGATGTACAGCTTACCGTCGCGGCCATCCTTGCCCCACTCGATATCCATCGGGCGCTGGTAATGTTTTTCGATGATCGTTGCGTATTTCGCCAGTTCGACCACTTCGGTGTCGTTCAGCGAATAACGGTTGCGCATTTCGATCGGCACATCGACCGTTTTCACCGAAAGGCCGGCCTTGGCTTCGCCGGTGAATTCCATCTTGATCAGTTTGGAGCCGATATTGCGACGGATGATCGGCAGTTTGCCTTGTTCCAGCATCGGCTTATGGACGTAGAACTCGTCCGGATTAACCGCGCCCTGCACCACCGTTTCGCCCAGACCGTAGCTGGACGTGATGAAAACGACATCCTTGAAACCGGATTCGGTGTCCAGCGTAAACATCACGCCGGCCGCGCCGACGTCCGAACGCACCATGCGCTGCACACCGGCCGACAGCGCGACTTCGGCGTGCGTAAAGCCCTTGTGGACCCGGTATGAGATGGCGCGATCGTTGTACAGCGAAGCAAACACGTGTTTCATCGCTTCCAGGACGTTCTCGATGCCGACCACGTTCAGGAATGTTTCCTGTTGTCCGGCAAAGGATGCATCCGGCAAATCTTCAGCCGTGGCCGAAGAGCGCACCGCAAACGACATCTCGCTCGAAGAGTCGGTTACCAGCTTCTGGTAAAAATCATTGATTTCCTTCGCCAGACGCGGCTGGAACGGGGTATCGACGATCCATTGCCGAATCTCGCTGCCGGCCTGCGCCAGCGCCCGCACATCTTCGATATCAAGCGTGCTGAGACGATCGGCGATACGTTGCGCCAACGGCGTGCCGCCGTCGATGCTGTGGCTCAGGAAATCGCGAAATGCCTGCGCCGTGGTGGCAAAGCCGCCCGGCACGCGCACGCCGGCCCCGGCCAGTTGGCTAATCATTTCACCCAGTGATGCGTTCTTGCCGCCGACGGATTCGACATCCGTCATCCTCAAGTTTTCAAAGGAGACTACGTAAGCGGCCCCCTGGGTAGCACCCATTTGCATTGCGTTGGACATAACAACCTCTAGTTTGATGATAAGAAATCTTCACGTATGCCTCGTTGCTCGTTTTTGTTATTCTTTGTCGCACGGCTGGTTAATAGTTGCGTGCCATTTTACATGGCTGCATCTGTTTTTTTACTCGCACCCCGTTTTTTTTATTATTTATAGCCGACAACTTTTGTATGACGCCATGACACAACCTTTACCTCTCGCCAATCGCACTGTCTTTTTTGTTTCCGACGGCACCGGCATCACCGCGGAGACCTTCGGCCATTCCGTGCTTACGCAGTTCCCTTTGCGCTTCAGGCAGGTCCGCCTGCCTTTTATCGATACCATTCAGAAAGCGCATGACGCCACCCGCAAGATCAATGAGGCATTCGTCAGCGACGGTTCGAAACCTATTGTCTTTTCGACACTAGTAAAGGCGGAGTTGTCGCAGGTCATCCGGGCAGCCAACGCCAAGCATATGGATCTGATCCAGACCTTTGTCGAGCCGCTGGAGCAGGAACTGGAGGTCAAGGCCAGCCATGCCATCGGCGGCAGCCACAACACGGCAGATTCCGAAGAATACAAGAACCGTATTGAGGCGATTAATTTCTCGCTGGCGCATGATGATGGCCAATCCAACAAGAATCTGTCGGCGGCAGACGTGATTCTGGTGGGCGTATCGCGTTCCGGCAAGACGCCGACCAGTTTATATCTGGCCATGCAATACGGCATCAAGGCAGCCAATTACCCGTTGATTCCGGAAGACTTCGAACGAGACAAGCTGCCGAGTGGATTACTGCCCTATAAAAGCAAGATTTTCGGTCTGACCATTTCGGCGGACCGCTTGGCGGCGGTCCGTAACGAACGCCGTCCAGGCAGTAAATATGCATCGCTGGAAAGCTGCCGCTATGAAATAAACGAGGCGGAAAAGATGATGCGGCGCGAGGGCATACGCTGGATGTCGTCGACAGCCAAATCGATCGAGGAAATCGCCGCGACCATCCTGCAGGAAATTAAAACGTAGCCTGAACCAGGAGTAAATAATATAAATAAAAAGCCCGCTTCAATTACAAGCGGGCTTTTTAACAGGGATACGTAAAAATACTTAGAAGCATGACTTAAATGCAAAATATCTACGGATCGTAAAAATTTGAATAAAAAAATGCCCGCTAATGCGGGCATTTTTTCTTTAACTTGGCGGAGCGGACGGGACTCGAACCCGCGACCCCCGACGTGACAGGCCGGTATTCTAACCAACTGAACTACCACTCCTTGTACTGCAAAACTAAACTTAAAACTAGAATTTAGTCAATCCGACTGATCTGGTGGGTGCTGAGAGGCTCGAACTCCCGACCTACGCCTTGTAAGGGCGCCGCTCTACCAACTGAGCTAAGCACCCGCATCCTAGCAGTCGAACTCTTCGGCGTTTGTCACCACGCCGAAAGACGATTAGTTTACAGCATCTTTCAAACCTTTGCCAGGTTTAAATTTAGGAACTTTCGCTGCCTTGATCTTGATGGCTTCGCCGGTACGTGGATTACGGCCGGTACGCGCAGCGCGCTTACCAACCGAAAATGTACCAAAACCTACCAAAGTCACTGAACCGTTCTTTTTCAATGTCTTTTTTACAGCACCAATCAGTGCGTCCAGTGCACGGGTGGAAGCAGCTTTTGAAATCTCCGCTTCATTTGCGATATGCTCGATCAATTCGGTCTTGTTCACTTACGCCCCTTTTAACAATTGGTTAACATGATTCGGCTAGTTCATTTCTAATGACTATCCACATCTCGTTTTACTCGCGCGTTCTGTCGAGAGTAACGCAGAAAAAAACTGCAACGTGTATTAAACAAGCGGCAAAGCACGCTGTCAAGCGCTTTACAGCTCGATTCGAGTATAAAATTTCATTTACCGCCATGACAGCTCCAACAGGTTTCGAAAACGCAAAAAAAAACGCTCCGAAGAGCGTTTTTTAGGAAGGACCGTCCTACGGAAATCGCATTTCGGTCCTTTTTTTGCAAACCTGCTTAGTGTTTTACCACGCTCGTATCCGCGCCTTCCGCTGCTTTGGCCACCGCAGGATCAACCACAGCTTCAGTCTCGATCAACTCGACCGGCTGACGTTCCAGAGCGAATTCCAATGCCTTGTCGATCCAGCGCACAGGAATAATCTCAAGCTTGTTCTTAACGTTATCCGGAATCTCTGCAAGATCCTTGACGTTTTGCTCAGGAATCAACACGGTTTTAACACCACCGCGATGCGCCGCAAGCAATTTTTCCTTCAAGCCGCCGATTGGCAATACTTCTCCACGCAAAGTAATTTCACCTGTCATCGCAACATCGGCACGTACCGGAATACCGGTAAAGATCGATACCAGCGCCACCGTCATTGCAACACCGGCGGAAGGGCCATCCTTCGGTGTAGCGCCTTCAGGAACGTGAATATGGATATCGCTCTTTTCAAAGACATCCCGCTTGATGCCCAGCTTGTTGGCTCTGCTGCGAACCACTGTGCGCGCGGCTTCGATCGATTCCTTCATCACATCGCCCAGCGTACCGGTACGAATAATGTTGCCCTTGCCCGGCATGGTCACAGCTTCGATCGTCAGCAAATCGCCGCCGACTTCAGTCCATGCCAGACCAACCACTTGACCGATCTGATTTTCTTTTTCCGCCACGCCGAAATCGAAAATACGCACGCCGAGGAACTTGTCGATGTTCTTCGAAGAGACAGTCACTTTCTTGTCCTGCTTTTTCAGCAGCAGCATCTTCACTACCTTGCGGCAGATCTTGGAAATTTCACGCTCAAGCGAACGCACGCCGGCTTCGCGGGTGTAATAGCGGATGATGTCGCGGATGGCCGATTCGGCAACGCTGATTTCTTCTACCTTCAAACCATTGTTCTTGATTTGTTTCGGCAGCAGATAACGTAGCGCGATGTTGATCTTCTCATCTTCCGTATAACCCGAAAGGCGAATCACTTCCATACGATCCAGCAGTGCCGGCGGAATATTGAAGGAGTTCGACGTCGCGACGAACATCACGTCCGACAAATCGAAATCGACTTCGATATAGTGATCCGAAAACGTATGGTTCTGCTCCGGATCGAGCACTTCCAGCAACGCAGACGATGGATCGCCACGGAAATCCATGCCCAGCTTGTCGATTTCGTCGAGCAGGAACAATGGATTACGCACGCCGACCTTGGCCAGGCTCTGCAAAATCTTGCCGGGCATCGAACCGATGTACGTACGGCGGTGACCACGGATTTCAGCCTCGTCGCGCACGCCGCCCAAAGCCATCCGGACGAACTTGCGGTTAGTCGCACGTGCGATCGATTGACCGAGCGAAGTCTTACCCACGCCGGGCGGCCCAACGAAGCACAGAATCGGCGCTTTCAGCTTGTCGACGCGTTGTTGCACGGCGAGGTATTCCAAAATGCGTTCCTTGACCTTGTCGAGGCCGTAATGATCGCCTTCGAGTACTTTCTCGGCGTTGCCCAATTCGTTATTGACCTTGGATTTCTTCTTCCAAGGCAGGCCGATCAGCGTATCGATGTAATTGCGCACCACGGTTGCTTCGGCCGACATCGGCGACATCAGCTTCAGTTTCCTGAGTTCGCCTTGTGCTTTCTCGGACGCCTCTTTCGGCATCTTTGCCGCAACTATTTTCTTTTCGAGTTCTTCCAGATCGGCGCCTTCTTCGCCTTCGCCCAATTCCTTCTGGATCGCCTTGACCTGCTCGTTCAGATAATATTCGCGCTGCGATTTTTCCATCTGGCGTTTGACGCGGCCGCGGATACGCTTCTCGACCTGCAGGATGTCGAGTTCGCCTTCCAGTTGGCCGAGCAGGTGCTCATGGCGTTTAGCCACGTCGAAGATTTCCAGGATGACCTGTTTTTGCTCAAGCTTCAGCGGCAAATGCGCAGCGATCGTGTCGGCCAGCCGGCCGGCATCGTCGATACCCGCCAGAGAAGTCAGGATTTCAGGCGGAATCTTTTTATTCAGTTTGACGTATTGATCGAACTGTTGAACGATCGTGCGGCGCATCGCTTCAACTTCCGACTCATCGCCTGCTTCGGAATCAACAGGTGTCAAATCAGCAACAAAATGGGTATCCAATTCACTGATGTGATGGATGCGCGCGCGCTGTACGCCTTCGACCAGCACTTTGACGGTGCCATCGGGCAATTTCAGCATTTGGAGGATATTGGCGACGCAACCTATCTCATAGATATCATCGGCCGAAGGTTCGTCTTTGGCGGCAGCCTTCTGGGCGGCGAGCATGATGCTCTTGCCTTGTTCCATTGCCGCTTCCAGCGCTTTAATGGACTTCGGACGCCCCACGAACAGTGGGATCACCATATGAGGGAAAACGACAACATCCCGTAACGGCAATAACGGCAGTTGCGTGTGGTCAGGTAAAGTGGAGGTTGTCATAGTGAGCCTTATCAAGAAATTCTATTAATGATGTTGGCGCGGGCGGCCAAAACACAAGCCCATACTGCAAGAAAATTAAATACTTCATACAACACTTGAATAACATCAAATAACGCTTTTGAATAACGCTTTGAATAACCGTTTGGATAAAAAAAAGCCACCCACAATTGACGCTTGGGTGGCTTATCGATGCAAGCCAGCAAAATAAAGCTATCGTGCGGGATCATTGTAACGCTTTTACGCGATCCGGCTGGTCAGCAATTTTTACGCTTCGAGTGATTTAACCTCCCGAAACCTTGGCTTGTTCATGGTAAATCAACAACGGTTTGGCGCCATTGGTAATCGTACTTTCGTCGATCACCACTTTGGCGACATTTTGTTGACTCGGCAATTCATACATGACGTCCAGTAATGCTTGTTCCAGAATGGAACGCAGGCCGCGAGCCCCGGTTTTCCGTGCCAGCGCCTTTTTCGCAATCGCATCCAGACCCGCAGGACGAATTTCGAGCTCCGCGCCTTCCATCTGCAACAACTTGGAATACTGTTTGATCAACGCATTCTTCGGTTCCAACAGAATCTGGATCAATGCCGCTTCGTTCAGTTCGTTGAGCGTCGCGACCACCGGCAAGCGGCCGACCAATTCTGGAATCAGGCCGAATTTGATTAAATCTTCCGGCTCTGCCGCCAGCAGGACTTCCCCTGCCGTGCGTTGCGCCTGGCTCTTGACGTTAGCCGAGAAGCCAATGCCGCTCTTTTCCGAGCGCTCCGAAATAATCTTGGTCAGGCCATCGAAAGCACCGCCGCAAATGAACATGATATTGGTGGTATCGATCTGCACAAAATCCTGATTGGGATGCTTGCGGCCGCCTTGTGGCGGCACCGATGCCATCGTGCCTTCGATCAGCTTCAACAGCGCTTGCTGAACGCCCTCACCGGACACATCGCGTGTAATCGAAGGATTATCCGATTTGCGTGAAATCTTATCGATTTCATCGATATAAACGATACCGCGCTGCGCTTTTTCGACATCGTAATTACAGTTTTGCAACAACTTCTGAATGATGTTTTCGACATCTTCACCGACATAGCCAGCTTCAGTCAGGGTAGTCGCATCGGCAATCACAAACGGCACGTTCAACATGCGCGCCAAGGTCTGCGCCAACAGCGTTTTGCCCGAACCGGTCGGACCGACCAGCAGGATATTGCTCTTGGCGAGCTCGACATCGTCTTTGCTGACCAGATGTTTGAGGCGTTTGTAATGGTTATAGACCGCTACCGACAGGATGCGCTTGGCGTTTTCCTGCCCGATCACGTATTGATCCAGCAGCTCGGTAATCTCCATCGGCGTCGGCAAATCGGATTTTGCGTCGGAGACGGAACTCAGCGTTGAAATTTCATCGCGAATGATGTCGTTGCACAAATCGATGCATTCATCGCAGATGAACACCGAAGGACCGGCAATCAGCTTTTTTACCTCATGCTGGCTCTTGCCACAAAATGAGCAATACAATAATTTCTCGCCGCTTGAAGTTTTTTTGTCAGACATATGTGCAATTAAAAAGGGATGTTTGTTTGATCTTACCCGCGAATTACCCCGCCGTCATCGCCTTAACATCGAATGCGTCATGCCTATGGCAACAACTTTGCAATAATTGATAACAGCTTGGCAATAGGTTGATGTCAAAAATGAACACAATAAGGGTCAGGCAGCGTCGATTCACACAGCTCTAAGCGCAGTATAAGATATACCGCCCATCGATAGCAAAAATGTATCCGAAAAAGAAAAATGCCCAAACGCTCAGTACGTTCGGGCATTTTTACGCTCTTTTGGTACGCTTTGCGATTACTCGCGGTTGGTCAGTACTTTGTCGATCAGTCCGTACTCTGCTGCAGACTCGGCCGACATGAAATTGTCGCGGTCCGTATCTTTGCTGATCTGCTCAATCGAACGACCGGTCTTTTCCGCCAGAATCGCATTCAGACGTTCGCGCAAATAAAGAATCTCACGTGCCTGGATTTCGATATCGGAAGCCTGGCCTTGCGCGCCGCCCAGCGGTTGGTGAATCATGATGCGGGAATTCGGCAGCGAAAACCGTTTTCCTTTGCTGCCCGCAGCCAGCAAAAATGCACCCATCGATGCCGCCAGGCCGGTACATAAGGTCGAGACGTCCGGCTTGATGAATTGCATGGTGTCGAAAATCGCCATGCCTGCAGAAACCGATCCGCCCGGTGAATTGATATACAGAGAAATGTCCTTGTCCGGATTTTCGCTTTCCAGAAACAACATTTGCGCCACGATCAGGTTTGCGGACATGTCATTGACAGGACCGACCAGGAAAATCACGCGTTCCTTCAACAAACGCGAATAGATATCGTAAGCGCGTTCGCCGCGGCCGCTTTGCTCTACCACCATCGGCACCAGGCCGAGCATGTCAGTATCCAACGCAGAGTGTCGTATCAAACCAGTCATTTACTTTCCTTATGCCGTCTTGCAGCTTATGCTTGGGCGTTATTACCCATCAGCTCATCAAATGCCAGCGATTTTTCGGTGACCTTGGATTTGCCCAGAACGTAGTTGACGACGTTTTCTTCCAAAACAAGAGCCTCGACTTCAGCCAGGCGGCTGCGATCGCTGAAATAATATTTCAGCACTTGTTGTGGATCTTCGTAGCTTTGTGCAAAGTCTTCAACCTGCGCCTTGACTTGCTCAGGCGTCGCTTCCAGTTTATTGAGCTTGACCACTTCTGCCAGAATCAGGCCCAGACGCACACGGCGTTCGGCCTGCGCCTTGAACAATTCCTTAGGCAGTTCGACTTCCTTCGGATTCATGCCGCGTTGTGTCATATCCTGACGCGTCATTTCAGCCAGCCGCTCGACGTCCTGGTCGATCAGCGCTTTAGGAACGTCCAGTTCGCTGATCTTGATCAGTGCATCCATGACGCTGTCTTTGGTCTTGGACTTGACGCGCGCGCTGACTTCGCGCTCCAGATTCTTCTTGATGTCTTCGCGCATTTTGCCGAGATCGCCGTCTTCGATGCCCAGCGATTTGGCGAATTCAGCATCGACCTCAGGCATATGCGGCCATTCGATCTGCTTCAATGTAATCGTGAATTCCGCAGTTTTACCGGCAACATCCTTGCCATGGTAATCGGCAGGAAACGGCAGCGGGAAGGTCTTCGCTTCGCCGACTTTCAAACCGACTACGGCTGCTTCGAACTCAGGCAGCATGCGGCCTTCGCCCAGCACGAACGGATAGTTGTCGGCCTTGCCGCCTTGAAATTCAACGCCGTCGATCTTGCCGACGAAATCGATCGTGACGCGATCGCCGTTCTTGGCCGCCAGATCGCTGCCGCCGTCGCCATGGTCGCTTTGCTCGCCCTTGACGTGGTAATGCACGCGTTGCTTGCGCAGGATATCGATGGTTTTATCGATTTCCGTATCCGATACGGACGATTTGGTCTTTTCGACTTCAACGCCGGTCAGGTCGCCGATCACGACGTCCGGATACACTTCGAATGTAGCGTCAAAAGTGACAACGCCTTCGGCAGCGCCGTCGTTGGTCTTCGGTTGAATGTCCGGATAGCCGGCAACGCGCAGATTGCTTTCGACTACGGCGTCGGTAAAGCTTTTACCGATCTTGTCGTTCAGGACTTCGGATTCGACTTGATAGCCGTACTGGGCGGCGACCATTTTCATCGGCACTTTACCAGTACGGAAACCCGGCGCCTTGACAGTACGAGCGCGCACTTTCAGGCGCTTTTCGACTTCTGCCTGTACTTCGGACATTGGGAAAGTAAGCGTAATGCGACGCTCAAGTTTGCTCAGGGTTTCAACTGCTGTTGCCATGTGACTCGTCCAAAAATTAAAAAATTCGGTGGTACCGGGGTACAGGTACGATTAAGACGTGAACTGCACTGCGTTATGGAGCAATGTGCTTGCCGCCGCGCCACGTCCGCTCGCGCTAAAGTCCGATATTCTATACGCAAATGAATATCTTGCGCCAAAACCGGGCCGATGCTAATCAACTATTCCCGTCGGTTTAGCCCGGTTTGTCCCAAATTGCCCGGATTTGACCTTCTCGACGTCATGGAAATCGAAATAATGCTGTGTAAGCCAGTAACATATCTTCGATGAATAACTTGGCCGATAAGGGATGATCCGCAATCGCGCGCCGCTCGTTCAGCTGTTTCAATGCCGCCAGCAGCGTATGGGTTTCCAGCTTGTCGGCCAGTGCGGTCAATTCGCGTTTGTGGCGCGGATAGTAGCGCACTACCGATGCCATCTGCGAAGACAGCAAATCGTACAGCCAGCGTTGCGTCCAGCCGACCGACTGCACCACCGGCGTTTTCTGCATGCGCTCGGCTGTCTTGAGTGCGCGCTCGATCGTCGGCGCCTGCAGGAACGCCAACAGCTCGTCGAGCATTTCACGACCCTCCGCGTGCGCCGCATCCAGCGCGGCCAACGGCGCACCGCCCTGCTCGGCCAGCCAGACATCGGCATCCTTCAAATCTTGCTGTTTGAGCCAGAGCAATGCCTCGTCTTGCGACGGCAATGCCAGCGCAAATTTGCGGCAACGCGACAATATGGTCGGCAGCAGGCGATCGAGCCGATTGCAGGCCAGCAGAAAAATGGTATTCGGCGGCGGTTCTTCCAATGTCTTCAACAGCGCATTGGCGGAAGCGTTATTGAGCGCTTCCGCCGGATACAGCACCACTACCCGCATGCCGGAACGATGCGTGGAAACATTCATGAAATCGGCCAGGGCACGGATCTGATCGATCTTGATTTCCTTGGAAGGTGTTTTAGCCGCCTTGGCGGTTTTCTTTTCTTCGCCATCGGCGCCTTCGGTTCCGGCGTCGTCATCCAGCGCTTCCGGCCGCACGCGCCGAAAATCGGGATGATTCTGCTGCAGAAACCAGCCGCAGGCCACGCATGTTCCGCAAGCGTGCCCGTCCGGCAGCGGCGCTTCGCATAATAAGGATTGCGCAAACGCTTCGGCAAAATGGGTTTTACCGATGCCTTGCGCGCCGTACAGCAGGATGGCGTGCGGCAGCCGCGCACGCAATTGCTGCAACTGCCGCCAGCTTTCAAGCTGCCATGGGTAGAGGGAATCGCTCATGGCAGCTCTAAATCCTGTCCAGAACCGACGTTAAAATCGTGCGCAACTCTGCTTCGATTGCAGCAATCGGGCGGCTGGAATCGATCAATCGAAAGCGCTCGGGAAACTGCGCTGCACGGCGCAGATATTCAGCCCGCGTAGAGGCAAAGAATGCAGTTTTCTCCTGTTCGAATTTATCCGGCGTACGCTCGGCATCCAGCCGCGCGCGCGCCACTTCCAGCGGCACGTCGAACAATAAGGTCAGATCCGGCTGCAAATGCGGATGCACCCACCGCTCCAGCGCCTCCAGTTTGGTGCGCGCCAGATTGCGTCCGCCGCCCTGATACGCGAAGCTGGCATCGGTGAAACGATCCGAAATCACCCATTCGCCACGCGCCAGCGCCGGTTCGATGACTTGCGCCAGGTGCTCGCGCCGGCCGGCAAACATCAGCAAGGCTTCCGTTTCGATATGCATTTTCTGATGCAGCAATATATCCCGCAGACTTTCGCCCAGCGCAGTACCGCCGGGTTCACGCGTGGTGACCACCGTCAGGCCGCGTTCGCGCAACAACGTTGCGACGAAAGGAATATGCGTCGATTTTCCGGCGCCGTCGATCCCTTCGAAAGTGATGAATCGCGCTGAGGGCGTTGTGCCGCCATGCTCGCCGCCAGCCTGACTTGTGTCGTTATTGGTCATGGATGCTATCTTTGGTTCACTTGCTGATTTATTTTTTGCATTGTGCGCTGATACAGATTCACGGCGCGGTTGTGATCGCTCAGATTATTCGAGAACTGGCTGCTGCCGTCGCCGCGCGCAACGAAATACACCGCATCGGTGCGTTCCGGCGCGAGTGCCGCGGCCAGCGAAGCCGCGCCCGGCAATGAAATCGGCGTCGGCGGCAAACCGCGCCGCGTATAGGTATTGTGGGTGGTATCGGCCAACAGATCGGATTTGTGAATAACCCCATGATAGCGATCGCCCATGCCGTAAATGACCGTTGGATCCGTTTGCAGCGGCATGCCCTGCTTGAGCCGATTGACGAAAACGCCGGCGATCATGCCGCGCTCGGATTTTTGCCCGGTTTCTTTTTCGACAATAGACGCCATGATCAGCGCATCATACGGCGTCGCGTAAGGCAGCGACGGATCGCGCCTATCCCATGCTTCATCGAGTTTTTTGGTCAGTACCGCATACGCTTGCCGATAGACCTGCAGATCGCTGGCGCCTTTTGCAAACAGATACGTATCCGGGAAAAATAAACCTTCCGGCATTGCATAATTGCTGGTGATTTTTGCCAGCAGATCGGTATCTGACAATGCTACCGTATCGTGCTTGAGCCCCGGATGGGCGGCGATGGCGGCGCGCATCTGCTTGAAATTCCAGCCTTCGATGATCGTCAGCGACTCCTGCGCAAATTCGCCGCGCACCAACTGATTAAGCAAGTGCAGCGGCGAAGCGCCGGCTCTGAGTTCGTAACTGCCGGCCTTGATCTTGCCGCCCTTATTCGTCACCCGGGCAAATAGTGAGAACAATAGCGGATCGAGCGGAATGCCCGCGGCAGCAATCTGCTCGGCCGAACCGTTCAGGCTGCTGCCGGCTTCGATGGTGAAAGGCACTGGCCCATGCTGCGCCTCCAGAATCGGCTGTTTAGCCCAATAGGCAAAGCTGAAGCCCGCTGCAAGACACAACGCCAGAACAAAAGTAAATAGTTTTTTCATGCGGGAAATTTGAGCGCGATCTAACGCGTTTTTGTGACATCTTTATAATCAACGCACTAATGATAATCGCTGAATCGGAAAGTAGCCTAATTTATGACTGAATCAACCCTCCCCGCCAATGAGTGGCTGGCATTTCTGCAGCAGCAGAATGCGCCGTCGGCCGGCGGCGGCGCACACAAGGATTTCGTCTCACCATTGACAAATCTGGGATTACTCGCCTTCAGCGGCGAAGAAGCCGCTTCCTTTTTACATAACCAATTGACCAACGACGTAGAGCACTTGGGCACCGGCGAGGTGCGCCTGGCCGGTTATTGTTCGGCAAAAGGCCGCTTACTGGCAACCATGCTGATCTGGAAACACGCCAACGCCATCATCCTGATGCTGCCGCGGCCCCTGCTGCCGTCCATCCAAAAGCGCCTGCAAATGTTTATCCTGCGCGCCAAAGTCAAGGTGCAGGATGTCAGCGGCCAACAAGCCATACTCGGCCTGGCAGGCGATCGCGCTGCTGCTGCCCTGCAAACCTGGTTTCCGGAATTGCCGGCCCGGCCTTATGCAAAAATCGACAATACCTCCGGCTCGCTGATGCGGCTGGCTGACGGTATCGACGGCATTAACGTTATTGCGCGCTATCAATGGATCGCCGCCAACGCCATAGCGATCGCAGCATGGCCGCAATTGCGCACCACTTTGGATGCAGCCGGCGACGCTGCCTGGAATTTAGGCGACATCCAGGCCGGCGTGCCGCAGATCACCGCAGCGACGCAGGAAAAATTCGTGCCGCAAATGATTAATTTCGAATTGATCGGCGGCGTGAACTTTAAAAAAGGCTGCTATCCCGGCCAGGAAATCGTCGCGCGCAGCCAGTATCTGGGCAAATTGAAGCGCCGCATGATGCTGGCGGCAATCGAAGGCGTCAGCGGCGACGTCGCAGCGGCAATTCAGCCGGGTACCGAGATTTTCTCCAGTGCCGATCCCGAACAGCCTTGCGGCGCCATCGTCAATGCTGAAATCGATGGCGGCGGCGACAGTAATGACGACATCCGTATAATTTGCCTCACGGAAATCAAACTGACTGCACCGGAAGCGGGCAGCGTGCACGCAGGATCGGCAACCGGGCCAATTCTGCATTTCCATCCACTGCCTTATTCACTGGCTGATTCATCGGCCAACCCAACGGCCGATTCGGAGTAGAACATGGATCTGTACATCTATTACCGCGTACCGCGCGCGCTGGCACAACAATTGCAAGCGCAGGTTAATACCATGCAGGCAAATCTGCGCCGTGATCACGGGGTCGCGGTCGCATTGAAAAAGCGGCCGCCGCAAACCGGTAAAACAGGCACAGATGCTGCGGAACCGCTCGATACCTGGATGGAAGTTTATCTGGCGGTGCCGGACGATTTTGAAAACACCTTGCAGCAGGCTTTCGATGCTGCCGCTTATGCGGGGCTGATCGACGGGACGCGTCACATTGAATATTTTCTGGATTGCACGCCATGTGTCTGATTGTTTTTAGTTGGCAGGTGGTGCCTGGCCTGCCGTTGATGGCGGCCGCCAATCGTGATGAATTTTATGATCGGCCTGCCAGCCCTGCCGCCTGGTGGACGGATCATCCCAATATTTTTGCCGGACGCGATTTGCAGGGCGGCGGCACCTGGCTCGGCGTCACGCGCGAAGGACGCTTCGCCGCACTGACCAATGTCCGCGCACCCGGCGAACGCCGGACGGATGTGCCGACCCGCGGTAACCTGGTGGCGGATTATTTAGCCGGCGACGCTTCGCCGGAAGCGTATCTGACGCAGTTGGCGCTTCGCGCCGCGGACTATAACGGTTTTAATCTTCTGGTCGGCGACAAGGATTGCTTGCACTGGTTTTCGAACAGGGCCGATGGCGACCCGCGCAACGGCCAGCCGCTGGCGTCCGGCGTCTACGGTCTGTCCAATGCCTTGCTGGATACGCCGTGGCCTAAGGTGACACGCGCCAAAGCACAGCTCTGCAGCCTGCTCTGTCAAGGTGCGCCGCAAGAAGCTTATTTTGAAATGCTGGCCGATACCACGCGCGCCAGCGATTGCCGCCTGCCGGAAACCGGTGTCGGCATCGAACGCGAACGCACGCTGTCGTCGGTCTTCATCAGCTCGCCCGGTTACGGCACGCGTAATTCGACCGTGGTCCGTGTCACCAGCGACGGCAACGCAACGTTGACGGAGTTATTGATCGATCCGACTGCGTCGCCATTGCAGGCGCCGGCCCAGGATGCTACCGTGGCGCATGGCCGCTGCAAGTTGAAAAACAGCGCCGCCTGATCACAATGCTGCCTGATCGTTCCACCAGTTTAATAAGATATGGATTAAGCCGATCCTTCTGACTCGTTTTTTCAATAAACCTTTCAGGAGAATTTATGCAATCGATACTATCCGGAATCCCATCCAGGATTGCCGCCGGCATCCTGTTCGCAGGTCTCATCTCTGTTACGGCGCCTGTCATGGCGGACAATACGGCAACCTGCAATTCTATTGAAGCCGCGCTTGAGGACCTTTATCAGGTACCGTACGGTACCGAGGATTGGGCAAAAATAAAAGTCTTTGAAGACCTCGCCAAAGGAATCGGTTGCGATTTCATGATTCTTTAAAGAATCTCTGATGATTAAGTCAGGAAGTTCTGAGCAAGCGTAGCTGGCGGTTCAAGCTATGGATCAAGACGCGGAACCGTACTTTAGTACGACGAGCATCGCGATCCGTAGATTGGGCCGTCAGGTACGCTTAATCAGAGCTTCCTTAAAACGAAAGCGCATCATGACGTGCGCAATACCCGCCTCCCTATATTCCGCCCCTTCGCGAACAAAGCCATGGCGCAGATAAAAAGGCTCAGCGTGTATTTGCGCACTCAGAATAACCTCGGCATCGCCGCGCTGTTGCGCTGTTTGCATCAGCAGCGTCAGTAACGCGCTACCGATACCGCTGCCGCGCGCCGGCTTGCGGACCGCCATGCGGCCGATGTGCGAATCCGGCAACAAACGTCCGGTGGCGACAGCCGTTCCGGCGCTGTCGTAGGCAACGGCATGCACGCAGTGCACATCCATTTCATCCAGCTCCATCTCTTGCGGAACCTCCTGTTCCAGCACGAACACTTCGCGTCTCACCGCCCCGGCATCGCTTGCCAGCGCATCCCAATCGCCGACGACCAGCTTGTATGGCGTATCAGGCATCGTCGCCGCGGTTGCGTGTCGTCATTCTCCCGACACTTTCAAGCCGCTTCAGATATTTGAAGGTACCGGTGCCGCGCGCCACCAGATTCTTGCCGTTCCAGACCTCGGCTTCGCAAAAACACATCGTGCTGGACCGGTGAACCGATTTCCCGCGCACGATTACACGGTCGCCCGGCTTGCCGCCCGGTTGCAGAAACTGGGTACTCATATCGACCGTGACGCAAGATTGCATCTCCGGCGACAAAGTACGTCCGGCCAATGCCATTGCGACATCGATCAAGGTCATCGATATGCCGCCATGCGTCACATGCCAGCTGTTCATATGATCAGGGCGCAAGGTCAACGCCAGTTCGGCGCTGCCATCTCCGGCGCGAACGAATTCAACGCCGAGGCTTTCGAGAAATGGATTGCCCTTCGGAAAAATGGTGGAAAAAGACAACGGGGACGCCGTCGATGTGGAATTGGTCATAAGGAAGGCGCTAATTTTGGAAGACTGGGAAAGATCGGCGTACAAAAAGTTCATTGGAAAAAGTTCATTGATTGTACCTGTTGTGTCTCTTAGTTCATGCACTCATAAAAAAGGAGGACGCTTCGGATTCCGGCATCGGCCTAAACCGACATGCACCGGCCTTTACTCTCAACTCAGTCTCAAACTTCAGGAGCTTTTCATGCAATTAAAAAACCTTGGCAAATTGGCGGCCGGCATCTTGGCTACGGGTCTGTTGACCTTCAGTGGGCAAGCCTCGGCTTATGATGACGCTTGGTGCGATTCCATGCGCGATATGGCGTTTCTCGCCGGCAGTATGGGCAATTGGAGCCAGGCCTATACAATCACGGGTCAAATGGATGATGCGGGCTGCCCCGTAAAACCATTTATAAAAAAATAAAGCTTCATCAATAAACAAATGCGCAGCGCGCCGCCTGCAACGGACATCACAACTTCGTCCCGGCCGGCGCGCTTATCGTCCTCCCTACACGTTGTCCAACGGACTTGATAGGCGAAGCCAACCCGAAGCCCATCCTCTGCGCCTCGCCCGTCCTGATTACGCCAAAAACGCGCTTTTTAGCGACAAATCAACACTTACTGCGTCGATTAACCGTAAGTTTCCGTAAGTTTCAAGCAAGCGTCGCGTAAGTTTAAGGTTGCACACTCGGCTTGGCGCTAAAAGAACGGCCCGGCCGGTTCTCGATGCGACCACGAGATTAATAAAATAATTAATTAGGAGACATACCATGGCGACAGCACCGAGCACCTCGCGCGGCCTTACTTCGGGAGAACGCAAAGTCATTTTTGCTTCTTCCCTGGGTACCGTGTTCGAATGGTACGATTTTTACCTGTATGGTTCGTTGGCGGCAATTATCGCAAAGCAGTTTTTTGCCGGCACCGATCCCAACACCGCCTTCATTTTTGCATTGCTGGCGTTTGCGGCCGGTTTTATCGTGCGTCCATTCGGCGCACTGGTATTCGGCCGTCTCGGCGATATGATCGGAAGAAAATATACCTTCCTGATCACCATCGTCATCATGGGCTCGTCGACATTCATCGTCGGTATCCTGCCCAATTACAATTCAATAGGCCTGGCGGCGCCGGTCATCCTGATCGCCCTCCGTATTCTGCAAGGCCTGGCGCTAGGCGGTGAATACGGTGGCGCGGCAACCTACGTCGCCGAACATGCGCCGGACGACCGACGCGGCGCCTTCACCTCCTGGATTCAAACCACGGCAACTCTGGGCTTGTTCCTGTCGCTGCTGGTGATTCTGGGCGTGCGGACCTCCATCGGCGAAGAGGCGTTTGCCGACTGGGGCTGGCGTATTCCGTTCCTGGCATCGGTACTTTTGCTGGCAGTCTCGGTCTGGATCCGGTTGTCGATGAACGAATCGCCCGCCTTCGCCAAAATGAAAGCCGAAGGGAAGACTTCCAAAGCGCCGTTAACCGAAGCCTTCGGCCAGTGGAAAAACATGAAGCTGGTCATTCTGGCGCTGGTCGGCCTGACCGCCGGCCAGGCCGTAGTCTGGTATACCGGTCAATTTTATTCGCTGTTCTTCCTGACGCAGTCGCTCAAGGTCGACGGCGCCACCGCCAATATCCTGATCGCGCTGTCGTTATTGATCGCCACGCCATTCTTTGTGATCTTCGGCTCGCTGTCCGACAGAATCGGCCGCAAACCGATCATCATGGCAGGCTGCCTGATTGCTGCAGTGACATACTTCCCGATTTTTCAGGGCCTGACGCATTACGCTAATCCGGCACTGGAAGCAGCACAGCAGAACGCACCGGTCATCGTCACCGCAGATCCATCGACCTGCCAATTCCAGTTCAATCCTACCGGCACCAAGAAGTTCACCTCTTCTTGCGATATCGCGAAGGCAAAACTGTCGGCCGCTTCGGTCAATTATGAAAATGCCGTAGGCGCACCCGGTTCATTGGCTACTGTGAAAATCGGCGAAAAAATCCTGACATCCTACGATGCCAGCGCTCTGTCGAAAGAAGACGCAGCCGCCAAGGATAAGGCTTTCTCTACCGAGCTGGCTGGTGACATCAAGAGCGCCGGTTATCCTAGCAAAGCCGATCCGGCGCAGATGAACAAACCGATGGTGCTGTTGCTGTTGTTCATCCTGGTGCTCTACGTCACCATGGTGTACGGCCCGATTGCTGCAATGCTGGTGGAAATGTTCCCAACCCGTATCCGCTACACATCGATGTCCATGCCTTACCATATCGGTAACGGCTGGTTCGGCGGTTTGCTGCCGACCACCGCTTTCGCTCTGGTAGCGTATAAGGGCGATATTTATTACGGTCTCTGGTATCCGATCATCATCGCACTGGCAACATTCGTTATCGGCATGTTGTTCGTCAAAGAAACGAAAGACGTCGATATTTATGCGGCAGAGAATTTGGAAACAGCGTCAGTTTAAATAAGTTTTAAATAAGTGAAAATAAACCGCTGCAACGGGTGACCGTTGCAGCGGTTTTTATTTCGTTTTTTTGCTTATCTTTAATCAAACATTTCATTAAAACAGAATAATCATAGCGATCGGCACCGCTACACTTTTGCTTTTTCTTTGATAAATGAAAGAACTAGCCATGTTGCCGGAAATTGCTGCGATCACAGACTGGATAACGGCGCGCATTGAACTGCATGCAACGCTTTCCATTGTTCTGGTAATTGCATTGGCCTGGACCGCCAACCGGGTTGCCAGCCGCATCCTCAAGCGCATGCTGTCACGCGGTTCATACCCGCAGCGTCTCGGCGCCCTGCATCCCGATTGCGCCGACACCCATTTACAGCTTGTGGCATTGATCGGCCATGTCGCCAAAATCCTGCCGATCCTGATGATCTATTGCGGCATCGGCATGGTGCCGCATCTCAACAGCGACAGTGTGACCATCATCGAAAACATCGCCGAGGCCTCCATCGTGTTGACGATTGCGTTGGCGCTGGTCACGACATTAAATCTCGTGGACATCATCTACAGAAGCAATCCCAACGCGCGCCACCATCCGATCAAAGGCTACTTGCAGATAGCAAAAATCGCTATCTACACCGTCGCGGCAATCCTGGTAATTGCAACCCTGTTCGATCGATCGCCGCTCATCCTGCTGTCCGGTATCGGCGCAATGGCCGCCGTGCTGATGTTGATTTTCCAGGATACGCTGCTGTCGATGGTAGCCAGCGTACAGATCAGCTCCAGCGGCATCATTCGCGTCGGCGACTGGATAGAGATGCCGCAATTGCACGCCGACGGCGCCGTCATCGATATCGCATTGCATACCGTCAAAATACAGAATTGGGATTTGACCATCACCACAATCCCGACCAAACGCTTGATCAGCGATACATTCAAAAACTGGCGCGGCATGCAGGAACAAGGCGGACGCCGCATCAAACGCGCCCTGCTGATCGATCAAAACAGCATCGGTTTCATTGATGAAGCCGAATGCCTGCGCTTACGGGCATTCAGCCTGCTGGACGACTACCTCGGCGGCAAGCAGCATGAGCTGGACGCCTGGAACAGCAAACTGGCCGAGCGCGGCACATCCGCGCTGAATGCCAGAAAAATAAGTAATATCGGTACTTTCCGCAGCTACGTCGCGCATTATTTACGCAGCCGACCCTCGCTGCGCCAGGATATGACAGTGATCGTGCGGCAGTTGCAGCCGACGCCGGAAGGTTTGCCTCTGGAAATAATCTGCTTTGCCAACGCGACCGCCTGGGCCGACTATGAAGCCATTCAAGCCGACATCTTCGATCATCTGCTGGCCATCGTTCCCGAATTCGGCTTGCGCCTGTTTCAGCGGCCGGCCGGCACCGACATGCGCGCCCAGCACGAATCGAACATCAAGGCCGATGCCGCCCCTGACATGCATGGCCGGCCTTTCCCTATGAATATGTAAGCAGCGCTGGGCAAAACGGCCAGGATTTGGTATCTTCGCCGCTCCGCTATCTTCGCTCTATTGCAAGCTGCTTCCATGAAAACTCCTGTCCGCCTCGGTACCCCTCTTTCATCGTCCGCCGTCAAAGTCATGCTGCTGGGCTCCGGCGAATTGGGCAAAGAAGTCATTATTGCGCTGCAACGGCTGGGCGTCGAAGTCATCGCCGTGGACCGCTATGCGGACGCCCCCGGCCATCAGGTCGCGCATCGTTCGCATGTGATCAATATGACCGACGGCACCGCACTGGCTGCGCTGATCGCCCGGGAACAACCAGATCTGGTAGTGCCGGAGATCGAAGCGATTGCCACCGAAACCCTGATGGCGCTGGAAAAAGCCGGCAAAGTCGCTGTGATTCCGACCGCGCGCGCAGCTTGGCTGACCATGAATCGCGAAGGGATTCGCCGCCTGGCGGCCGAAACGCTGTCGCTGGCCACCTCGCCTTACCGCTTCGCCGACAGCCTCGAAGAACTCAAAACCGCCTGCAGCGAAATCGGCTTTCCCTGCGTCATCAAGCCGGTCATGTCGTCGTCCGGCAAAGGCCAATCGAAAATCGATAATGCAGAAGCCGTCACCGCGGCCTGGGATTACGCCGCAGCGGGCGGACGCGTCAACGCCGGCCGCGTGATCGTCGAAGGTTTTATCGATTTCGATTATGAAATCACGTTGCTGACCGTGCGCGCGCTGAACGCCGACGGCACCGTGGGCACGCATTTCTGCGAACCGATCGGCCATGTCCAGGTGCAAGGCGACTATGTCGAATCGTGGCAGCCGCATGCGATGCATCCTGCGGCGCTGGCGAAAGCGCGCGATATCGCCGCCAAAGTCACCGGCGACCTGGGAGGCTTGGGCTTGTTCGGCGTCGAGCTGTTTGTAAAAGATCAGATGGTCTGGTTTTCGGAAGTCAGCCCACGGCCGCACGATACCGGCATGGTCACCATGGCCAGCCAGACGCAAAGCGAATTCGAATTGCACGCCAAAGCCATTCTCGGCCTGCCGGTCGACGTTTCCCTCAAGACGCCGGCCGCATCCGCGGTCATCTATGGCGGTCTCGACGCGAAAGCCATCGCTTTCGAAGGCGTGGCCGATGCACTGCGCATACCCGGCACCGATATTCGTTTATTCGGCAAACCGGAGTCGTTCCTGCGCCGCCGCATGGGCGTTGCGCTGGCAGCAGCAGCCGATGTCGAAACGGCGCGCATCAACGCCAAGGCCGCAGCGGCCAAGGTCAAACCGGTCACAAATTAACCGGTCACAAATTGATATAAGCTCACCCAAAAGAAGTCCATCACTATGAAATTCGATGTCGTCATTGTCGGCAGCGGTCTGGCCGGATTATCGGTTGCATTACATCTGGCCCCCACGCATAAAGTCGCGGTCATTTCCAAAGGCGAACTGCTTGACGGCGCCAGCAATTGGGCCCAGGGCGGCATCGCGGCAGTGCTCGATTCGGGCGACAGCTACGAACAACACATAGCCGATACGCATGACGCCGGCGCCGGCCTGTGCGATGAGGCAGCGACCCGTTTCATCATCGAAGGCGGCCGCGCCGCAATCGACTGGCTGATCGAACGCGGCGTGCCGTTCACCCCCGACGACAGCGCCGAACTCGGTTATCACCTGACCCGCGAAGGCGGCCATTCGCAACGCCGCATCATTCACGCCGCCGACGATACCGGCCATGCGGTGCAGATCACGCTCGAACAACAAGTCCGCAGCCATCCGAATATCACACTGCTCGAACATCATTGCGCCATCGATCTGATCCGTGCCGGCAGCGGCGCAGCGGCGCAGTGCGTCGGCCTGTATGCGCAAAACGTCGCCAGCGGCGAAGTGGTCGGCATCGCCGGCAATCGCGTGGTGCTGGCTGCCGGCGGCGCGGGCAAGGTTTATCTCTACACATCCAATCCCGACTCTTCCACCGGCGACGGCATTGCGATGGCCTGGCGCGCCGGCTGCCGGGTCGCCAATATGGAATTCATTCAATTCCACCCGACCTGCCTGTATCACCCTTACGCCAAATCGTTTTTGATCAGCGAAGCCCTGCGCGGCGAAGGCGCCTTGCTGAGGCTGCCCGCCGGCGCCGGCAAGGATGCCGGCATGCGCTTCATGCCGGATTACGATAGCCGCGCCGAACTGGCGCCGCGCGACATCGTGGCCCGCGCCATCGATTCCGAAATGAAGAAACGCGGCCTGGATTATGTCGATCTGGATATCACGCACCACACGCCGGCGTTCTTGCACGAGCATTTCCCGACCATCCTGGCGCACTGCAAGGAATTCGGCATCGATATGACCAGGCAAGCAATCCCGGTGGTGCCGGCCGCGCACTACACCTGCGGCGGCGTCATGACCGATATCACGGGACGCACCGATTTGCCGGGGCTGTATGCCGTTGGCGAAACTGCCTATACCGGCCTGCACGGCGCCAACCGGTTGGCCAGTAATTCGTTGCTGGAATGCCTGGTCATGGGGCGCGCCGCCGCCGATCATATTCGCAGCCAGCCGCACAGTGAGCCTGCCGAATTGAAGGCGTGGGATCAAAGCCGCGTCACCGACGCCGATGAACAAGTAGTGATTTCACACAACTGGGATGAGTTGCGCCGCTTCATGTGGAATTACGTGGGGATCGTGCGCACCGACAAACGGCTGCAACGCGCCGGACACCGCATCGCATTGCTGAAACAGGAAATCGACGACTACTACGCAAATTTCCGCGTTACCCGCGATCTGTTGGAATTGCGCAATCTGGTGACAGTTGCGTCGCTGGTAGTCGACAGCGCACTGGCGCGCAAGGAAAGCCGCGGCCTGCATTACAGCCTGGATTATCCGGCGTTGCTGCCGGAGGCGTTGCCTACAGTGCTGACGCCCGCCGGCATGTAATTTTCAAGCCGGCCCGATGCCGGCAAACAACTTCTGCTCCTGCGCCAAATCCCCGGACGGCCGCACGCGCGCTTTTTGTTCTGCCGCAAAATCCAGCATGCGATCGATACACAGCACCGCCTTGCCGGCGATAGCGGGATCGACATGAATTTCGTTGCTGCCCGATTCCAGTACATCGATCAGATTCTGCAAACCGTTCATCGCCATCCACGGGCAATGCGCACAGCTCTTGCAGGTTGCGCTGTTGCCGGCAGTCGGCGCGTCGATGAAACGCTTGCCCGGCGCCGCCATGCGCATCTTGTGCAAAATGCCGTTATCGGTGGCGACGATAAATTCCTCGGCATCCATGGTTTGCGCGGCAGCGATCAATTGCGAAGTCGAACCGACCGCATCGGCCAGCGCCACTACCGCGGCCGGCGATTCCGGATGCACCAGAATCTTGGCCAGCGGATGTTCGCGTCGCAGCAGCTCCAGCTCGACCGCCTTGAACTCGTCATGCACAAGGCAAGAGCCTTGCCACAACAACATATCGGCGCCGGTTTTTTCCTGGATGTAGCCGCCCAGATGCTTATCCGGCGCCCACAGAATTTTTTTGCCCTGTGCATGCAAGTGGGCGACGATATCGAGCCCGATCGATGAAGTCACCATCCAGTCCGCGCGCGCTTTGACGGCTGCACTGGTGTTGGCATAGACCACGACGGTGCGGTCCGGATGCGCATCGCAAAATGCATTGAACTCATCGGCCGGACATCCCAGATCGAGCGAACATGTGGCGTCCAGATCGGGCATCAGGATGCGTTTATGGGGGCTCAATATCTTGGCGGTCTCGCCCATGAATCGCACGCCCGCGACGGCCAGCGTCTGCGCCGCATGATCACGCCCGAAACGCGCCATTTCCAGCGAATCGGAAACGCAGCCGCCGGTTTCCTCGGCCAGATCCTGCAGATCGGCATCGACATAATAGTGCGCAACCAGCACGGTGCCGGTCTGTTTCAGCAACTGCCGCGCACGCTCTTTCAAGTCCCGGCGCTGTTCCGGAGTCGGCGTGGCCGGCACCCGCGCCCAGGCCTGCGACGTACAACTGCCGCCGTCGGCCGGACGTTCAAATTCAATGGTTTTAATCGTCATGGTGTTCGCGATGGCACAGATGATTTGACAATCTCAAGCGATAAAATAGTACCGCTTTTATCGATTATTCGATGCCCTGGCTGCTGAGATAATCTTCGTAACTGCCCTGGAAATCGACCACTTCGTTTTCCTTGACTTCCAGAATACGCGTCGCCAGCGACGATACGAATTCACGGTCGTGCGATACGAAAATCAGGGTGCCGGCGTATTTTTCAAGAGCGATATTAAGCGATTCGATCGATTCCATATCCATATGATTGGTCGGCTCGTCCATCAGCAACACGTTATGCCGGCCCAGCATCAGCTTGCCGTAGGTCATGCGGCCTTTTTCGCCGCCGGACAACACCTTGACGGATTTCTTGACGTCGTCGCCCGAGAACAGCAGGCGGCCCAGAATCGAGCGCACGGCCTGATCGTCGTCGCCTTCCTGCGTCCAGTTTCCCATCCAGTCGGTCAGCGTGACATCGCTGGCAAAATCCTCGGTCGGATCTTGCGGCATATAACCGACATTGGCATTTTCAGCCCATTTGACCAGACCGTGATCCGGCGCAAGTTTGCACAGATCGGTGCCGCCGATACTGCGCAGCAAAGTTGTCTTGCCGGCGCCGTTGGCGCCAATGATCGCGACTTTTTCGCCGGCCTCGACCATGATGCTGAAATTCTTGAAAATCGGATGATCGTAGGTTTTGCTGATGGTTTGCACTTCCACCGCCAGCCGATGCAGCTTCTTCTCGCCGTCGAAGCGCACAAACGGATTGGCGCGGCTGGACGGTTTGACATCCTCAACCTTGATCTTCTCGATCTGCTTGGCGCGGGAAGTCGCCTGGCGCGCTTTCGATTTGTTGGCGGCAAAGCGCCGCACGAAATCCTGCAACTCCGCAACCTTGTCCTTGGCCTTGGCATTGGCCGACAGTTGCTGCGCGCGGGCTTGCGAGGAAGCCAGCATATATTCGTCGTAATTGCCGGGATAGACCTTCAGCGTGCCGTAATCCATATCCGCCATGTGGGTGCAGACCTGGTTCAGGAAATGGCGATCATGCGAAATGATGATCATGGTCGAATTGCGCTGATTCAGCACATCTTCCAGCCAGCGAATGGTATTGATATCCAGGTTATTGGTCGGTTCGTCGAGCAGCAGGATATCCGGATTCGAAAACAGCGCCTGCGCCAGCAACACGCGCAGCTTCCAGCCCGGCGCGACATTGCTCATCGGCCCCTGATGCTGATCGATCGACACACCGACGCCCAGCAGCAGTTCGCCGGCGCGCGCCTCGGCGGTATAGCCGTCGTATTCGGAAAACTTGGCTTCCAGATCGGCGGCCTTCATGTAATCGTCGTCGGTGGCTTCGGGATTGGCATAAATCGCGTCGCGCTCGGCCATCGCCGCCCACATTTCGGTATGCCCCATCATCACTACGTCGAGCACGCGCATTTCTTCGAATGCAAACTGATCCTGGCGCAATTTACCGAGGCGCTCATGCGGATCCAGCATGACGTTGCCTGCCGACGGCTCAAGATCGCCGCCCAGGATTTTCATGAAAGTCGATTTGCCGCAACCGTTGGCGCCGATCAGGCCGTAGCGATTGCCGTCGCCGAATTTAACGGAGATGTTTTCGAACAGCGGCTTGGGGCCGAACTGCATGGTGATATTGGCTGTTGATAGCATTGAAATGTAATTAAAGTGTAAGAATTCGAGGAAGCCGCGATTTTACCATTGCGCGGCATGCATAATTATTGGGATGTAATTCAGATGTAATTCGGATGTAATTCAAATGTACTTCGGGATGTAATTCGTGATTTCCAGTGTTTTTCCAAGGATTTTTTCGGTCTTACCGGATTCCAACGCAGTTCCAGCCATGAAGACGACGCCACAATGCGCTTAAAAAATTTAAAAACCGTCCTTGCCTTTACGATTGCCCTCGGCAGCGCCACAGCGGCTTATGCGGGATATAACGTCTGGACCAGCGATTACACATTTACCCGGCAGGAACTCGAAAGCGGCATCAAGACCCGTTTTCCGCAGAATCTGCAATATATGCAGATCGTCGCGGTGCGGCTCAGCAATCCGGAACTGGCGCTGAATCAGGCTGATAACCGCATCATCACCAAGGTCAATGCGCATGTCAGCAGCCCGTTTCTGGCGGCCCCGGTAGACGGCTTATTGACCATCAGCAGCGCGCTGAAATACGACGCCGCGGCACGCGCGGTCCGGCTCGACCGCCCGGTGATCGAACGGGTTGACGCGCCCGGCCTGCCGGCCGACACCGTGCAACAATTGAACGAGATCGGCAAAACAGCCGCTGCGCAGGCGCTGAACGGCTATCCGCTCTACACCTTCAAACCGGAAGAACTGCAATTGAACGGCCAGCAATTCGAACCCGGCGCAATTACCGTTACGGCGGATGGCATCAAAGTGGAGATCCATCCGCTGTAGCGCATTTACTACGCCTTACCCTTTATTGCCCCCCTATCGCATCCTGCGATCGGTATTCATATCTTCGTAATAGCGTATTTTTTCTTCATACATATTACGATCGGCCGCATTGATGCAGGCTTCCAGCTGATGCCCCGCATGGCAGCAGGCAATACCCATCGACATGCTCAATGTATGTCCCGGATAAAACTGGTTGTTCAGCTCCAGCACCGACATGATGCGTTCCTTGAGCATCAGTGCGCTGTTTTCGTCGCCGCCCGGGATCAGTACGATGAATTCATCGCCGCCGATACGCGCCGCGCAGGATGTGCCTTCCACGGATTCAGCCAGTATTTCACCGGCGCGGCGCAAAATTTCATCGCCGGCCGCATGGCCCTGCTCATCGTTGACGATTTTCAGACCGTTCAGATCGATCACCAGAATCGCAAGGGGCCATGGCCCCTTGCGCGACAGGCGATTCAATTCCTCGACATAAAACGTCCGGTTGCGTAATTTGGTCAGCGTATCGTGCTTGCCCAGATACTCCATATACGCTTCGGCCTTCTTGCGCGCGGTGATGTCGACCAGCGATATCAATACCTGATCCCAGCTCTGCTCATGTCCGGCCAATACCGAAAATTGCATGTGAATATTGATCAGCGAACCATCCAGCGAATAATTGACGACTTCGCGCTGCTGCACGATGGCGCCCTGCCAGAGATCGGTCAACTGTTCGGCAAATGAATCGTGCATTTCATCGCGGAAGATTTCACCGATCCGATTGAACAGCGTTACCTTGTCGGGCGCGGCAAACATCCGAAGCGTTTGCTGGTTCACGTCGAATACCTGAATTTCCTGCATGCAGCGTGTCACGAATTCCGGATGCACATTCAGGAAAGTCCGAAAGTCGACGATGCCGCGCTCGCGGACTTCATCCATCAGTTTTTTGACGACGCTGAAATCTTCGACCCACAGCGAGACCGGCGAATGCTCAAACAGATCGCGCGCATATTGTTCGCTTAAAGCCAGCCGCTTGGTCGACAGAACGCGCGCGGTGATATCTTCGAGCGACACCAGCACGCGGCCCCAATCCGCTTCATGGCCAGGCAGAATTTGCAGGCTGACCTGAATATCCATGCGCCGGCCGTCCAGCGCGTAATTGATGGTCTGATTGCTGAAGCTCAACTCGCCGTTCCAGAGCTGCGCCAGCTCATGGGTTACATGGCTCATCATGTCGTCGCGGAAAACCTGGATCAGATTATCGACCAGATGTTGCTGGCTATCGGCAGCAAACATGGTCAGCGTACGGCGATTGACCTTCAATACCTTGAGCTGCTTGGTGCAGGCCAGGATCAAATCCGGACGCCGCGCGATATGCGCAAAAAAATCATCGACGCCGGCGGCCCTCCATTCATTGAACAAAGCCTTCAGGCCGCTATAGTCTTCCAGCCAGAGCGACACCGGCGCCAGTTCGAACAATCCCTCGTAGTCGGTAATTTCTAAATTCTGTGACATTTGCAATCTACTTTGCCAAAGTGGGATAAGCGTTAAAGGAAAGCGACCAGGCGCTGTTGCCTGCGGCCCGCGTCAGCCGGGCCGCGGCGCCGACTGCCAGCGTGGCCCGATCCGGAATATGGCCGAACGGCAGACCGGTCAGTATGGGGAGCTTCAGTTCGGCGCGGAGGTAGGCCAGCATCGCGTCGAAATCGTAGCCGTTATCGTGCTCCGCGAGACGATAACCGGAAAAATCGCCGAGCAAAATCGCCTGCTGTCTTTTCAGCACGCCGGCGTAATGCAGTTGCAACAGCATGCGCTCAATGCGATAAGGATGTTCGCCGATATCTTCGAGAAATAAAATACCGCCGTCGATATCCGGCATGTACGGCGTTCCCGCCAAATGCGTGAGTATCGCCAGATTGCCGCCCCAGAGCGGGCCTTGCAGAGACAATGACTGGTTTGTTCGATTTGCCGGGCTTGCCTGATTGACCGAACCTGCGGCGGCACGATCCGGATCGCCATGGATCACCGTATCGGTCTCGGTGATGCACTGCCAGAAGCGGCCGATGGTCGACTCGCTGACCTGCTCCGCGCCAAAATCGCCGCATAACATCGGCCCGGCAAAACTCACCGCGCCGGTGCGCGCCAGCAGCGCAAGATGCAAGGCCGTGATGTCGCTGAATCCGACGAATAATTTGCCGCTGCCGGCCAGCGCGTCGTAATCGATCGCACCGAGAATTCTCGATATGCCGTAAGAGCCGCGTACTGCCATCACCACTTGCACATCCGGATTGAAAGCGGCGGCATGCAACTGCGCGACGCGTTCGGCGTCGGTGGCGCCGAAGCGCTGATAACGTTGCTGGTGATCGTAGTAATTGTGAACCTTGCACCCCTGCGCCTGCAGCAGCGCAACGCCGCGCGTAACCGCATCCGGGTTCAGTGCGGCGCCGCTGGGCGCGACGATGGCAACGCCGGTATTGGGTGGAATGACTATGTTGGCGAAGTTTGCGGTGTCTGCGGTAAGTGTCATTCGGCGGCCTGTCCGGTGTCGGCTTCCTCGCGCCGGCTGGCGCGCCGCTCTGCAAAAAAACGTTTTAACAATGCCGCGCATTGTTCTGCCATGACCCCTCCCGACAAACCGGTGTGATGATTCAGTTTTTCCTGCTCGAACAGATTGACCACCGAGCCGCAAGCGCCTGTTTTCGGATCGGCGGCGCCGTATATTACCCGCGCCAGCCGCGCATGCATCATTGCCCCTGCGCACATGACACATGGTTCCAGCGTCACGTAAAGTTCACAGCCGGGCAAGCGGTAATTGCCGAGTATCTGCGCGGCGGCGCGCAGGGCCATGATCTCGGCATGCGCGGTCGGATCGTGACTACCGATCGGCCGATTGAAGCCGCTGGCGATCACCACTCCATCTTTGACCACAACGGCGCCGACCGGCACTTCGCCCAAAGCCCAGGCCTGCTGTGCCTGCGTCAATGCCAGTTGCATGAAATCGGCGTCGGGCATGGTAATCAATCCGCGGTGATCTCCGCCCAGCAATTGGGCGTTTCATGCAAAACCAGTTTCTGCAGGCGCAGACCGGTACCGTAGTGATCCTGATAGGCGGCATTGAGAATATCGAACGCCGTCTGCGCCAGATTTTCGACCGTGGGAATGCGGCTGATGACAACGGTTTTATGATCCGGCAAGCTCTCCAGGAAAGCCCGCACCGGCGCGTCTTTTTCATAGACCAGAAAAGCATGATCCCAAACATCCACCAGATGCGCCTTGGCCAGCGTCTTGATATCCGAAAAATCCATGATCATGCCGTTGTCCGAGCTGCCCTCGACATCAATGACCTTGCCCACCAGCGTGATTTCGAGCGTATAGCGATGGCCGTGCAAATTGCGGCATTGGCTTTTGTGATCCGGGATGCGGTGGCCGGCATCGAATTCCAGTTTGCGGGTAATCGTTAACATAATTCCATACTTCTTTCAGGCTTCTTAAAGTGTTTCCGTGAATGGCATCATTGGTTTGAATGCATTCGCATCAGGGTATCTGCAGCAATTTATGGGACTGGATACTCAACTTCCATTTCGGATTTTTTTTGCAGATTTCGATCGCCTTGCGGGTATTGACCGCAGCCAGCGGGCCGTCCATCGCCTGCACAAAGAAATGCGCAAAATCCAGCGATTCGTAATCGGCCAATACCTGGTTTTCCTGGGGAATGACCACCTTCAATTCATTGCCTTTGCGTACTTTCAGTTCCGCCCCCATCTTCGGGCTGACGCAAATCCAATCGACGCCCTGCGGTACCTCGATCGTGCCGTTGGTTTCAATCGCAATCTCGAAGCCCGCCGCATGCATCTGTTCGATTAGTGCCGTATCCAGTTGCAACAGCGGTTCGCCGCCGGTAAACACCACGTACTTGCTGGCGGGATAGCTGGCTGGCCACAAAGCATTGATCGCTGCAGCCAACAGCGTGGCATTTTTAAACTTGCCGCCGCCCTCGCCGTCCGTGCCGACAAAATCGGTGTCGCAAAACTGGCAGACCGCCGCAGCGCGATCCGCCTCGCGGCCGGTCCACAGATTACAGCCGCTGAAACGGCAAAACACCGCAGGGCGCCCGGCTTGCATGCCCTCGCCCTGCAGTGTGTAGAAAATTTCCTTGATGCTATACGTCACGACGCGATCCTAAAATTACAGCGGTTAAACCCATTTATGGCTAAAAACAGCCATAAATGACTATACCGGGCCTCATTGTAAGCTGCTTTAGGCCATTGCCGACGCAGTAGGCGGCAGCGATTTATGAAGATTTACCCTGCTACTGACTCAGGACGCTAAGTGCAATGCGGTGTAAACACGATCGCGGCGCACCGCGTAGCGAATCGGCAACACACGGCCTGCAGGCCATGCAGGATGCCAGTCTTCCGTCAGGGACAAGATCAGAGAGCCGGCGTCGAGCGCCAATATCCTGGCTGCGCTGAAATCCATAAATCGCCGGGTATCGGGATACAAGGCTTTATAAAGCGATTCCTTGGCCGAAAACAGGAGCGTCAGCGCTTGCGACGGCGTATGGTCCTCGAAAAGCGCCAATTCGCCCTCCAGCGCCACCAGGGCGGCAATGCCGTCTACCGAAGCCGGATCGATCAAGGTTTCGACGTCAATGCCCAGCAAGCGCGTTACGCCTGCGTTGCCGACCGCCGCCATCGCCTCGCCATTGCTATGCGTGATACTGCCCAGCCATCCGGCCGGCCATTGCGGCAAGCGGTCTTCGCCCATGGCGGGCGGCGTTGCATCTTCACAACCGGCAGCGCGCAAAGCCGCTACGGCGTAGTGGCGGCCGGCCAGATAGTCGGTTTTCCGTTTGGGGCTGGCCTTGCCGAGCGGCAATGGCAACGATGTACTCGAATTTGCGATGATGTCCGCTGTCACTACTGCTGCATCGCCGCCGGCCAGATACACCGAAGCCGGCAACGCCAATGCAGCCTTCAAACCGCCGCGCCACCATGCGCTGTCGCTATCGGTCTCTTGAATGGTACTCATCGGGCTCCTGTGAAGAGCCTGAATTTTATATGATGTCCGTTTTGCCGACCGGTCTGCCGAAAAATGGATAATTAGGATCGTTATAACCGGGCATCGACGGATGGCCGGGCACCACCAGGCTGTCGACGATTGCTTCTTCGGCAGCGCCGATTTCCAGTTCGACCGCCGGATAGTAATCTTCCATCTGCGCCAGCGTGCGCGGACCGGCGATCAGCGAACTGATCACCGGATTGGCCAACACCCACGCCGCCGCCATCTGGCTCAATTGCCAACCCTTTTGTTCGCAATACTGTTTCAAGCGCTGCGCAATATCCAGCGACGCCTGATGAAACTCGGCCTGCATTATGCGGCGGTCGCCCCGCCCGGCGCGCGAATCCGGCGCCGGCGGCTGGCCCGGCACATATTTGCCGGTCAATACGCCGCGTGCAATCGGGCTGTACGGCACCACGCCGATGCCGTAGTGGGCGCATGCCGGCAGGATTTCAACTTCCGGCACACGATTGAGCAGATTGTAATAAGGCTGGCACACCACCGGCTGCGGCACGCCGAGCTCACGGCACAGACGAATTATTTCGGCGATACGCCAGCCGCGGAAATTTGAAATGCCGAACGAGCGAATCTTGCCGGAGCTGATCAGGTCGCCCACGGCGCGCACCGCCTCTTCCAGATTCTCTTCCGGATAATCGCGATGCAAATACAAGATATCCAGGAAATCGGTCTTCAAGCGCGTCAGGCTTTGTTCTGTCGAATGCATGATCCACTGCCGCGAATAATTCGATTGATTCGGCGCCTGGCTCATCGGATTGCCCAGCTTGCTGGCCAGGATCCAGTCATGGCGCTGACCTTGCAGCAGTTGGCCCACGATACGCTCCGACTCGCCCTTGCTATACACATCGGCGGTGTCGATGAAATTGACCCCGTGCTCGCGCGCCGACGCCACGATGAGCCCGGCTTCGGCCACATCGGTCTGATCGCCGAACATCATGGTGCCGACACACAGCACCGACACTTTCAGATTACTTTTACCCAAACGACGATAGCGCATCGCATTCCTTTATCGAGTGAAATCGGGTGGCAGGAATCATACAGAAATCCGGCAAAAATCACGCCGGCGCTGCCACACCAATAAAAAATCGCATTTTCTTGTAGACCGGCTTCAGCATGCCGCGCAGCCAGGGCTCAATATATACCGCGATCAAACTGCCTGCACAGATCACCGCGGCGATCGGCAGCAAGGGCATCAGAATCGACGGCATCCAGGGCGCGGCGCGGCCCATTTTAACGATCATCGCCACCAACATGTTTTCATGCAGCAAATACAGCGGATAACTGATGAAGCCCAGGAAAATCAACAGGCGCCGGCTCAAAACGGATTGCATCAACGGTATCGACACCGCGGCGGTAAAAACCAGCACGACAAGCAATGCAGCAATGGTTTGCTGCGGGCGCAAGCCGCCGATGGCAATTGCGGCCGCGATCGACACCAGTACAGCACCGTTAAACAGGAACGTTTTCCGTTCGTGAAAATAACGATAAAACAGGGCGCCGCCGGCGAACCATCCGAATTGGCCCGCACTGGCCGCCTGTAAAAGCAGATTGGGCCAATGCAGGGCCGCCGCGTGCGGAAATACATGCTGCATTTTGCTGACCGCGGCGGCGCACGCGAAAAGCCCGGTCAGCACGACGATCATCCTTTTTCCGCCGATGAAGAAATACAGCAAGCCGGCGATGAAATAAAATTTTACTTCCACGAACAGCGACCAGAATGCGCCTTCGATCAAGCCCTGCGGCGAGCCCAGCACGAGGCCCCACCAGGTCGGTTCGATGAAGGTCAATCCCGGCAGCATGTCGCGCCATATCACTGCGCCGGAAGGCCGCTCCGGAAATAATCCGACGGAAGCGAATACCAGCAACGAACAGATCAGCATTGCGGGAAACAGGCGCAGCCATCGGCGCGAGATGAAATCACGGAAGTTCTCGCATTTCTCCAAAGTCATGAAGATGACGAAGCCGGAAATCAGGAAGAATAAATCGACGCCCAGCCAGCCGTAATAGAAGATCGGCACGTGCACAAAGCGGTCGCCGAACGGCACCAGCTCCGGCCAGCGGGCATAGGAATGAAACAGCAGTACCAAGAAGATCGCGATGCCGCGCAAACCGTCCAGAAAATTTAATCGATGACGATGATCGGCACCGGCCGAGCCGGTCTGTTTTTCCGGCGTCATCGGCAATGCCGATCCGCTCGCATTTTCAACCTGCATTGGCGACTTTTTTCGACGTTCTGGCAACCTGCGCTTTCGGCGCTTTTGCAGCCGACGACTTTAGCGCCGATCCTGATGCGCCTGCCCCTTTCGCTGCGCTTTTCCGTTTGGGCGCTGCGCTGCTTGATGCGCTCGGCTGCCTGGTGGCGATACTTTTTTTCAGCAGCGCCATCAGATCGATCACTTGCGCGCTGCTGCGGCCGGACGGCTGTTCGGCGTGATCCGATTCCGCCACGGTATGCGTTTGCTTGCTTTTGATTTTCTTCTGCACCAGCGCCAATACGTCGTCGCGGTAGGTATCGTGAAAAGCATCCGGATCCCAAGGCGAGGACATGCTGTCCACCAGCGACTCCGCCATCTCGACTTCCTTGGCGGTGATGCCTGACTGTTTGGCGCTGCCGCTGGGAATTTCCAGATCGGCCGGCGCTCTGAGTTCGGCCGGATAACGCAGCGTGATCAGATTCAAAATATTATCGAACGGCATCACCGCGGCAATATGCTGGCGGGTGCGGATCACAATTTTCGCGATCGCCATTTTGCCGCTCTTGCGCAAGGTTTCGCGCAGCAATGCGTATGCCTTGTTGCCGGCTTTCAGCGGCGCCAGGTAATACGGCTGCTCATAATAGGTAATCGGTATCTGGTTGGCGTCGATAAAGCATTGGATATCGACGCTCTGCGTGGCCTCGACGTTGGCGCGGCGCAAGTCCTCATCGGACAGCAGGACATATTGGCCGTCTTCGTATTCATAGCCTTTGACGATATTGTCCCAGGCCACTTCCTTGCCGGTTTTCTTGTTATAGCGCTTATAACCTACCGGCGACAGATCCCGCTTGTCGAGCATGGTGAAATCCAGCTCGTCGCGTTTTTCAGCCGCAAACAGCTCCACGGGAATACTGATCAGGCCGAAGCTGATGGCGCCTTTCCATAGTGCTCGCTGCATATGACATCCCTGAAAATCGATTCATCAGGGAAAGTATGAACAAATCGGCTTGGCGGCTGCGTAAGCCCCAAGCTGATCGTCATGTAGGAATATAGGCAGTCAGACCGATTGCTTCTTGGCCGCATCTTCCAGCTCCTTCAAGCGCAGACGCAGCGTACGCTCTTCGGTCCAGCGCGCTGTTTCGTCGCGCACGATGGCGACAATCGCGCTGACTTTATGATCCGGCGTGTACAGCATGGCGACGGTGAAGGCGATCGACAGCGGCCGCCCCTCCTTGTGCAGCGCCGGCACGCGCAATACATCATTGCCGTAGCGGGTTTCGCCGGTAGCCATGGTTTTGTGATAGCCGTCCCAATGCCGCTGGCGCTGACGGTCCGGAATGATCAAATCCAGTGATTGTCCCAGGGCTTCTCTTTCGGAGAACCCGAAAATGCGTTCCGCGGCCGGATTCCACACCGTAATGGCGCCGGCGGCGTTGCAAACAACAACGCCATCGCCGATCGCTTCGATCAATTCTTTAAAATCAACTGCTGCTTGCATAGGGTGTCTCCCATTTTTTCATAAAAAAAGCGACATTCAGAAGCATACGCTCCCGAACGCCGCTCTTATAGAGGCGGTTTCAGCTTCAGCTAAACCGCTCAGCCATTAAACCGCTTGCGATGCGTGCAATGCGGCGATTTGCTGAGCAGTGTAACCGAGGCCGCCCAGGACTTCGTCGGTATGCTCGCCCAGCAATGGCGAACCGGTAATTTCGACTGTCATGTCCGAGAACTTGATCGGACTGCCGACTGTCAGGTATTTGCCGCGTTCCTTGTGATCGACTTCAGTGATCGTGCCGCTGGCGCGCAGCGATGGATCGTTGGCGATTTCCTTCATCGACAGGACCGGCGAGCAAGGAATATCGAACTTGCGCAAGATATCCACTGCTTCGAATTTGGTCTTGTCCTTGAGCCATTCTTCAATGGTTGCAAAGATGTCGAAAATCTTGTCCTGACGCGCTGCCGCTGTCATGTACGCTGGATCGCTGGTCCATTCTTCCTTGCCGATCGCCTTGCAGATTGGCGCCCATGCGTGGCCTTGAATCGTGAAATAAATGTAAGCGTTAGGATCGGTTTCCCAGCCCTTGCACTTCAATACCCAGCCAGGTTGGCCGCCACCGCCGGCGTTACCGCCGCGTGGCACGACATCGCTGAATTTGCCGTGCGGGTATTGCGGATATTCTTCCAGATAACCGACGCGATCCAGGCGTTGTTGATCGCGCAGCTTGACGCGGCACAGATTCAATACGGAATCCTGCATCGAAACCGCGACCTTTTGGCCTTTACCGGTTTTGTTGCGCGCGTGCAGAGCGGTCAGAATGCCGATTGCCAGATGCATACCGGTGTTGCTGTCGCCCAGAGCAGCGGCGCTGACTGTAGGAGGGCCGTCGTCGAAACCTGTGGTCGATGCGGCGCCGCCGGCGCATTGCGCCACGTTTTCGTAGACTTTCAAGTCTTCGTAGTGATGGCCATCGCTGAAACCCTTGACCGAAGCCACGATCATGCCTGGATTCAATTCATTGATATGTTCCCATGTGAAACCCATGCGATCCAGCGCGCCTGGGCCGAAGTTTTCGACCAGTACATCGCATTCCTTGATCAGCTTGGTCAAGACTTCCTTGCCTTCCGGTTTCTTGGTGTCCAGCGTCAGGGAACGCTTGTTGCTGTTGAGCATGGTGAAGTACAGAGCGTCAACACCTGGGATGTCGCGCAATTGGGAACGGGTGACGTCGCCCGAACCTGGACGCTCAACCTTGATCACGTCGGCGCCGTACCAGGCCAGCAGCTGGGTACATGCAGGGCCGGCCTGAACGTGGGTAAAGTCGATGATCTTGATGCCTGACAGTGGTTTGCTCATGATGCTCGTTCCTTTTTCAATTATTTAGCTTGGATGTCTCTGAGAAACTAATTGACGCTTGCCTTGTACTTGGTCTGCCCATGCGCCTGCTCTGGAACGCGATTCGCCATAGCGTTCCAAGGTAGTGCCATCATATCCAGCAGGACTTGTTTCTCTCATTGACCGTGGTCAATTTTCCCCGCATCATGTTCGAGCATCATGTTTTATTCTTCAAATAACTAACCGAATCAATATGTCCCTAGTTTCAAATCATCCTGAAAAAAATATCATCCGCGTCCAGCTTAAGCAGAATCTCGTGCTGAAAGAAATGCGGGACAGCGAAATGGCGGCACTTGAACCCTATTTAACCGTCGTTAACTACCAAAAGGGCGATATTCTAGTACATCAGGGTGTGCATGAAATGGAGCAATACTTCATCCTTGAGGGTGTTCTCAAGCGTGTTGTCACCAACCAGCAAGCCAAGGAAATGATCCTGCGCTTCGGTGCCGAGACCGATATCGAAACCAGTTACGCCGCATGGCGGCTGAAAACGCCGACGCCGTACAGTATTGTCTGTGTGACAAAAGCGCGGGTTGCCAAGATGCCATTGTTGCAATGGGTGGCCTTCATGGAAAGCCATACACAGGTCAAATACGCCTTCGAATACGAAGTCATGCATCTGATGAGCGAAATCATGGCGCACACCATCACGCTGCATTTACTCGATGCACCGGGCCGCGTGCATCGTTTCCTGCGCAAACATGCAGAATTATTCGATCGTATTCCGAAAAAAGAATTGGCGTCTTATCTGAATCTGTCTCCTGAGACGCTTTCTCGCCTTAAGAATCAGGGCAAGATCTAAGGCAACGCTGATTAAGTGCCATGGGTGGTTTTTTTTTAGCGCCATGGGTGCCCTTTTTTTAAACGCGGCACGGGCCGTACCCCTCACCCAAATGAACGATTTTTTATGGCACTAAAGAAAATCAGTCGACTTCGAACTTTCTTTAAATCCATAAAAGACCGTTCATTTGGGTGAGGGGTACGGCCC
>DASYCG010000115.1:0-15365 GCA_036500325.1 Herbaspirillum sp. | reverse complement strand
GGCCATGGCCGCCCGGGGGCACGAACGGAGTACAACATACCGCCACAGCCCGCCTGACGCCCTTAATTCCGCAACAGTCTCTATGGAGACAATCATGTTCAGCAAGATCCTGATCGCCAATCGCGGCGAAATAGCCTGCCGCATTGCCTCCACGGCGCGCCGCTTGGGCATCAAAACCGTCGCCGTCTATTCAACGGCCGACGCCGGCGCCAGACATGTCGCCGCCTGCGATGAAGCAATCGCCATCGGCGATGCGGCAGCCACCGAAAGTTATTTGCGTGGCGACAAAATCATTGCCGCCGCATTAAGCAGCGGCGCCCAGGCCGTGCATCCGGGCTATGGCTTTTTATCCGAGAACGCCGATTTTGCGCAGGCTTGCGCCGATGCCGGCCTGGTGTTCATCGGACCGCCGGCGGCGGCCATGCGGGCCATGGGATCGAAATCGGCAGCCAAAACCCTGATGACGCAGGCCGGCGTTCCGCTGGTGCCCGGCTATCACGGCGACGATCAGGATCCGGCATTATTGCAACGCGCCGCCGACGATATCGGCTATCCGGTGCTGCTCAAGGCCAGCGCCGGCGGTGGCGGTAAAGGGATGCGCATCGTCGAACACAGCGCCGATTTTGCGGCGGCGCTGATTTCTTGCCAGCGGGAAGCGCTCGCCGGCTTCGGCGACGATAAAGTGCTGGTCGAAAAATACCTGCCGCGCGCGCGCCATATCGAAATCCAGCTGTTCGCCGATACGCAAGGCAATGTCGTTTATCTGTTCGAACGCGACTGCTCGGTGCAGCGCCGCCATCAAAAGGTGCTGGAAGAAGCGCCGGCGCCTGCTCTGAGCGCCATCCGGCGGGCCGAGATGGGTGCGGCGGCAGTGGCTGCCGCGAAGGCGGTCGGCTATGCAGGCGCAGGCACCGTGGAATTCATCGTCGATTGCAGCGGGCAGCAAAATACGCCCGGCCAAGATGTCGGCGGCATGTTTTATTTCATGGAAATGAATACCCGGCTGCAGGTCGAACATCCGGTCACCGAAATGATTACCGGGCTGGATCTGGTCGAATGGCAATTGCGCGTCGCCGATGGAGAGGCATTACCGCTGCAGCAACAGCAACTGACTTTGCGCGGCCATGCGATCGAAGCGCGCATTTATGCCGAAAATCCGGAAAAAGGCTTCTTGCCTGCAACCGGCACGCTGCATTATCTGCAAACCCCGGCGGCGCTTGGTTTTCAGATATATAGCGATGGGCCCGTTGGCCCGCTTACCGTCCCGGCCCCAGTCCGCATCGATTCAGGTTTTGCGCAAGGCGACGCGATTTCGCCGTTTTACGATCCGATGATCGCCAAACTGATTGTCTGGGGTGCGGACCGCAGCGAGGCGCTGGCGCGCATGGCCGCAGCGCTGCAGGCATACCGGGTGGCCGGCGTGGCGACCAACATCGGCTTTCTGCAACGTCTGATCGCCTGTGATGCGTTTGCCGGCGCCGATCTGGATACCGGGTTGATCGAACACAATCGCGCCGTGCTGTTCCCGCCACCGGCGCCGGCGCCGCTGGGCGTACTGGCGCTGGCGGCAATGGCCGTCATCCAGGGCGAACGGGGTGTGGGCAGTACGGACAATGCAAACGCCGGCGATCCATGGTCGGCCGGCGACGGCTGGCGCATGCACGAGCGCTTGCAGCGCACGCTGGAGTGGGCAGACGACACGCAGTCTTATCGTCTGGCCGTCGGCTATCAGAACGATCACTGGTCGATCGGTTTGGCCGATGCCGGCGGCAATCAAACCCATTCGCTCCGGCTGTTGCAGCATAACGGCGACGATTTCCGTAATTTCCGCATCCTGCTCGATGATCGGATTATCGAAGGCAGCGTGATTCCGGATGGCGCTCCGCGCAGCGGCCTGTCGCAGATATTCAGCGATCTCGGCCGTTTTACCCTCTGCTATAAAGACCCGCTTAACGATCCGCTGAACCATTCGGCCGGCAGCGAAGCAGTGGCCGGCCGCCTCACCGCGCCGATGCCCGGTAAAATTATTGCCTTGCTGGTGGCGCAAGGCGATACAGTAGAGAAAGGCGCGCCGCTGCTGGTAATGGAAGCAATGAAAATGGAACATACGATCGTCGCGCCGCGGGCCGGCAAGATCGATCAACTGCTGTATGCCGTCGGCGATCAGGTCGGCGAGGGCGAACCATTGTTAACGTTGATCAATACATTGATATAAAAAGCAGCATCGAAACATTCGAAAGATGAATCAATCCGCAACCAAAATGCGTATTTTGTTTTTTAACGCCGATCCGAAAAGTCATGCCGACTGGCTGCGGCTGCTGCGTGCTTCATTGCCGGATGCCGATGTCCGGCTCTGGCAACCCGGCGACGATGCAGCGGCCGATTATGCGTTGGTGTGGCAACAGCCCCCCGCATTGCTGCAGACGCCACGTGGCCTGAAGGCCGTTTTCAATCTCGGCGCCGGCGTCGATGCCATTTTGAAGCAGGCGTTACCGCCCGATGTGCCTCTGATACGGATCGACGATGGCGCCATGGCGATCCAGATGGCCGAATATGTCACCTACGGCGTGCTGCATTATTTCCGTCAATTCGATCGCTTTGCGCAACAGGCCGTGGACCACCGGTGGATACGCCTGTCGCCGCTCGATAAATCCCAATTCAAAATCGGCATCCTGGGACTCGGCGTCCTGGGTTCGCGCATTGCCAAAGCGTTGACACATTTCGAGTTTCCGGTGCAAGGCTGGACGCGCAGTCCAAGGCAAATGCCGGAGGTGCAGACGTTTCATGGCGAGGCAGGATTGAAGCAAATCCTGGCAAGCTCGAACCTCGTCGTGTGCAGTTTGCCGCTGACCGAAGAAACGCGCGGCCTGCTCAGCCGGAGCACGCTGGAACAACTTCCGCCGCGCAGCTACCTGATTAACGTCGCACGCGGCGCCCATATCGTCCAAGGCGATTTACTGGCATCGATCCGCAGCGGCCATCTGGCCGGCGCGATGCTCGACGTCTTCGACCAGGAACCACTGCCGCCGGAACACCCTTTTTGGCACGAGCCGGGCATCATCATCACGCCACATATTTCTGCCAAAACGGTGTACGCTGAATCGGTCCGGCAAATTACACAGAAAATCACAGCGCTGGAACGCGGCGAAAGCGTCGCGGGCCTGGTCGACCGCAGCAGAGGATATTGATAATGACATTGCCGAAAAGAGTAAAAATCGTCGAGGTCGGGCCACGCGACGGTTTGCAGAACGAAGCAGAAACGATCCCCGCCGATATCAAAATTGAACTGGTTAACCGCCTGGCGCAGGCCGGCTTCCCCAACATCGAAGCCGCTTCCTTCGTCTCGCCGAAATGGGTGCCGCAAATGGCAAGCTCCGCCGAGGTCATGGCCGGTATCGCGCGCAAACCCGGCGTGGTGTATTCAGCGCTGGTGCCGAACATGCAAGGCTTTGAAGCCGCATTGAAGGCCGGCGCCGATGAAATCGTGATCTTCGGCGCCGCCTCGGAAGCCTTTTCGCACAAAAATATCAATTGTTCGATTGCCGAATCGATAGAACGTTTTCGACCGGTCGCCGCGGCAGCCAAGGCGCACGGCAAATTACTGCGCGGCGCCGTCAGTTGCGCATTCGGGTGCCCGTATCAGGGCAAGGTGGAACTCTCGGCGGTGACCGATGTGGTGGGCCGTTTGCGCGATATCGGCTGCGATGAAATCGATATTGCCGATACCATCGGCGTGGCGACGCCGGGGCAGGTGCATGCGGTCATGCAGAGCGCGATCGCGCAATTTCCGGTGACCGCCCTGTCAGGCCATTTTCACGACACTTACGGCCAGGCGCTGGCAAATATTTATGCTGCGCTGGAAGTCGGCATTACAATCTATCATTCCTCGGTGGCCGGACTGGGCGGTTGCCCCTATGCCAAGGGCGCGACCGGCAATGTGGCAAGCGAGGATGTGCTGTATATGATGCAGGGACTGGGCATCGAGACCGGCATCGATCTACAACAGGTGGTCGATGCCGGCCAATTCATTTCCCTCTTTTTAAAACGCAAGACTGCCAGCAGGGCCGGCAATGCAATTGCAGCAAAACGAGAACGTGCGGATGCGGATCATCAAATCATGCGGTAATAAAAGAATGACAATATTGCTAACTTGCCTTTGATTGATCGCGCATCTCGACACAGCTCTATGAAAATTTACCATAGCATTAAATTTCGCATCATCGGGCTCGGCATATTTCTCGTCATTGTCGGTGTCGCAGTCCGCCTGTGTTTTGCATTGCCGTTTGCACAAAAGCTGCTGGGCGATCTGATCGAATCCCAACAATTATCGATCGCCACTTATGTGGCGCGCGATATCGATAACAGCATTCGCTCCCGGCGCGCGCTGATCACGGAATTGGGCACGACTTTGCGTCCCGCTTTACTGCAGCAGCCTGAATATCTGGCGCGCTGGGTTCGGGAACGGCAGCGCATGAATCCCATATTTAACCGATTGGTCGTACTGCGCCCTGACGGCAAAGGAATTTTTACGCAATATCCCGAGGTCAAACAGCCGGCCAATTTTAATTATGCCCAGGCTGAATGGTTCCAGGCCACGCTGCACGCGACTGCCGGCACGCCCGTCATGAGCAAGCCGCACCGCGGCATTGCCGATGGCAAACCACTGCTGATCATGGCGGTACCGGTACTCGATGACGATAAACATGTGGTGGCGATCCTGGCGGGCATCGTGGCCCTCAATTCGACCGGTTTTCTCGATGGCCTGCAGAATATCCCTCTCGGCGCCACCGGCGGATTCCTGCTGATTTCTCCCGCCGACAAGCTGTTCGTCGGTTCCAGCGAGCCGAGCATGATATTGAAGCCGACGCCGCCTGTCGGCGTGAATCTTCTGCATGATCGCGCGATGGCAGGCTTTCGGGGCAGCGGCACCACGATCAACGCCTTCGGTGTCGAAGAGTTATCGACCATGGTCTCGGTGCCCAGCACAGGTTGGTTCGTGGTGGCGCGCATGCCCACCAAGGAGGCGTTCCATCCCATCATTGCAACCCGCACTTTCGTCCTCGTCAGCACCGTGGTTTTTGTGAGCGTGCTGATTGCCATATTGCTGACGGTGTTGCCGCACCTCTTGCGGCCCTTGACCGCCATGGCGCACTCCATGCGGGAAATGGCGGATGGCAAACGCCAGCTGGCGCCGCTTCCGATAAAACGCCACGATGAAGTCGGCGATCTGGTGTTGGGCTTCAATTATCTGCTGGCGCGTCTGCAGGAAAAGGAAAATGCCCTGATCGAGAGCGAAGCGCGCCTGAGTTTCATGGCGCACCACGATCCGCTTACCGGCTTGCTCAACCGCTCGATGCTGGAAGCGCACATAGATCAGGCGCTGGCCTATGCCGAGCGCAACGGCTCGCATTTTGCACTGTTATTTTGCGATCTGGACGGGTTTAAAACGATCAACGATCAATTCGGCCACAAGGCCGGCGATGCCGTGCTGTGCGAAGTCGCCAAGCGGCTGCTGGACGGGCGCAGGCGAACCGATACCGTGGCGCGCTTCGGCGGCGATGAATTTATCGTGCTGTTGTCCGATCTGAAAGACCCCCGCGTTACCGCCTTTGCGGTGGCCCAGCAATTGCTGAAAGCCGTGGCAATGCCGTTCCATATCGAAGGCCAGATTTTTTCGCTCGGCACTTCCATCGGTATCGCTTTATCGAACGACGCGGGCAGCTCGCCTTCGCAATTGATATCGCGCGCCGATATCGCCATGTATCGCGCCAAACGCGCCGGAAAGAACGGTTTTTGTATTTTCGACGAAGCCTTGAACGTGTAGGAAAGCCGAAAAAAAGCACGCTGCCGATCGACCAAAATCGAACGGCGCGTGCTTTTATTAGTCCACCGCGGCGTTATTGTTCCGCCCTATAATCGGCCATCTTCACGCTACCGAAAGAGCCAGATGGCGTCATCCGTATCCTCTCGTCCTGCATTGCCGGCGGCATTGCAAAACCTCCGGCTGCCGGTGATTGCGTCGCCGATGTTTATCGCCAGCGGACCGGCATTGGTGGCCGCGCAGTGCAAGGCCGGCATCGTCGGTTCCTTTCCGGCGCTGAACGCGCGCCCGGCGGCGATGCTCGATACCTGGCTGACCGATCTGCAAGCCGAATTGTCGGCATTCAAGGCGGACCATCCGCAACTGCCGGTCGGCGCGATTGCGGTGAACCAGATCGTGCATCAGTCGAACGACCGGCTGGCGCATGATGTCGAGATTTGCGTCAAGCATCGGGTGCCGATCATTATTTCCAGCTTGCGCGCACCGCCGAAAGAGATGATGGATGCAATTCACAGCTATGGCGGTATTGTGATGCACGATGTGATTTCGATTCGTCACGCGCAGAAAGCGCTGGAGGCCGGCGTCGATGGTTTGATTCTGGTTGCCGCCGGCGCCGGCGGCCATGCAGGCGCGCTGTCGCCGTTTGCGCTGGTCGGCGAAGTACGTAAATTTTTCGATGGCCCGATTGCCTTGTCCGGCGCCATTTCCACCGGCGAGGCCGTGCTGGCGGCGCAAGCGATGGGCGCCGATTTTGCCTATATCGGATCGCGTTGGCTGGCGACAGTGGAATCGAATATCAACGACGCGTACCGCGCCGCGATTGTCGAAGGCAACGCAGCCGATGTGGTCTACACCAATTTATTTACCGGCGTGCACGGCAATTATCTGAAGAAGTCGATTATCAATGCCGGTCTCGATCCGGATCGATTACCGGCCGCGGAAAAGTCGGCGATGAATTTCGGCGCAGGCAGCGCCAAGGCCTGGCGCGATATCTGGGGTGTCGGTCAAGGCATCGGTTTGATCGACGATGTGCCGACGGTTGCAGAGGTAGTCGATCGCCTGGCGCAGCAATACGAGGCGGCGCGCGCCCGATTGGCGTTGTAAAGATTAAGTCGGGAAGCGCTGAGTAAGTGTAGCTGGTGGTTCAAGCTACGGATGAGAAGCGCAGTCGTACTTTAGTACGGCGAGCATCGCCATCCGTAGATTGGGCCGTCAGCTACGCTTAATCAGAGCTTCCTCAGCCATTGGCGTATTTCCAACAGCAACTCATTCGGCTTTTCCAGCGGCGTCATGTGCCCGCAATCAGGTATGACAACCAATCGCGATCCGGTAATTTTCCGCGCCATGTCCGCCGATTCGGCCAGGCTGCGCAATGCGTCGTCGCTGCTGGTGACAATCAGCGTAGGGCACTGAATCTGTTCCAGGCCGGCAGGGTCGTCGCTGCGTAGTGCGCCCATCTGCCGCAGGAAAACCTCTTTTCCATTCTTCAAGGCCATCGCCTGCAGGCGATCGCGCAAGACGGTATCGCCGCGGCGCGACGGATGCACCGATGCCGCCAATGCGCGTGACGTCAGGCCCTTGAACGGTATGTTGCGCGCCATCTCGATCTGCGCCAGGTGCTGTGCCATTTCCTGCGGCGTTTGCGGGCGCGACGAGGTGTTGAGCAGGCCGAGCGCAATCACGCGCTCCGGCGCCTGCCGCATGATCTGTTGCGCAACAAAACCGCCCATCGAAAAACCGAACAGAACGAATCGCGGCGGTGCGTTTTCCAGAACATGGGCCGCCATGTCGATAATCGACCCATCCCGGCTCAGATCGCCGAAATGGCAACGGCCCAGTGTGGCCAGCCCGTCCCGCATATCGTCCCACAAGGCCTCGGTCAGCATGAAGCCCGGCAGCAACAGCAGGTCCCGCATGTCGCTATGCGGCATTTGTTATTTTCGCTAAATTTGAAATATGCATGGTAGTGCCGGCAATCATGGATGCCGCATTATTTTTGTGGGTGATCGATGGTTTTCTGGTCGACGATCAGATCGAGCGTCCATTTGACATTGGCGGCGCCGGCAACCGACGGCACGACGCGCTCTTCCAGTATCCGTAGACGGTAAGCAGTGCCCGGTTCGAAATCGAAACCGGCAATGCCGCCGGACCATAACCGCCATGGCTCGTCTTTGTTCTCCCGGACTTGATAGCACAGGGCTTGCGGCTGATTTGGATTTTGCGCGGCGCCGGTAGAGCAGGCAACTTGCCGCGGAGCGACGTAAATGAATTTGATGCTCGCTTCAGCGCCGACTTTAGGGCGTGCGCGGAAACTGAGAACATGACCGTCGGCGGCAATCAGATCCATGTTTTTGCCGGTAATTTTGTAAGTAGAAATCGATTCAAGCTTGTCGAGCAGCCGGGCTTCGAATTCCATGACTTCCGGCGCACACGCCATGCGAGTGGCGACCGGTGTAGCAATGGTGATCTCGCCGGGATCGCGTAATACATAGGGGGCGGAGAATTGATTGCAGCCTGCGTGACCGCTGACGCGGCCTTCGTCGCCGCGCTGATCGAAACGCAGCATGATCGGACGCACGCCCACCGGCGGCATCGGCTGCAGCGACCATTTCACCAGTTCCCACTGTACCGCCGTCAGATCGGCCTGATTGCGGCCGGCTTGCGGGCTCGCACAACCGGCCAGCGCCGCCAGCGCAACCACACCCAACAGCAAGAATAATTTACGGACAGTCGACATGAAATTGTTCCGCGGCATATAAGCCCCCATTAATTTGAATCGGCCATGACAGCCACGACCGCGCATCCGGCATCAAGTCAGCCATTTTGCGCGGCTGGCAGCCAACGCCACACCGACACACAATATACCAACAAACCCGAGCGCTGCCTGCAAGCCCCATCCTTGCGCCAGAAATCCTACAATCGGCGGACCGATCAGACCGCCGCTATAACCCAGCGTGGCGACCCCGGCCAGCGCGGTCGGGCCATGCCGTCCGGCTGCACTGAAGACGAACGGGAACACCATTGCAACACCGCCGCCGGCCAGTGTAAAGCCGATGACAGCCTGCGGAATCGCTACGGCGCCAACCGCGATAAAGATACCGACTGCAGCGAGCAGCGCCCCAAAACCCACCACTCGGCGCGCGCCCATGGCTTCTTTCAGGCGATCGCCGGCCAGCCGCGCCAGCAGCATCATGCCGGCAAATCCCGCATAGCCCAGCGGCGCAAGGCCGTCGCCGGCGCTGAGCGCATCTTTCATATAGACGCCGCTCCAGTCCGCCATCGAACCTTCGACGATGGCGCCGCAAAACGCAATCATCCCCAGCACAATCAATGGGCCATGCGGCATGACGAATAGACGGTCGCCGCGCAAACGCGGCACCTGGTCGTCCGGCAGGATTCGATAGCACCAGCGCAACAATACCGACAATAATAATGCCACCGCGCCGAAATGCCAGGACGGCGGCACGCGCAACCCCGCCATGGCGCTGCCCAGCAGCGCACCGGAAAAGGTGCCGACACAAAACCATGCGTGCAATAACGACATGATCGAACGTCCGGCGCGCTTCTCGGCTGCCGCGCCCAGTGCGTTGATCGCTACATCGAAACAACTGATACCCACGCCGAGCAACGCCATTGCCAACATGAGCGCCAGCAAGTTCGGTGCCAGACCGACACAGAACAAGGCGATCAATAGGCCGACGCCGGCGTAACAGGCGCTGCGGCGTTGACCGTAATGCACGTTGAGCCAGGCAGCCAACGGAAACGACAGCACGGCCCCGATGCCGCTGCACAGCAATACCATGCTGAGTAATGCCGGGCCAAGGTGGAGATTGTCGCGAACCGCAGGAATGCGCGCCGCCCAGCTTGCGTAGACCACGCCCAGCAAGATAAACAAAATGGGAATGGCGATTCCCTGAAGGCGATTGCCGGGCTGGCGGGTGGTGGTATGGGAAGAAGTAGAAATTAATGTACCTGCAAAAAGACGGCCAACGTCTCGACCAAAGCGTCGCAATCGGCGTCGCTGCCGACCGTGATTCTCAGGAACTGCGCCGCACGTCCTTGCGGAAAATGCCGCACGATGATGTTCTTGCTGCGCAGATAGGCCGCCACTTCAGTCGCATCGTGTCGGGGATGGCCGGCAAATACGAAGTTGGCGCTTGACGGCAGCACATCGAAACCGAGTTCTTTCAGGCGTCCGCTGAGCCGCGTACGGCTGGCGATGACAGCTTGCCGGGTAGTCTCGAAATAGGCTTCATCATCGTATGCAGCGGTGGCGCCGGCGATCGCAATGCGGTCCAGCGGGTAAGAATTGAAGCTGTTCTTGACGCGTTCGAGCCCATCGATCAAGGCCGGATGCCCAACCGCGAAGCCGACCCGCAAACCGGCCAGCGAACGCGATTTGGAGAAGGTTTGCACCACTAGCAGATTCGAATATTTCGCGACCAGTTCTATCGCTGAAACGCCGCCGAAATCGATGTAGGCTTCGTCGACCAGCACCACGTTGTCCGGCCGCCCTTGCAGTAAGCGCTCGATTTGCGCCAACGGCAGCAGGCAACCGGTCGGTGCATTCGGATTCGGGAATATAATGCCGCCGATCGTTTCATCCTGCTGCAGATAGTCGTCCACGCACAGCGTGAAGTCTGCAGCCAACGGCACCTGCCGGGATTCGACTTGATACAACGCGCAATAAGTTGGATAAAAGCTGTAACTGATATCCGGGAACAGCACCGGCGCGCCGTGTTGCAGCAGCGCCTGGAAAGCGTGCGCCAGAACTTCATCGGAACCGTTGCCGACGAATACATGCGCCGGCGTCAGGCCGGCGCGCTTGGCGATGGCCGCTTTCAGGGTTTCGGCATCGGGACTGGGATACAGGCGCAAGCTGTCGCCGATTTCCCGCCCCATCGCTTCGATCGCCCGCGGCGAGGGGCCGTAGGGGTTTTCGTTGGTGTTGAGCTTGATCAGATTGCTGACCTTCGGCTGTTCGCCCGGCGTGTAAGGGCTCAGGCGGTTGACAACGGGACTCCAGAATTTACTCATAGGACTTCTTGATCGATTAAATTAAATTGCCAGCGGCTTGTAGCGGATACGTTTCGGTTTGGCGCCTTCTTCACCCAGGCGCTTCTTCTTGTCTGCTTCGTATTCCTGATAATTACCGTCGAAGAAACTGACCTGCGAATTGCCTTCGAACGCCAGAATATGCGTGGCGATCCGGTCCAGAAACCAGCGATCATGGGAAATCACCATGACGCTGCCGGCAAATTCCAGCAAGGCGTCTTCCAGCGCGCGCAAGGTTTCCACGTCCAGATCGTTGGATGGTTCATCCAGCAACAGGACATTGCCGCCCTGCAACAGCGTCTTGGCCAAATGCAGACGGCCGCGTTCGCCGCCGGACAGGTTACCGACCACCTTCTGCTGGTCGCCGCCTTTGAAATTGAAACGGCCCAGATACGCGCGCGACGACATTTCAAAACGTCCTACGGTGAGGATATCGGCGCCGTTGGAGACGTCATCGAATACGGTCTTTTTATCCTGCAATTCATCGCGCGACTGGTCGACAATAGATACTTGCGCGGTCTTGCCGACCACCACCTCGCCGCTATCCGGCTGTTCCTTGCCGGTGATCATTTTGAATAAGGTCGATTTACCGGCGCCGTTCGGGCCGATAATGCCGACAATCGCACCGGCCGGCACGGTAAAGCTAAGGTCATCGATGAGCAGGCGATCGCCGAAGGCTTTCGATACATTCTTGAATTCGATGACTTCATTTCCGAGGCGCTCTGCGACCGGGATGAAAATTTCCTGGGTTTCGTTGCGCTTCTGATATTCGTGTTCGCTCAGTTCGTTGAATCGCGCCAGACGCGCCTTGCTCTTGGCTTGCCGGCCTTTCGGATTCTGACGTACCCATTCCAGTTCCTTGGCGATGGTTTTCTGGCGCGACGATTCGGTGGCTTCTTCCTGTTTCAGGCGATTGCCTTTTTGTTCCAGCCAGGAACTGTAATTGCCTTTCCAGGGGATGCCATGGCCGCGATCCAGCTCCAGAATCCATTCGGCGGCATTGTCGAGGAAGTAGCGATCATGGGTGATGCCGACTACTGTGCCGGGGAAGCGCTGCAGGAATTGTTCGAGCCAATCTACCGATTCCGCGTCCAGATGGTTGGTCGGTTCGTCGAGCAGGAGCATGTCTGGTTTTGAAAGCAGCAGGCGGCATAGCGCGACGCGGCGCTTTTCGCCACCGGACAGCACGCCGATTTTGGCATCCCACGGCGGCAGGCGCAGCGCATCGGCGGCCATTTCCAGTTGCAGCTCCAGATTGCCGCCGTCCGAGGTCGAAATGATGGCTTCGAGGCGGCCCTGCTCCGCGGCCAACGCATCGAAGTCGGCATCCGGTTCCGCGTAGGCGGCGTAAACCGCATCCAATTTGGCGCGGGCTTCGAATGCCTCTCCCAAGCCGCTTTCGACCACTTGACGCACTGTTTGCTCAGGATCGAGTTGCGGCTCTTGCGGCAGATAGCCGATATTCAGACCGGGCATGGGAACTGCTTCACCCTGGATATCCTTATCGATGCCGGCCATGATTTTGAGCAATGTCGATTTACCCGAGCCGTTCAAGCCGAGCACGCCGATTTTGGCGCCCGGGAAAAACGATAGGGATATATCTTTCAGAATCTGGCGTTTTGGCGGCACGATCTTGCCGACCTTGTTCATTGTGTATACGTATTGAGCCATATTTGCTATCAGATGATGAATTGGGAGGATGCGATATCGAGGCCGACGGTTCATTTATCCGGGCGGCGGCATAAGCTGGGAGTATACCGCCAGAACGACTCTAACGACCGGGAGGCATCACTGTTGAATGCACTCGATGCTATTTATGTTCCGGCTTCGCGTCGGAGAATTGCCGGCTGCTGTTTTTTCGCGACCAGGTGATAAAGGAGTAGCGCGGATACACCGCACAGCGCCATTACGCTGGTCAACGGTAAAGCGCTGTTGCTGTGCCATAAACTCATGCAGACGCCAGACGATACGCCTAGCGCAAATTGCAAAGTACCCGCCAATGCGGAGGCGGTTCCGGCCTGTTTCCCTTGGTATTTGAGCACCATTGCAATCGCATTCGGGCTGATCATGCCGTAGCTGCTCAGATACAGGAACAGACCGATCAGTAATAAGGGGAGGCTGTTGATCCCTGCGGCAACCAGCAAGGCGCTGGCCAAGCTCACCGTCGCAGCGATGGTCAGCGTGTATTTCAAGATGCGGTCCAGCGACTGCTTTTTCACCAGACGGGCGTTGATTTGAGACGCGGCAATCAGGCCGATTGCATTGCTGCCGAAGACCAGTCCGTAATATTTGGCCGGAATGCCGTGCAATTCGATCAGTACGAACGGTGACCCCGCTATGTATGCGAATAATCCGGCCTGCACCAGTCCGCCGCATAAGGCATATGACACGAACTGCCTGTCATGCAGCAAATCCCAGTATTGCCTGCAGACACGGCCTAGATGCAGTGGTCTGGCGTGGGCCGGATCCAGGGACTCCTCCATAACGTAATGCATGGCAATCAGGCAAATGGCGGCGAATAAAGTCATAGTGATGAAGATTGTCCGCCAACCACACAATGTAAGCACCAATCCGCCCGCGAGAGGGGCCAAAACGGGGGAAATGCCAAATACCAGCATCATCAGGGAATAGGCGTGGGCCGATCCTTCGGCGCCCATTTTGTCTCGTATCGCCGCACGCGATACGACGAAGCCGCCGCAACCGCCCAATCCCTGGAAGAATCGCAATACGATTAATGTTTCCATGTCGTGCACGAATATGCAGGCAAATGAACTCAGGATATAAAGTCCGATCCCAAAATAAAGCGGCGGCTTACGGCCGAAACGATCGCTGAAGGGGCCATAAAATAGCTGCCCGACTGCCAATCCGACCAAAAAGCTGGCAAGGGTTAATTGCACGCCGGGTCCCAAGTCTTTTGTGATTGTCGGAAAACTTGGCAGATACATATCGATCGACAGCGACCCGATAGCCGTCAGCGCTGCCAGGAGGACCAGCCACGGCGGAATGAATTTATGCTGCAAAGGGGAGTTTGTGGTTTTCATTCAGATAGTTGGGCACGCCTTCCAGATGATTCTGCGGCGGACAAGCGCCATGCTACTACATTGATGTCCCACTGCGTGTCGGCCCTGATACATCAGACAAGCTCTGACAGCGCTAAAGGACATTCGCCGACTTAACATCTATCGCAGTAGGACTAAGCTTTAAATACGCCTTGTCGCTTGAAGGTGTCGCCGCTTCATTTATGGAGTTTGCCATGAACGTTCACGATAGAGATCTGACCCCATTAGAACTGACCCCATTGAAAGTTGTCATTGGTATGTTGGTCACCATGCTTATCGGCTTTTCGATATTGTCCCTAGTGTTTGTAACTGCGCATTAGAATCGGACTAAAATTCAAAGGGCTTGGTTTGGGCTTGCGGGCTCAGACCGAATCACATCGATTGTGGATTTTTAACGCCGGAAGCCGTGTACACGCCTAACCAAGAGAAAGGTGTTAACTCATGCTTTTGCCATCTAATCAAGGACGCCAAAATTGGCGTCTTGAAGATATTCCTTTTGATGCAATAGATGTCGCCTCCGTACGCGACGATGAATTTTTATTCCTCATGCTGGCTTCCGCGTCATTTGTCGAAATCCTTGCGGAGACGTACAGCAGTAATCTGATCGAACATTTTCACGGCGATGCCGAGGTTACCAGTTGGTTGAATGACTCCTGGCAGGAAGAGGAAACTCAACACGGCCGTGCACTGAAGACTTATGTGCAAGCTGTGTGGCCGGAATTCGACTGGGAGAGCGCCCATCGCGCATTCACCGAAGAATATGTGGCCCTTTGCACAATCGAACAATTGGAAGCACGGCCGGCGCTGGAATTGGTGGCGCGTTGCGTTGTGGAAACCGGCACTTCAACGCTTTATAGTGCCGCGGGCGACTACGTGCAAGAACCGGTCCTATCTCAGTTACTTAATAATATCAAGGTGGACGAGGTTTCCCATTACACACATTTTCGGCGTTATTTCGAAAACTATAATGCCATTGAACAGCATGGCGTATTTGCGGTGATTGCGACGATATGGCGCCGGTTACGCGAAATCGGCGGAGAAGATTCTTATATCGCTTTCAAGCATGTCTATGCCGGACGCCATCCTGATCAAGCATTTCTTAAAGCGGACTGGCGCCGCTATAGCCGGCAGGTAAGTCAATTGGCACGCCGCCATTATCCGTATTTGATGGCCATCAAAATGGTAATCAAACCGATTCCGATGCATGACACATTCAAACATCTGCTGCAGTGGCCATTGCTTGGATTGGCGTTGCTTCTCGGCTGAATTCATTTCCGAACGCATTTTTTGGACATAAAAAAACCCCAGATTCTTAAAGAATCTGGGGTTTTCCGGAATAACAGCCTGACGATGACCTACTTTCACACTGGTTGCAGCACTATCATCGGCGCAAAGTCGTTTCACGGTCCTGTTCGGGATGGGAAGGGGTG
>DASYCG010000114.1:0-5394 GCA_036500325.1 Herbaspirillum sp. | reverse complement strand
GCCTTTTTTTTAACGCGGCACGGGCCGCACCTCTCGCCCAAATGAACGATTTTTTATGGCGCTATAGAAAATCAGTCGTCTGCGAACTTTCTTTAAATCCATAAAAGACCGTTCATTTGGGCGAGAGGTGCGGCCCGTGCCGCGTTAAAAAAAGGCCGCCCATGGCACTTAATCAGTGCTGCCCTAGCTAATTTTCTAGCCCAATTGCGCCCTCATCCACGTAGTTAAATCTTGCTGCACTTTCTGCCGTAGCGGCTGCGCCTCATTGAATATCTCGTGAAATGCATCGTCATACCGATGCCTGGTTTTATGCGCTGCCGGCAAATTCGCATAAAACCGCTCGGCGCCGGCCGGATCGACCAGTAAATCCTGACCCGCGAACTGCAGCAGCACCGGCGCCGTAAAGAGCGCTGCATCGTCGATGCTGCGGGCAATCGCGTCCTGCATGAAGCGCACCACGCGCGGTGCGACTTTTTGATGATTCAAATCGTCGACGCCATAGCCGCGCTGTATATCGCCGTCGTGCGAAACAGCATCCGGCGGCAAACCGGATGCCACCGCCAGACCCGGCGCCAGCACGCTGCCCACCGCCAGCAACAAGCGCTGGAATCTGGATAAATAGATTGCCAGCGCGGGCGACGACAACATCAGGCCGCGCACTTGCGCAAACCCGCCGGTGGCAAAACGCGCTGCGATCAAGCCGCCCAAACTATGCCCGAACAAAAAAGGCACCGTATGCTGCGCCTTGGCGAAATCATCGAACGCCAGCTTCAGGTCATGCAAAAAATCATGCGCCGTCGCGATGCTGCCGCGCGCGCCGCCGGAACGGCCATGGCCGCGATGATCCTGGATGCGCACCGACAAACTCATGGCATTGAAAATATCCGCCAGTTCGAGGTAACGCCCGCCATGCTCGCCGAGGCCATGCACCATCAGCACCGCACCGCGCGCGTCGGCCACCGGCCAATCGCGATAAAACAGCGCAATGCCGTCTGCGCTTTGCAGAAAACCTTCCCTCATAACCGCCATATCGATGCCGCTTTCATAGCCAAGGAAAAACAGACGCGATTATGAAGCAATATCCGGCGCTCAAACGCAATAACGATAAATCCTTATAATGATCGCTCGCTGAATTTTGCTATCGATGCTACTGAATTTCCATGACCCAAGCCGCCAACGCCATCTCCAATCAGACTGAAGCTCCCGCCATCTCCGGCGCCACGACATTCCTGCTCGCCATGTCCTGCGGCCTGATCGTCGCCAACATCTATTACTGCCAACCCCTGATCGGACCGATCAGCGCCGCCCTCGGCATGTCGCCGCAAGCCGCCGGCCTGATTGCAACCCTGACCCAGCTCGGTTACGGCCTGGGATTAATGCTGCTGGTGCCGCTGGGCGATCTGCTCGAAAACCGCAAACTGGTGCTCAGCATAATGGGGATCGGTACTATCGCTTCGCTGGCGGCGGCCTCGGTCAGCCATTCGCTGCCGTTCCTGCTGGCCTGCCTGTTCATCGGCATCGGCTCGGTCTCGGTGCAAATCCTGGTGCCGTATGCAGCGCATCTGGCCCCGGAAGCGATCCGCGGCCGCGTGGTCGGCAAAACCATGAGCGGGCTGATGCTGGGCATCATGCTGTCGCGGCCGGCAGCCAGCCTGATCACCGATCTCTCGTCATGGCATGTGGTCTACATCCTATCGGCGGTCATCATGGTAGTTCTCGGACTGGTGCTCAGACGCTCGCTGCCGGTGCGGCAACCTGTGCACAATCTGAACTACGGTGCATTGCTGGCGTCGATGGGCCATTTGTTTGCGCAAACGCCGGTCCTGCGCCGGCGCGGTTTATATCACGCAGCGCTGTTCGGCGCCTTCAGCCTGTTCTGGACCACCGTGCCGCTGCTGCTGGCCAGCCCCACTTACGGCCTGTCGCAAACCGGCATCGCCTTATTCGCGCTGGCCGGTGTGGCCGGCGCGATTGCAGCGCCCATCGCAGGCGCGGTAGCCGACCATGGCTGGAGCCGCCCGGCCACCGGCTTTGCGATCGTACTGGCTGCGTTCGCATTTTTAATGACGCAATTCGCCACACCCGGATCGACACTGGCACTGGGCTTGCTGGTCGCTTCGGCGATCTTGCTGGACTTCGGCGCAACCGCCAATCTGGTGCTCGGGCAACGCGCCATTTTTATCCTCGGCGCATCGCTGCGCAGCCGCCTCAATGGCCTGTACATGACGATCTTCTTCATCGGCGGCGCAATCGGCTCCGCGCTGGGCGCGTGGAGTTATGCGCGCGGCGGCTGGAGCTTCACGGCATGGGTCGGATTTGCGATGCCGGTGGTGATATTGCCGTTTTACGCTACTGAGTGGCTAGGGAAGAAATAGAAGCGTCTTCATCAGACGTTTCGCTTACAAAGTCCGGTGTAGACGACGATTCCGACTTCATTGTTTCCGTAGTCACAGGACGCTCTTTCACGGAGACGGACTCTTGCCGGCTCCATCCACCGGCGCTTCTATATTCGTCGTAACGAGATACCGTGAGAATCACACGCGAAGGCGATTTTCTCTTCCGTTCCTCATGCTCTTCGATTGACCTCTTTGCAGCCAATTCCAACGATGTAAGTCGTTCTTTTCTTTCCTCTTCGGTTTTCCGGGAAATGACGACCGTTTTGAGAGACAAATCCGTGTCGGACAGCGAAGCCCCGGGCGTGGCGAATTGTATTGGACCGGTTCCGCTTCCATAGTCTGAAAGACTACGCTCAAACTCTTCTCGATTGCGAGTAACTACGCCACTCAAATACGGCTCTGAACCGTAACGCGGCATGCTCGAAACATAAGGACGGATTGGAACCAAAATAGAATTCGGCCTCGCCTCAGTAGAGGCAAGTTGCGGATTTCCCGACCCCAAATCGACCTCATCGCTGCCGGGATCGTCGGCCACCGAAAAATGATCATCGATGGCGACGAGATTACCGGCATCTTCAAAATCATCATCCACGACAAATTCGCCCGATTGCCGTCCCGTGATGTATTGATCACCATTTTCGGAAGCCGCCTGGTTCCCGTTGACTGAACCCGTACCGTCATCCAGATCGAGATCCGGATCCGGATCAGCGACGCTATATGTATCCGGCTGCACATCGGATGCGAAAATTTGACGATCAGTACTATTTACACGGCTCTGGTTGTAGCTATCGGCAATATGAACGCTGTTGTCAGTTACGCTGTTGTCATTGGTAACGTAATTGTTGGTAACGTACGTTGCACCGGGTTGCCCCTCACCCGATGCCGATGGATCGTCATCGACCTCAGGCACGCCCTCCGACGCCGCATCATCTGCCGCGTCCGTCTCCTCTGCCGCATGTGCTGCAACTGCTGTTGGCGGCGCCGAGCCATCCATGAAGCTACGCAGCAATTCAGGCCACACCATCAACATTTCCAACCTGGCGGCGATATTGTGTGCGGAAGCGCCATCCCGCTTTATAATATTTTCACTGGCTGCCGATATCTGCTCCAGCGCATACCGCGCCTGAGATTCAATCATCTTCTCGATGGCGTCCTCTGCAAGGCCCGTGACGTTCCCACCCAGGTTTTCACTCAAATACTTTTCAATATACGGCGCCACCCGGCTCGTTATCGCCGCTCTCGTCAATGCTGCGCGCCCTTCCGGCGTTTCAGCGCCGGCGTATTTGCACAGCCGTGCTTCCACCGCCAATCGCGTCATAAGTGCAGTCTTGCTCCCCAAATAAAATGCACCGAATACGGATTTCTTGCCTGCACCGTGTTTTTCAATCAGGGCTACATAATCTTTCGCTGCGCCATCCAATCGCGTTTGACGGAAATTTTTATCGTCCGCATCCGGGCTTTTAAGGGCCTCGCAAGCGATCATATATTGCTCGGCAAATCGGGCGATTGTGATCTTGGCGGCAGGATTACCCTGTTCTTTTTCGTAAGCCTTTGATAACGCATCGGCATTAGGCGAATGTGCAAATAAAAATTTGAGCGCATCCTCGCGGAACTGATCCTGGCAAGACATCTTCGTGGCAACAGCTATCGCATTTGGTTGAGCAACGATCGCCGGCAGGCTCTCATCCGCCGCGGGGACACTGTCATCGCCAGGGCCTGCGCCTGCGTCATTTCCCGGCAAAATCCCGAGCCGCCTTCCGACCTCCGACAAACGCACGTCCAACGGAGAATCGCCTTCCGGCTCTCCAGACACGTCGGATCCGTCGGATGAGATTGACGAACCGGGTTCTTCCGAACCGCCAGGCGGGTCCGGAATATTGCTCATCAGTTCATCGAATTCTCTGTTATTTTCCTGCCAATCGTGAATAGCGGCATCAGTCATACCTTCTAAAACATGACCATTACTTCCGCCCGCATTTCCTGTGGCCGCCCGGATGCCTTCATCAGGAGAAATCGATGCATCCTCTAACGAATCAGCAAGCTCTTGGTCGGCTTCCAACGATCTCAAAGCTTCCGGAGCGAGAGGCTGCAGCGTTGTAGCGCCATCGTCCGCAGAACCGTCGTTTATGGAAACCCGTGCAAGTTCGGCCGCAATCGGAGGCTGAACGGGCGGCTGTAGAAGCTCATCGCAGTCCTGATGATTCTCAATGCCGGAAGCCCCTTCCACTGCCGTCGGCTCGGCTTGCGCCGCTGCTGTCGTCGGTTCGAATCGTCCCGTTTCCGACCAAGCGCCGGTCAGGCTCTTTGCTAACAGGCTGTTCGGTTCCGCTAACGCTGTCTGGTCCGGTGAAGGGGGCCGTTGGGCCGAGCCTGCACCATTAATTGCACCTGGAATTGGCATATCTTTATCCTAAAAAATTTTCATTCAAAAATCCGCCAATACCGCGAATTTCACTTAAACAATTTCCGTCGCGGAAACGGCGAGCGCGCGCAACATCGCTGCAACCACCCGCTCCACAGCGCCGACCGTATGCATATCGGCCAATTGCGCTGCGTCGATCTCGATCCCGAATTCATCATTGATGGCGTGCGTCATTTCCAGCAGATCCATCGAATCCGCATAGAGTTGCTCGACCAGCCCGGTATCGGCTTCGATGGTTGCGGCATCGACGCCGAATTGCCTGGCCAGCAAGTGCCGGATGCGGTACAGCAAACTGTTTTCGTTCATTGCCGTAACGCTCGCATCCTCGCCGCTCAACCTCTTCGTTGCGCTATACATCGCATGCTCCCTAATTTTGCACACACAACTTGCAGGTCTCCAGCATCGCGGCAATCGTGGCGCTCAATACCTTGATCAGGTTTTCATAAACCGATTGCGCATTGACCAGTTTCTTCGCCATCACGGAGGAGGTGTCCTTGATGGCGTTGGCCTGATCATCGAAACCGGCGCGCCAGGACTGAAACTTGGAAGCAGACATGGTTATATTTCCATCCGCAT
>DASYCG010000113.1:0-5603 GCA_036500325.1 Herbaspirillum sp. | reverse complement strand
TTCACCAAACCCCGTTCGTCCTGAGCAGGCGCGCAGCGCCGTGTCGAAGGATCACCTCAGCAAGGAAAATTTAAAGAATGCCCTTTTATGTTTATCTACTGCGTTGCTCTGACCAAAGCTACTACACCGGCCATATAGACGACATGGAAACTAGAATTGCACAACATCAACTAGGCCTGATACCGTGCTATACCAAGCGCCGCAGACCGGTAACATTGTTAAAAGCAGAAGAATTTTCCAGTCGCGAAGAAGCGCTGGCTACAGAAATGCAAATCAAAGGTTGGACCCGTAGTAAAAAAGAAGCATGGGCAGCAGAAAATTTCGAAGTTCTAAAAAGATTAAGCAAGAATCGCCAAAAGCCAAACTAATAATGAAACTGCATATTAAAAACGGTCGTTTGATCGATCCCGCCAACGGTATCGATGCTCAGCAAGATTTATATATCGTGGCCGGCAAGATTGCCGCCGTGGGCGCCGCGCCGGAGGGCTTCATCGCCGGCCGCGTGATCGATGCTGCCGGCCTAGTCGTGGCGCCCGGCCTGGTCGATCTCAGCGCGCGTCTGCGCGAACCGGGTTACGAACACAAAGCCACGCTGGAATCCGAAATGCAGGCCGCGATGCAAGGCGGCGTGACCACATTGCTCTGTCCGCCGGATACCGATCCGGTGCTGGACGAACCGGGTCTGGTCGAGATGTTGAAACATCGCGCCAAATCGCTGCATCAAGCTCACGTCTACCCATTGGGCGCATTGACGGTCGGTCTGAAAGGCACTGCGCTGACCGAAATGGCCGAGCTGACCGAAGCCGGTTGCATCGGTTTCTCGCAAGCCGACGAACCGATTACCGATACAACCGTGCTGCTCTGCGCAATGCAATACGCGAAGACCTTCGGCTACACCGTCTGGCTGCGTCCGCAAGATGCGCATCTTGGCCGCAACGGCATCGCGCACAGCGGTTCGACGGCTTCGCGCCTGGGCTTATCCGGCGTGCCGGTCATGTCGGAAACCATCGCGCTCCATACCATCTTCGAATTGGTGCGCTCTACCGGCGCGCGCGTCCATCTATGTCGCCTGTCGTCTGCTGCCGGGCTGGAGCTGGTGCGCGCCGCCAAGCGCGAAGGCCTGCCGATCAGTTGCGACGTCGGCGCCCATCATGTGCACCTGACCGATATGGATATCGGCTACTTCGATTCCAACGCCCGCGTGACGCCGCCATTTCGCTCCCAGCGCGATCGCGATGCAATCCGCCAGGCCTTGCAGGACGGCACTATCGATGCAATCTGCTCCGACCACACACCAGTCGACGACGATGAAAAAATGCGTCCCTTCGGTGAGGCATCGCCGGGCGCGACCGGACTGGAATTGCTGTTGTCGCTGGCATTGAAATGGAGTGCCGAAGCGACGCCGAACGATCAAGGCGGGCTATCCAGGGCCATCGCCAAGATCACGACCGACCCGGCGCGTGTCGCCGGCGTCGAGGCGGGTAATTTATCGGTCGGCAGCGCGGCCGATATCTGTATCTTCGATCCGTCTGCGCATTGGACGGTGGAAGCCAAAGCCCTGGCCAGCCAGGGTAAACACACGCCGTTTCTGGGCTACGAACTGAGTGGCCGGGTACAGGCCACGATTGTCGCGGGTAATGTCGCTTACCAACGTTAATTGAATTAATTTAAAGTAGGCGCATGATTATTTTCTCGATAGCGCGGATGTTCCTGCATCTGTTCGCCGGCATGGCAACTTGCGCTTTTATCTTTCCGTTTCTCGACCGTCCGGCACGGCAAGCGCGCATTCGCCGCTGGTCGGCCAGGCTGGTGCATATCTGCGGCCTGAACATTGTGATTCGGGATGTGAACGGCAACGTGGCAGACGCTTCGTCGCGCATCATGCAGACGCAACCGGCATTGATGGTTGCCAATCATATTTCCTGGCTCGATATTTTCGTGATCAATACCTTGGAGCCTTGCCGCTTTGTGGCGAAATCGGATATTCGCAATTGGCCGCTGGTTGGCTGGTTATGCGCCAAGACCGGCACCATCTTTATTTCACGCGGGAAACCACGCGATGTGCGGGCGATTTATCAGGGGCTGGTGGAAAGTATCAAAGCCGGCGACCGGATTGCATTTTTTCCAGAAGGCACTACTGCCGAGCAGGGTAGTTTGCTGCCGTTTCATGCGAATCTGTTTGAGGCGGCGATCGATGCCGGCGTACCGGTGCAGCCTTATGCATTGCGCTATCTGGATGCCGGCGGCGGCTTGCATCCTGCCGCCGACTTTATCGGCGAGACGACGATTGTCGAAAGTATTCTGGCGATTCTGAAAGCACGTGCGGTGCGTCCGATTATGGCCGAGCTGACCGCGCTGGCGCCGATGGCAAGCACCGGCGCGCATCGGCGGGATCTGGCGGCTGCGACGCGTGACGCAATCTCTCGTGCTTTAGGTCATGCCGCGCCGGCTGAAGTGATCGATATCAGCCGTGCTGCGCCGTCTGCGGACAAGCGACCTGAATCAACGAACGATCCTCAAGGCATAGCGCAGTAAGTTTGCCGCCCCACAGGCAACCGGTATCGAGCCCGATCACATTGGGCTGCATCATCAGGCCCAGCGTCGACCAGTGGCCGAAAACGACAGTGACCTCAGCGGTTTTGCGGTGAGGCAGATCGAACCAGGGCTGGAACCCCTCCGGGTTCACGCTGCCGGCGCTTTCCTTGATTGAAAATTCCATCGTGCCGTCCGGTTCGCAAAAGCGCATCCGCGTGAGGGCATTGACGATGCAACGCAAACGTTCCGTACCTTGCAGATTGTCATCCCATTTGGCCGGTTTATTGCCATACATCTGACGCAGGAAATCAACCCAGTCCGGGCCGCGTAGCGCTGTTTCCACTTCGTGCGCCCGCTCCATGGTTTGCTGGGCAGTCCATTGCGGTACGACGCCGGCATGCACCATCAGGTAGTCCTGTTCGAACATGGCCATTGGGCGGTGGCGCAACCAGTCGAATAATTCTTCAGAATCCGGGGCGTTCAGGATTTCATCGAGCGTGTCGGATTTGTTTGCTTTCTGGATGCCGTGGGCTATGGCGAGCAGGTGCAGGTCGTGGTTGCCCAGTACCGATTGGGCTTTGTCGCCCATGGCGCGAATCATGCGCAGGGTTTCGAGCGATTGCGGGCCGCGGTTGACCAGATCGCCGAGGAACAGCAGGCGGGCATCGGGTGCAACTGCGTGGATCGTATCGATTAAAGCGGTGAGCTGCTCATTGCAGCCCTGGATGTCGCCGATTGCGTAGGTGGTCATGGTTGGAGGGATATTTGAGCAATGCGGCAGTTTAGCGTAGTTCGCGGAATACGGGATGAGCGCTCCCGCTTGCCAATGCCTCTGTAGAGGGAAAGCCGTAAGTTTTTCGGCTTTGCCAAGCATTTGCCGATAAAATGGCCGATCATGTCATTTTTCGGGTTTTGAGGATAAAAACAGATGATTTTCGTTACCGGCGGCGCCGGTTTTATCGGCTCGAACTTTGTACTCGACTGGCTGGCGCAAAGCGATGAGCCTGTGCTTAATTTCGACAAGCTGACCTACGCCGGCAATCTGAATAATCTGGCTGCATTAAATGGCGATAGCCGCCATTTGTTTGTGCGCGGTGATATTTGCGATGGTCCACAGGTTGCTGCATTGCTGACCGAACACAAACCGCGCGCCATTGTGCATTTCGCTGCGGAAAGCCATGTCGATCGCTCGATCCATGGGCCGGCTGCGTTTATCGAAACCAATGTCAACGGCACCTTTGCTTTGCTGGAAGCCGCGCGCGCTTACTGGGGTACTTTGCCGTCCGGCGAAAAAGACGCTTTCCGTTTCCTGCACGTTTCTACCGACGAGGTTTATGGCACGCTGGCGCCGGACGACGCGCCGTTTACCGAAACCACGGCGTATGCGCCTAATAGCCCGTATTCAGCGTCCAAGGCGGCTTCCGACCATCTGGTTCGCTCTTATCACCATACTTATGGTTTTCCGACGCTGACGACTAATTGTTCCAATAACTACGGTCCTTATCATTTTCCGGAAAAACTGATTCCGCTGATCATTGCCAATGCACGTGCCGGCAAGTCTTTGCCGATTTACGGCGATGGCCGGCAAGTGCGGGACTGGTTATATGTGGGGGATCATTGCGCCGCCGTCCGGCGGGTGCTGGAAGCTGGGCGCCTGGGCGAGGTGTATAACGTCGGCGGCTGGAATGAAATGGCCAATATCGACGTGGTGCATCTGCTGTGCGACATGCTGGATGGGCTGGAGCCGAAGGCCGCCGGCAGTTATCGGGATCAGATAACGCATGTGACGGATCGGCCGGGGCATGATCGGCGTTATGCGATCGATGCGCGCAAGCTGGAGCGGGAGTTGGGGTGGAAGCCCGCTGAGACGTTTGAGACGGGGATTGAGAAAACTGTGCGCTGGTATCTGGATCATCAGGATTGGGTTAGTGATGTCCAGTCTGGGGATTATCTGAAGTGGGTCGAGAAGAATTACGAGCAGCGTAAGCTTGTAAAAGGAAACGCATGAATGCAGTGAAGCAGCGCAAGGGCATTATTCTGGCCGGCGGTTCCGGTACGCGGCTTTATCCGGTGACGAAGGCGGTATCGAAACAGTTATTGCCGGTCTACGATAAACCGATGATTTATTATCCGTTGACGACGCTGATGCTGGCCGGGATTCGGGAAATTCTGATTATTTCGACGCCGCACGATACGCCTCGGTTTGAAGAGTTGCTGGGGGATGGATCGCAGTGGGGGTTAAGTTTGTCGTATGCGGTGCAGGCTTCGCCGGATGGATTGGCGCAGGCATTTATTATCGGTCGTGAATTCCTGGACGGCGGGCCGTCAGCGTTGATTCTCGGGGACAATATTTTTTACGGGAATGAATTTGAATCGCAGTTGATTGCAGCTTGCTCGCAGAAGGTCGGGGCTACTGTATTCGCTTATCACGTCTACGATCCGGAACGCTATGGCGTGATTGAATTCGATGAGCAGGATCGCGCGATTAGTATTGAGGAAAAGCCCGCTGAGCCGAAATCGAATTTTGCGGTGACCGGATTGTATTTTTACGATAGCGATGTTTGCGCTATTGCGGATGCGGTCAGGCCGTCAGCGCGCGGCGAATTGGAAATCACCGATATCAACCGGGTTTATCTGGAGCGCAATGCGCTCGACGTCGAAGTGATGGGACGCGGTATGGCTTGGCTGGATACCGGTACGCATGAGTCGTTGCTGGAAGCGGGACAGTTTATTGCGACTATTGAGAATCGACAGGGGTTGAAAATTGCCTGTCCGGAGGAAATTGCTTATCGCAAGCGGTATATTGATGTCATACAGCTGGAGGCGCTTGCGCTGGCTTATCAGAAGAATAACTACGGACGTTATTTGATGCATTTGGTTAAGAATAAAAGACCATAGATTCGTTATTGCCGGATTTACCGCGATATGGTCAAATATGTTTGTTCATTTGATGAACAGTATGTCGCAAATTGCTTTTAATTGATTAGGTAAGCAGGTGCTCCCGATGCTGGATGATGAAAGCCGCTACAAAATACTGAAGAAACTAGCCACGACTCCTGGCATCAGTC
>DASYCG010000112.1:0-24989 GCA_036500325.1 Herbaspirillum sp. | reverse complement strand
ACGGAAGTGGTTACCAGCGTGAAGCGCGTGACCGATATCGTGGCTGAAATCTCCTCGGCCAGCCAGGAGCAAAGCACCGGCATCGAAGAAGTCAATCGCGCCATTACGCAGATGGATGAAGTCACGCAGCAGAATGCCGCGTTGGTGGAAGAAGCTGCTGCGGCGGCGCAATCCATGCAAGAGCAGGCGCAAAACCTCGCCACGGTTGTCAGCGTATTCAAACTGAACAACGCGCAGCTAGGTAACAGGCCTGATTTAAACTTGCTTCAATAGTTGATTTTTCTTCGGCATGTGCTTACAGCGGATGCTTTGAGTCCTACAGGAGCAGCTAAAATTGTCGTTTTTGGACAAGAGATTGTCGTTTTTCGCCAAAAAGTGCGTGATAGCATCGCTTCTCGCTCAACACAGGGGGAATGCCATGACGCACAGGAGGCTGATGTATTTTCGCAATTTCATCGTTACCGGCCACTCTGACTACGAGCCGGTTACCGACAAATACCGAGGTTATTTCGTTGCCGTACGGGAAGGCTATCCCGATTTTTCACAGTATATTGCTCCCCTTAGCGACACCTCGACCGAGGCTGAAGAACTGGCGTTGAGACTATGCAAGGCCGCTATCGATCAAAAGTTTTATCCGGAAATATTCGCCAAACACCTATTGCGGCTTCTTTTGCCGGTGTAATACGCTTTTCAGAATAATGGTGGAGACCGGATGCCCGCGCAAGCGGGCATTTTTATTTGTACGAAGCATTCAAGGATTTGTTCGATAATGAACAGACGCTTGGAATCGCTATCAATCGAATGCTCCCTGGTAAGGAATCATTCGATTCTAATTAATGAATTGTGAAAAATTTTGCGATGGATAGAACGGTCCGCATGGCGCACAGTGTGACCAAATGCAAAATAAGAGCATTAAATAATTATTACAATGGAGACAAAACAATGAGCGCATATTCTTTATGCCGCGGGCATCGCGCGCAAACGCGAAATGCTTCGGTCAAAACGGCAACCGCCAAAATCCTCTGTTTTACGGCAATCGCAGCCTGCGCCGCATCCGTTTCTGCATCCGCTTCTGCTGCCGATCTGGCCACACGCTATGCCGCGCTTTATCAGGCCGCGCAAAAAGAAGGCCAGGTCATTTATTACAACGAAGCCCGCCAGGAAGAAAACTCCGCAATGGCAGCGCTTTGGCAAAAGAACTTTCCAAAGGTGCGCTTGCAGATCACCGCCAAACAAACCATGTCGCTGATTTCGACCATCGAAACCGAACGCGCCGCCGGCCACAGCCGTGCCGATGTCGTGACGATCACAGAGCCGCACATCACCGCAAGATGGAAGGCCAAGGGGTATTACCGGCCTTATAAAGTGCAGCAGTTCAGTAAATTCAGTTCCGATGTGGTCGATGCCGATGGCGCCCAATATGTCACCGGTATTTATCTGCTGATGCCTGCCTATAACACCAAGGCATTTCCGGACAAGAGCGTGCTGCCCAAGACCTTCGCGGATTTCAAGGATCCGAAATGGAAAAGCAAGATGGTATTGGCCGATCCTAAAACCGCAGCGTCCAACCAGACCTATTTCTTCGGCCTGATGCAGCTCGGCCAATTGACGTGGCCGTCGCTTGAGCAACTGGCGCCGCAGGACATCCTGTTCGTGCGCGGCAACGCAGAAGCAGCCGATATGCTGGCCGCAGGCGAGCGAGTGCTGTCGCCGATGGTATCGACGCAGAACGTCGTCAACGCACGCAATAAAGGTCAGCCGATCGACTTTTTGCCGATCAAGGAAGCCTCCGTCGAATTGCGCCGCACCTCGGGTATTTTCGCCAATTCGCAAAATCCGAATGGCGCCAATCTGCTGCTGGAAGTCATCACGGACCCTGAAGTGCAAGGCATCCTGTCCAAGACCGGCGCTTATTGGCCGACCAATGCAGACGCACCGTTGCCCGCCGGCCTGCCGAAGCTGTCGTCTCTGAATGCAGTGAAGGTCATTCTGGAAACGAACGATGAAAAATCGTCCGCTTTCGTCAAACACTTCAGCGCCGCATTCGGCCGTCAATAAGGGGGAATCGTCATGCTTGCTACTGCCATCGCACCGCTGAAAAACGACAGCGCAACGGCCGGATCCGCCGCCGAAAAAACACCGCGCCTCAGCGTACGGGGACTGGTCAAACTGTTGAACGGCAACGTCATTGTCAACGGCGTCGATCTGGTCATCAATGCCGGCGAAAGCGTGGTCCTGCTGGGCCCGAGCGGCTGCGGCAAAACCACCACGCTGCGCATGGTCGCCGGTTTGATCCGGCCGGACGGCGGCGAAATCCTTCTGAACGGCGTCCTCGCATCGGGACCGGGCGTGATGGTGCCGACCGAAAAACGCCATCTCGGCATGGTGTTCCAGAACTACGCCGTGTGGCCGCACAAATCCGTCTTCGAAAACGTTGCCTACGGTCTGAAGGTAGCGCGTCGTCCGAAGCAGGAAATTAAACAGCGGGTAACCGAGGCGCTGGCGCTGGTGCGCCTGAACGGTCTGGGCGATCGCTATCCGGGCGATCTCAGCGGCGGGCAACAGCAACGCGTGGCCTTGGCGCGCGCGATCGTGACCGAGCCTTCGCTGTTGCTGCTGGACGAACCGCTTTCCAATCTCGACGCCGTGCTGCGCAAGGAAATGCGCATCGAGTTGAACGATCTGACGCGCCGCATCGGCATGACTTCGCTGTATGTCACCCACGATCAGGAAGAAGCGCTGACGCTGGCCGACCGGATCATCATCATGAACAAGGGGCGGATCGAGCAGATCGGGACGCCGCACGATATCTATCTGCGTCCGCGCACCCGCTTTGTGGCCGGTTTTGTCGGCACCACCAATCTGCTCGAAGGCGTGGTCGGCGAACAGGATCAGGCGGGCGGCCGCTTGCAGGTGATGACCGATATCGGGATCAAGGTCTGGGCGCGCGCTTCGTCCGAGACAATCGGCAATAACCCGGCCGGCAGCCGCGTCGTATTGTCGGTGCGTCCGGAGGCCTTGCTGATCGGCGCATCTGCCGGCAACGACCCGGCGGCGGTCGGTCTGGCGCGGCTGGAAACCTCGGATTTTCTCGGTGCGCGCTATGAATTCCGTCTCAATATCAAAGGCCAGGCGCTGTATGGCCAGGCCGCCACGCTGGATGCATTCCGCGATGGCCAGGTGGCGATCGGTATCGATAGCGAACTGGCATGGGTGCTGGCATGACGGTCGCAAATTACGCTGAAATCTCCGCTGCGCCGCCGGCTGCGGCCCGCAACTGGTTGTCCGATGCGGTCGATACGTTGCGCATCGCCGGCAAGCAGCCCGGCCGCATGGCGCTATTGGCCGCCGCGCTGATCCTGCTGCTGTTGCTGGTCGGTTATCCGATCGCGATGCTGGCCAAGTACAGTTTTATCGACGCGTCGGGGCATCTCACATTCGATAGCTTTTCCACGGTGTTCAGCGAGGGCGGCATGTTGTCCGCGTCGCTTAATTCGCTGCGGCTGGTGGTGTTCGTCACGGGCGGTGCAATTGCAGTCGGCCTGCCGCTGGCGTGGCTGGTCGGCCGTACCGATATGCCTTGCAAATGGCTGGTGCGCGGCGCCGCTGCGGTGTCGTTCGCCATCCCCTCTTTCATCACCGTGATTGCGTGGATTTTCATGGCCGCGCCCAACTCGGGTTATCTGAACAAGCTGGCGATACATTGGTTCGGCCTGGTTGCGCCGCCGCTCAATATCATCGGTTTCAAAGGCCTGGTTTTCATCGAGACCGTCCATTTGTACCCGCTGGTGTTTTTCGCTGCGACCGCCGCGCTGTCCAATATCGACGCCAGCTATGAGCAATCGGCACGTGTGCTGGGCGCCGGGAGGCTGCGCACTGCATTGACGGTAACTCTGCCGCTGATCACCCCGGCGCTGGTCACCGGCGCCATCCTCTGCTCGCTGGATGCGCTGTCTTCTTTTGGCGCTCCCGCAGCCTTGGGCAGCATGGCAAATTTCTCGGTGCTGACAACCAAGTTGTATGACCTGATTACCTACCCGCCGAAGCTCGACCTGGCGGCGGCGGCATCGGTGCCGATCATCCTGTACATGCTGCTTTGCTTGATCATCCAGCGCTATGTGGTGCGTAGCGGCGGTTATGTCACGGTGGTTGGCCGTTCGGTCGCGCCGCAGGCGACGCCGCTGGGCGCATGGCGTTATCCAAGCCTGTTGGTCTGTATATCGCTGGCCTTGATTACCGCCGTGCTGCCGGTTGCGGCGCTGCTCCTCCTGTCGCTATCGCAATTCGGCACCGACGTTAATTTCAGCCATTTGGTCGGCGCGCATTATGCAATGCTGTTCGATGACAGTTTCCCGATCATCGATTCGATTCAGCACAGCCTGGTGCTGGCGCTTGAAGCAGCGACAGTCTGCCTGGGGCTGGGTTTTGTGCTGGCCTGGCTGGTGGAACGGACCGGCATGCGCGGACGCGGCCTGATTACGATCACCGTCATGATCAGCTATGGCTTTCCGTCGATTGCTTTTGGGCTGGGTATCCTGCTCGGCTACATCAACCTGCTGTACGGTACGCTGACGATTATCCTGCTGGCCTATGTCGCGAAGAAGCTGCCGATTGCGTTTGTCTTCGTGCGTAATGCATTGCAACAGATCGCGCCGGATCTCGAAGCCGCGGCCCGCGTTGCCGGCGCAGGATGGTTCCGCGCTTCGTTCGACATCACGTTGCCGTTATTGCGATCGGCAACCTGGATTACCTGGATCATGGTCTTTTCGCTCTGCCTGCACGAATTGCCGATGTCGGCATTACTGACCCAGTCCGGCAATGCGGTGATCTCCACCACGGTGGTGCAATACATCGCCGATGGCGCGATTGAAGTCGCGGCTGCGATGTCGGTACTGATTGTCGTGATCAGCATCGCTGCGTTGGGGGTTGCGAAATTGCTGTCCGGACGCGGCGTGCTGGAAGTTAAATAGAAACCGTGAGCCTTTCAACGGAGTATTGAAATGACGAATGAATCAACGCAACTGAATCAAGCGCAACTGAATCAACCCCAAACCTTGCTGGACAAGGTTTGGCAGCGCCATCAGATCGAGGAAGTGCAGGGCGAATATCTGCTGTACACCGACTATCTGCTGCTGCATGAAGGCGCGCGGCACGCGTTCGACGCCATGTCCGCTACCGGGCGCAAGGTGTTCCGGCCGCAGCAAGTACTGGCTTGCGCCGATCACTACGTGCAGACGCACGACCGCAGCGCCGGCGTGGCGGCAATCAAGGACCCTGCGGTGCGCGGCATGCTGGAGCGATTCGAGCGCAATTCAATCAATAACGGCCTGCCTTACTTCGGGTCCGACCATCCGCAGCAAGGCATCATGCATGTGGTGGCGCCGGAACTGGGCCTGACACAGCCGGGTTTGTTCATTGTCGGCGCCGATTCGCACTCGACCACCCATGGCGCCTTCGGCTGCCTGGCGTTCGGCGTGGGTGCGTCGGATGCGCTGCATGTGCTGGCCACCCAGGCTTTATGGATGAGCAAGCCGAAGCTGATGCGGATAACGATCGACGGCAAATTGAGTCCGCATGTCACCGCGAAGGATGTGGTGTTGAAAGTCATCACGCATATCGGCGCCGAGGCCGGTATCGGCCACATCATCGAGTTTGCCGGTTCGGCGGTGCGTTCGATGTCGATGGCGGCGCGGATGACGTTATGCAATATGGCGGTGGAAGCCGGCGCCCTCAGCGGCCTGGTCTCGCCGGATCAGGTCACTTACGATTATCTGAAAGTCTGCGAATACGCCCCCAAGGGCGCGGATTGGGATCAGGCGGTGGCGTACTGGAAAACGCTGGTGAGCGACGAGGGCGCTTTTTACGATAGAGAGATCAGTATTCCGGCGGAAGGCATTGCGCCGAACGTGACCTGGGGTACGCATCTGCACCAGACCGCGGTGATCGATACCGTGGTGCCGGACCCGCAGGATTTCAGCGAAGGCGAAGCGCGCGAAGAAGTCGAGTCCGCGCTGGAATACATGGGCTTGAAACCGGGCATGCCGTTGACGTCGATCGCCATCGATCGGGTCTTTATCGGCTCCTGCACCAACTCGCGGATCGAGGACTTGCGCGAAGCGGCGGAAATTGCGCGCCATGGCAAAGCGGTGGTGCCGGCCTGGGTGGTGCCGGGTTCGATGACGGTAAAACGGCAAGCAGAGGCGGAGGGCCTGGATCGGATTTTCATCGCTGCGGGATTTGAATGGCATGACGCCGGTTGTTCGATGTGCACCGCGATCAACGGCGATCATCTGGCCGAAGGCGAGCGCTGCGCATCGACCAGCAACCGCAACTTCAAGGGCCGTCAGGGCCGCAACGGCCGTACCCATATCATGAGTCCGGCGATGGCAGCCGCCGCTGCGCTGACCGGCCGGCTTACCGATATCCGCAGCTTCGATCGATAGGAACAGGAAACAGCATCATGGAAAAATTTACCAGCTGGACGGCGATTGCCGCGCCTTTCGATATCTCCAGTATCGATACCAACCAGATCTGCCCGACGCGTTTCAACAAGGTCGCGAAAGGCCCGGATTTCAAGAAAGTATTGTTCCACGATTTGCGTTTCGACCAGAGCGGTGAAGAGCGGCCGGAATTTATCCTGAACCGCGAGCCGTACCGGCGCACCGGTATCATCGTCGCCGACCGCAATTTCGGTTGCGGATCGTCGCGTGAAAGTGCCGTGTATGCGTTGCAGGCATTCGGCATTCGCGCATTGATCGCGCCGAGTTTCGGGGAAATTTTTTATACCAACTGTTTGAAGAACAGTGTGTTGCCGGTCGTGCTGAGCGAAGAACTTTGCGCCCGTATCCGCCAGCAATTGCATGCGAATGTCGGCGCTGAAATCACGGTCGACCTGACCCGCCAGATCGTGCGCGATGCCGAAGGCGCCGAACACCCGTTCGACGTGCATCCCTTGCGCAAGCAATGCCTGCTCGATGGCCTTGACGATATTTCACTGACCTTGCGCTATGCAGATGCGATGACCGCATTCGAGAGCGCCTACCGTCATGAATTCGCGTGGCTGACCAAGCCGGAAAACCAGCCGCCGTCATCGGCTCAAGCAAAACTGTCATCGTAAATGCGTTTTGATCCGAATACCATTTAAAATTCCGGCAGATGCTTTTCCGTTATGGTTAAGCGTATAGACAGGGAGACAGAATGGGCGAACGCGATGCGGGCGCAGGTGCCGGTGCAGGTTCAGTTATTTTAAGTGCCGAAAATATTTCCGCAAGATTGGATCGGCTCCCAAGCTCGTACGCAGTTTGGCGAATCATCGGCCTTTTGAGCCTGGGATTTTTTTTCGAATTATACGATTTGCTGTTGACGGGGTATGTCGCGCCCGGGATCGTCCATAGCGGGATCCTGACTGCCACCACGCCGGGACTTTTCGGGACGTCCGGCGTGGCAGGGTTCATCGCCGCGCTTTTCGCCGGTTTATTTATCGGAACCATCGCTTGCGGTTTTCTGGCAGACCGATTCGGCCGGCGCGCCATATTCACCTACGCTTTGCTTTGGTACGCGATAGCCAATACCTTCATGGCATTTCAAACCACGGCGCTCGGTTTGAACAGTTGGCGTTTCGTATCGGGTTTGGGCATAGGCGTGGAGCTGATCACGATCGGCAGTTATTTAACCGAATTCGCGCCCAAGCATTTGCGGGGAAGGGCGTTCGCGATTTGCCAGGCGATCGGCTTCACTGCGGTGCCGGTGGTGGCGTTTCTTTCGTATCTGCTGGTGCCGTTGGCGCCGTTGCAGATCGACGGCTGGCGATGGGTTGTCCTTATCGGCGGTTCCGGCGCGGTCTTCATCTGGTGGTTTCGCAGAAATTTGCCCGAAAGCCCGCGTTGGCTCGCGGGCAGAAATCGGCTGGAAGAAGCGGATCGGATCGTGCGCAGGCTTGAAGAAAAAATCATCGCCGAACGCGGGCAGCCTTTATCGGCGCCTGTTGCCTTGGGGCTGGTGGTGCGCCGTTCCCGGTTTCGCGATATGTGGCAGCCGCCATACCGCGAACGCACCATCATGCTGATTGTTTTCCACGTTTTCCAGACGGTGAGTTTCTTCGGGTTTGCGAATTGGGTTCCCACCTTGCTCATCAAGCAGGGAATCACGGTGACATCCAGTCTTCTGTACACCACGATGATCGGGCTTGCTGCGCCCATCGGCCCCTTGCTCGGCTATCTGATTGCCGACCGCTTTGAAAGAAAGCATGTGATCGTATGGATGGCGGCGGTCAATATTGTTTGCGGCCTGACGTTCAGTCAGTTCAGCGGCCCGCTGATGATCGTCTCTTTGGGCATTTGCCTGACTTTGTCCAGCAACGTCATTTCCTTCACCTATCATGCCTATCAGCAAGAACTTTATCCCACCGATATTCGCGCTCGCGCGGTGGGATTCGTCTATTCCTGGAGTCGTTTCTCGGCAATTTTCAGCGCTTTCATCATTGCGTACGTGCTGGGACGTTTCGGCGTTGTCGGGGTCTTTGTGTTCATTTCGGGCGCCATGATGGTTGTTATCCTCGCAATCGGGATTCTCGGGCCGCGCACCCGCGGCATTGCGCTGGAGGAAATTTCGCAATAGGATCACTGCACGCGGATGATTGCTAAAAGTAAAGTTTTTCCATAAAAGGCCGTAATAAGCGTTACGCAGGCAATACGCGATAAATATAGGCAAGACGCACACAAGCAAGATACCCGGAGCGAACGATGCAGAAGATTACCCTTAATGTAAAAGACGACCTATTCGCTTCACTGGAACGCGATTTCAAAACATTTATCCGTTTATCGGTTAAATTCGATTCCCAATTCGTCACGCCATCCTTCGATCGTTTTTTACTGGCAAGGCTTGCCGACAACGCCACGTTGCTGACCGAGCAAGCGGTCCAGCATCTGATGCTGTCCGGGCAATATGCGTGGGCCAAACGCGCGCTCGACAAAGATTTTCCCGACGTGGTCGCGATTCTGATGAATCAGGCTGCCGAGTACGGTTTTAATATTGCAGTTCGCCACGACTGGACCACCGACGATTTAACGAAAGCGGCGAAGGCGTGGGCTACTGCGATTGTGAAACAGGCCAAGGGCGACGAGGCACAGATCGATATTCTGGCGACGCAGATTAAAGCGGCGGCAGTGAGCATCGCCACCGTTGAAGAAAAATTGAGAACGCCGGCCTGGCGGATCGCGCTATCGCATGCGCAGCAATTGCATGACGTCAAAATTGCGATGGAACATGCCAGAGGTTCTGTCGCGAGGGAAAAACTCGGCGAGCTGCGCTGCCTGTTGAAGCTCGGCATCGCTTATGGATCGATTTCCAAGAAGGAAGAGCAGGAGATAATGGAAAACCTGCGCAGCAGAAAGCCATTTCTGTTCATGGAAGAGGGTAGTGGCGGTCTTGCCCGTTTCTTTACGTGGCTCAGGACTGTTTTTGCACAGCAGCAGAGCTAGTGCGCCGTCTCAAAATAAAAACAATGCCTCTGATTACGCTGTAATCAGAGGCATTGCATCATTCACAGTATCAAAGCAAGCCCAGCATCGCCGCTTTAATCACCGCGGATGTCTTGTTGGTGGCGTTTAATTTCACCAGGCTATTGCCGACATGAAAATTGACCGTTCGCTCCGATATTTCCATGATCAATCCAACCTCGCTGGCGGTTTTGCCGTCAGCCGTCCAGCGCAGTACTTCAATTTCGCGCGCGGTTAGTTTGCTGTTCGGATCGCCGAACATGGTGGTGCGGATAATGTTGGTCAGGCTCTCGTTTGCCGCTTGGGCCAGCCACGACAAGCGAAACGATCGCGAACGCAGGTCGTCGATTGTCAGGCGATGATCGTTGCACGCCAGATTCAACAAGCCATAGGAACCGCCGGGGCCGTGACAGGGTTGCGCCAGGCCGGATCGCAAACCGTGGTTAAACGCGTCCTGCCAGAAAATTTTGGAATCGCTCGTCATTCGGTCCTGCCAAAGACTGGGAACGATAGAATTCCGGCCATGCGTGACAGTGGGATCGATGGCGCTGTAGTCCTGGCGCCAGTAGTGATCCATCCAGCCTTCCGGATAATTATGTAAATGGATAACAGTGGGACGGGTGACCGGCAGCGGCAGCCGCAAATAGAACGAATAATAATCAAAACCCATTTTATCTATCATCTGAGACAAGACATCAGAAATTGCAAATTTGGTCCTTGCGCCCAGAAGCGCCTGAATTTGTGTCAATTGCCAGTTTTCCATGGTGTTCGCTTTGTGTGAATAAGTTGTTGTATGCATATTTTTTATGCTTCCCGTGGTGCGGAAGATCGTGTGTCGATGGCATTCACGATATATTGTTGCCGCGAAATTTTATGGGGCTGTAGGCTTTAGCAGTCCTTGCTGTTTTTCGAAAAAAGCATAGCAGTATTGACGCTCAAGAATGCTTGGAGTGAGCATTAAGTATTATTCGTAATCATGAAATAACATCCCGCCAAGCTATGGGTGTTATTTCCAGGTGCATAGCTGTAAATAATGTCCGTTGATATGTAATCGTTCCCTCGATAGCGTTACGTTTTTTTATGAGCGCTTAAGGAGGAATTGGGATGGCTAAGACGGATTTTTTTTCTGGCGCAACGAAAGAATGGTCTACCGATATTTATTCGGAACTGCTGCGTTACCGCTATAAGGTATTCGTTCAAAAACTCGGCTGGAACGTTCCGTGCAGTCACGGCATGGAATTCGATCAGTTCGATCGCGAAGACACCATTCATATCGGGGCGCGGGATGGCGCCGGCAGCATGCGGGCTTACAGCCGGCTTTTGCCGACGGTGAAACCGTATTTGCTGGAGGAAGTATTTCCTCAGTTGATGGATGGGAAAAGTCTGCCGTGCAGCGACGACACATGGGAGTTGTCGCGTTTTACCGCGGAAGATATGCGCGCGCGCAGCCCGGCTTCAAGCGGTGCGCATATGTCGCCGATGTCGAAAGAGTTGTTAAATCAATCGATCGAAGAAGCCGCCAATCGAGGGGCGAAACAAATTATATTTGTTGCCTCGCCAGGCTTGACCTTATTGATGAAGAGAGCCGATTTCAACGTGCACTGCATTGGGCGTCCTCGAATGGTCGACGGTCACCCTGTGGTCGCGGCCTCGATCAAATTTTAGGGGCATCTTTACAGACAACCTCGATACGGTGCATCATGCGCCATCTTTATTGGCAGGGACGCATGGCATGCAAGCACCGCTGGTAGTCAAACCCGGGCAATCCGGGCAATCCTTTTCCCATGTGGAAGAAACGCAGTTCGGTATCTGGTTCCTGCAGACAGAAACCTGGACCCGGCATGTCCTGGAGCGTGCGCTGCAGGATCTGACCCGCTTGCTGGCAGCCGCCGGCGACAATGTTCCGGCGCCGGCATCGTATCCGGTAGTCGTCGACGTCGGTTGCGGCTTTGGTCGATCGTTGCCAAAATTGCAACGTCGTTTCCGGCCGCAACGGCTGATCGGCATGGACGTGGATGCGGCAATGCTGGAAGCCAGCGCGCGCGAAATACAGAGTGCCGGCATGCGTGCGGAATTGATCCAATGTTCAAGCGATAGCCTGACACTCGAAGATAACAGCGTCGATTTATTGTTTTGCCATCAGACTTTCCATCATCTGGTCGGACAGGATCAGGCCATTCACGAGTTCTACCGCGTGCTCAAACCGGGCGGCGTGATGCTGTTTGCCGAATCGACCAAACGTTATATCGAATCGTGGGCGATTCGCTTGTTGTTCCGCCATCCGATGGAAGTACAGAAAACCGCCGAGCAATACCTGGCGCTGGTGCGTAGCGCTGGTTTCGACGTGGCGCCGCAGGCGATTTCCTATCCGTTCCTGTGGTGGAGCCGGCCGGATCTGGGCTTGATGGAGCGGCTCTTCCGCGTGGCGCCGCGTGCAGATGCCGAGCAGACGCTGATCAATCTGGTTGCCCGCAAACCGCTCATAAAACCTAACTGACGGTCGAGAGCGCAGTGGAAAACAAGGCGTGCCAAAGCCGTTGCACACTGCCGATTTCCGCTGCCAGACTCTGCGGCGCCACGCGCGCCCGTTCCACTCCCTGCATGCGGATCTGGTGCTGCAATTTACGGAAGAGGCGATAAGCATCGGCCACCTGATCGGCCAGTGCCTTATCGATCAACCCCAATGCGCCGGCCAGCTTGAGCAACGCGATATTACCGATATCGCCGATCAATTCCGGATGCGCCGCTGCATAGCGCAGCACGATAAATTGCACCGCAAATTCGATATCGATCATGCCGCCGGCATCGTGCTTCACATCGAATTCGGCGCTGTGATTCGGATGCGCATCATGCAAGCGTTTACGCATGGCGCAGATTTCATCCGCCAGTTTCTGCGGGGCGCGTGTTTGCAGCAGAACGGTTGCGCGCAGCGTTTCGAACTTCGCGCCGATGGCGGTATCGCCGGCGCAAAAGCGCGCCCGCGTCAGCGCCTGGTGTTCCCATAGCCACGCCGAGGTGGTTTGATATTTTTCGAAGGACGCTATCGGCGATACCAGCAAGCCGCTGGCGCCGTCCGGGCGCAAGGCGATATCGACGTCGAACAAGGTGCCGGCCGATGTGTGCGAGGTCATCCAGGTGATGAAACGCTGCGCCAGCTTGGCGTACAGGCCGGGCGCTTCCTGATCGTCGTCGTCATATAAAAACACCACATCCAGATCCGATACATATCCCAACTCCTTGCCGCCCAGCTTGCCGTAGGCGATCACGGCAAAGCGCGGCACTTCGCGATGGCGATTGGTGATGGTCTGCCACACTGCCTGCAGCGTGGCGCCCACCAGGATATCCGCCAGCGCCGATAAATTATCGGCCAGCGCTTCAATGCTCAAATCGCCTTCGAGATCTTGCGCCAGCAACCGGAATACCTGCGCATGATGCATCTCGCGCAGCAAATCCATCTGGCGTTCGGTGTCGCCGGCAGCGGTATCGAGCTGGCGCTGGCAATCCAGTGCAAATGCATGCCAATCCGGTTTAGCCTTCAGCGTGCGATCGTCCAGCAATTCATCCAGCAGAACCGGATGCTGCGTAAGGTATTTGGCCGCCCAGTCGCTGGCGTGCATCATGCGGATCAAGCGCTTGAGCGCATAAGGGTATTCGCTCAGCAACGCCAGATAAGCCGCGCGCCGCGCAATCGCTTCCAGAAAATCCAGCAAGCGCGTAAAGGTCGCCAACTGCCCTCCATCGATGCGGGCAATCACCGGCAGCGCCGCGTTGATCAGCGCCAGCAGCCGCACGCGGCTTTGTTCCGGCAGCGATTGCAGCCGCGGCGAATGCCAGACCGCCTGCAGCCGTTGCGCAGTAGTCGCCACATCGCGAAATCCCAGATTGCCCAATGTTTCCTGAATCGATTCGTTGCTGTCGTTTTCAGCCAGGCAGCAAGCGTTGCGGTCGTCGGCATCGTCGTCGGCGGCTTCCTTGTCGCTGAAAATGGCGTCGAACTGCGCTGCCACGAACGTTCTACGCCGATTCAGGGCAAGCAATAAGGCATCGATCGTAGGACAGCCCATCATTTTTGCAATAATCAGACGATCGTCTTCGGAGGGCGGCAGCGTATGCGTCTGCGCGTCTTCCAGATATTGCAGCCGATGTTCCAGATTGCGCAGAAATGCATACGCTTCCAGCAACTGCTCGACTACCTCCCGTTCCAGCAGATTCTTGTCGGCCAGCGTGCGCAAGGTGCGGCGAGTCGAACGGTCGCGCAGTTCGGTATCGCGGCCGCCGCGGATAAGTTGAAATACCTGGGTAAGGAATTCGATTTCGCGGATGCCGCCGCGCCCGAGTTTGACGTTATCGCTGCGATCCGGATGGCGGGTTTCCTGGCGCTGGACTTCCGCGCGAATCTGGCCGTGCATTGAACGCAGCGCGTCGATCGAGCCGTAATCCAGATAACGCCGGAAGATAAACGGCTGGCTGATCGCTTCCAGCGCGGCGATATCCTCCGCCGTGCCGGTGACCGCGCGCGCCTTGGTCCAGGCGTAACGTTCCCATTCGCGGCCCTGGCGGATGAGATAGGTCTCGACCATGTTCAGGCTGCAGGCCAATGGGCCGGACTTGCCGTTCGGCCGCAACGCCATGTCGACACGGAACGTAAAACCGTCTTCGGTTATTTCGGACAGCGCGGAGATCAGTTTTTTGCCGAGCCGGGTAAAGAATTCGTGATTCGACAGGCTGCGCTGTTCGGGCGAAGCAGCCTCGGTATCGCCGTCTTCCGGATAAACAAAGATCAAATCGACATCGGACGAGACATTCAATTCGCCCCCGCCCAGTTTGCCCATGCCGAGCACGATCATCTGTTGCGGCAGGCCCGATGCCGCGCCGATCGGCATGCCGTGCAACGCGACCATGTCGGCCATGCATGCGCTTAAATGGGTTTGAATCGAAAAATCGGCAAATTCGCTGATCGTACGGACTACTTCGTCCATATCGGCGCGGCCGGACAAATCCCGTTCGATCAATGCGCAGACCAGCAAATTGCGCAAGCGCCGCATCGCTGCGCGCAGATCGTGCCCGGCTTGCGTCTCGCGCTGCAGCAATGGTCCGAATTGGGTGCTGTCGATCGTCGATCTTGCCAACTGGGCAATAGCCGTCGTGCGCGTGGGTTCGGCACTGCTCCAGCGCTGGAAAAAGCGGGACAGGCTGCTTAAGGGCGAAACATCGGAGGGAACGTTCGGGACCAGGGAGGTGTCATTGTTTGCAGCGGATGGCTTCACAGTGCGGCTCTTTTGATGGTAATGCCATAGAGTATGCCAGCGCTATGGCGGGAATGCATGCGGAATGCATAATTCCATGGCGTCCGTCAAGAGCAAACCCCCAGTGGCGGCTCAACAAAAAGACAGAAAAATCTGCCGGAAGCGGGCTGTGCTTTTGCGAAAATCCCAGTATTTCGTGCGACTATGTGCGATTGCTGATTTACTAGTGTTTTTAATGTCCGCAGATCCAAATCACGCATTCAAATACCGTTTGGCCTCCTATGGACGTGCAATCTGTACGGGGTATCAGCGCGTCAATACCGTTACGTATCATGTGTTCGGTGCGCTTTGTAAGTTGTTGCTGCTGGCATATTTCATATTCTGCGTATTGTTTCTGACGCTGCGCTATGTCGTTTTGCCGCATATCGATAATTACAAAAGCGCCATCGAGCAGATCGCCAGCCGCGCCATCGGCAATCCGGTGACGATCGCGACCGTCGGCGCATCCTGGGACGGTTTCCGGCCCCGCTTGTCGCTGGGCGATGTGGTGATCCACGACCAGACCGGCCGCAGCGCGCTGACGCTGCCCCAGGTTGCCGCCAGCATTTCCTGGAAAACCGTCCTGGTGGGGGATCTGCGCTTTCATACCCTGGCCATTACGGCCCCCGATTTGTCGATCCTGCGCGATTCGCAAGGCCGTCTTTTTGTCGCCGGCATTCCGATCGGCGAGAACCAGAAAAAGAACGGTGCGATGGCATGGGTGCTGGCGCAGCGTGAAATTGTGATCCGGCAGGGGCGGCTGCGCTGGGAAGATCAGCAGCGCGGTGCTGCGGAGTTGCGTCTGGATGATGTCGATCTGGTGCTGCGCAATAATTGGCTGCGCCATCGCATCGCACTGAAAGCGACGCCGCCGGCATCGTTGGCCGCGCCGCTCGATGTGCGCGCCGATTTCGAGCATTCGGTATTCGCCACCGATATGGCAGACGTCCGGCAATGGAGCGGGGTTTTGTACACGGATCTGCGCAATACCGACCTGGCGTTATGGAAGCAATATGTCGATTTGCCGATCGCGCTGGAGCGGGGCAGCGGTTCGGTACGGGCCTGGCTGACGCTGGATCGGGCGCGCGTAGCCGACTTTACCGCCGATCTGCAACTCAATGATCTGTCGACGCAACTGGGTGCCGGATTGCAGCCGCTGCAACTTGCCAATGTGGCGGGCCGGGTGGTCGGCACCGAACCGCTGGATTCCATCGCTGAAGGCATACCCAGCTTCGGCGCCCGCGGCTATAGCGTATCGCTGCAGAATTTCTCCCTGAAGACCAGCGACGGCCAGATATTGCCGCCGACCACGATCAGCGAAACCTTCGTGCCGGCGCAACGCAATCATTCCGAAAAATTCAGCATCGCGGCGAAATTGCTGGACTTGCAGATTCTGAGCGATCTGGCCGGCCGCTTGCCGCTGACCGGTCCGCAACGGCAATTATTGAGCGATCTGGCGCCGCGCGGCCGGTTGCAGGCGTTTTCGGCGGAGTGGCAGGGGACTTACCCGCAGATCGAATCGTATCGCCTCAAAGGGGCGTTTCAAGGCTTGAGCCTGCGCGGGCAGCCGCCGCATCTGGCCAAACCGAAAACCGCCACGGCGCCGGCGCAAGCCGCGGTCCCCGGCATTCCCGGTTTCGACAATCTGAGCGGCCAGGTCGATCTGACCGAAAAAGGCGGTGCGCTGCAACTGATGTCGGAACAGCTTTCATTCCAGCTGCCGGGTTACTTCGCCGAGCCGTCGATGCCTTTCGATCAGCTCGATCTGCAAGCCAGCTGGACCTTCGAAAAGCAGGACATCCTGAAGTTGCAGATCGATCATATGGCCTTTGCCCGGCCCGGCCTGGCGGGAACCATCTCCGGCACGCATTTGTGGCCGATGCGCGGCGACCGGCCCGGCGTCAGCGATTTGCGCGGCAAATTGACGCAGTTCGATATCAATACCATCGGCAATTATCTGCCGTTGCAGACGCCGCAGCATCTGCGCGACTGGCTGACCGGCGCCTTGCTGCAAGGCCGGATCAGCGACGCCGACTTGCGCCTGCAAGGCGATCTGGCGCATTTCCCGTTCCAGAGCGCACCGGGCCAGGGCACGCCGAACCAAGGCACGCCGAAACCAGGCACGCATACTGCAGACAAGAGCGGGCCTGTCGAGCAATTCAAACTGAGCGGCAAGTTTGAAAACCTGACCATGAATTACACGCCGCTGCATTCCGGCCCCGACGGCAAATCGCCGGAGTGGCCTTTGCTGGAGCAGGGCAAAGGCAGCGTCGTATTCGATCGCGGCGGCCTGGCGATCCATGCCGATACCGCCCGTACCAACGGCGTCGATTTAACCGATGTCAGCGCGATGGTCACCGATCTGTACAACCAGAAGGCGACGCTGGAAATCAACGGCAATGCCGCCGGTACAATGCAGAACCTGGTGGCCTATGTGAACGCCAGCCGGGTTACCGATTGGATCGATCACTTCACCGAAGAAACCACCGCCAGCGGCGATGGCCGCGTCCAGCTCAAATTGCTGCTGCCGCTGAATCACGCCATCGATGCCAAGGTCAACGGCACGGTGGAATTCCTGAATAACGATGTTGTCCTGCAAAATGTTATCCCGATGATTTATCGGACCAGCGGCAAGCTCAGCTTCAGCGAAACCGGCTTTGGCCTGAGTAATCTGAAGGGCCAGTTTTTGGGTGAACCGGTCAATATCGCCGGCGGCACGCAAGCCGACAAAAGCACCTTGGTGACGATCGATGGCGGCGCTTCGGCAGATGGTTTGCGGCGCGCTTATCCGATGCCGGAACTCAAGCCGGTGCTCGATAAGGTCGGCGGCACGACCCATTTCCGGGCGACCGTTCTGGTCAAGAACCATACGCCGAAAATAAACATCGAATCCACTTTGCAAGGGATCGGCATTGCGCTGCCGGCGCCGTTGGCCAAGGAGCAGAACGAAACGCTGCCGCTGAAATTTGAAATCGCCGCAGTGCCGTCGGATCAGCCCGGTTTGTTGCGCGATGAGATCAAGGGCAGTGTCGGCAGCTTGATCGATGTCCGTTATCTGCGGGAGCGATCGGCTGAGCGGCATGCGGTATCGCGTGTCACCAGCGCCGGCATCGGCATCAACCGGCCGGCTGCCATGCCGGCAAGCGGTTTACTGATGTCGGTCAATGCCAAGTCGCTCAATATCGACGACTGGAGCCGTTTGATTAACACCATCGGCGGCACACCGGCGCAAGGCAATAGTGTATCGGCGGTGCGTTCGGGGCTGGCCGAATATTTGCAGCCGAATACCATGGCGGTGCGTGCTGACGAGTTGCAGGCGATGGGCCGCAAACTCGATCATGTGGTGCTGGGGGCGTCGCATAACGGCAATGTCTGGCAGCTCAATCTGGACTCTTCGCAAGCATCCGGCTACGCCACATGGAGTGAGGCGCCGTCGGGCCGCGCGTTGGGCAAAGTCACTGCAAGACTGACCAAGTTGATTATTCCCGAATCCGAGGTCAGCAGCGTGGGCGAATTGTTGAGCAGCGAGGATGCCGGCGCGCAGATTCCGGCGCTGGATATCATCGCCGACGATTTTCAGTTGTTCGGCAAGCAGTTGGGCCGGATGGAGCTGGTCGCCAGTAATGTGCCGGCGGCGGACGGCCGCGAATGGCGCATCGGCAAGTTGTCGCTCAAGAATCCGGACGCGGAACTGAAAGCGTCCGGCAATTGGATTGCCAAAGAAAAGGACAATACTTCGCATCTGACTTATGCGCTCGATATCCACGATGCGGGCAAGCTGCTGACCCGTTTCGGTTTTGCCGGCGCCCTGCGCGGCGGCAAAGGCCAGTTGGATGGCGACGTGACATGGAACGGTTTGCCGTTTGCGATCGATATCCCTTCATTGACCGGGCAGATTCATCTCGATCTCGAATCTGGACAGTTCCTGAAAGTGGATCCGGGCGCCGCCAAGCTGCTGGGCGTGTTGAATCTGCAGGCATTGCCGCGCCGCCTGACGCTGGACTTCCGCGATGTATTTTCCGAAGGCTTCAGTTTCGATCGCCTGTTCGGCAGCGCCGATGTTGCCGGCGGCATCGCCAGCACGGATAATCTGAAGATGACCAGCGTTGCCGCTACGGTATTGATGAGCGGCCAGGCCGATATCGCGAGGGAAACGCAGCAATTGCACGTGGTGGTGATTCCCGAAGTCAATCTGGGAACGGCATCGCTGGTGGCGCTGGCGATCAACCCGGTGGTCGGCGTGGGTACCTTTCTGGCGCAGCTGTTCCTGCGCAATCCCTTGATGAAGCAACTGACCTTCGAGTACAACATTGCCGGGTCCTGGGCCGATCCGGTGGTCACTAAACTGGCAAAGCGCAGCTTGGACGATAATAAGGCCAATTAAGCAATTAACGCTTGGCGTTGAGGAGGCAATATGAACGAATCGAATCGCGACCTGTTCAAGGTCGCTGCAATCCAGATGGTTTCAACGCCTGAGCCGGAGCAGAATTACGCGGTTGCCGAACGTTTGGTGCGGGTCGCCGCGCAGCAGGACGCAAAACTGGTGCTGCTGCCGGAATACTGGCCGGTAATGGGTCTGAAAGATACCGACAAGCTTGCATTGGCCGAAGGGGAAGGCGGCGAGATCCAGATGCAGATGGCTGCCATGGCCAAAGACAACGGCATCTGGCTGATCGGCGGCACCTTGCCGCTGGCGACCGCGGATGCGAACAAGGTATTGAATACGACGCTGGTATATAACCCCCAGGGCCAAGTCGTGGCGCGCTACGACAAGATTCATCTTTTCAGCTTTTCCAAGGGTGAAGAGTTTTACGACGAATCCAATACCATCGAATACGGCGACACAGTTAAAACCTTCGAAGCCCCATTCGGCAGGGTCGGTTTGTCGGTTTGTTACGATTTGCGTTTTCCGGAGCTGTATCGGGCCATGGGGCCTTCGGCGCTGATGGTGGTGCCGTCTGCCTTCACCTACACCACCGGCAAGGCGCACTGGGAGTTGCTGTTGCGGGCCCGGGCGATTGAAAACCAATGCTACGTGCTTGCTGCGGCGCAAGGCGGCAAGCATGTGAACGGCCGGCGCACATGGGGCCACACCATGCTGATCGACCCCTGGGGTGAAATTATATCGGTGCTGCCTGAGGGGGAAGGGCTTGTGATCGGCGACATCGACCCCCATCGTCTACAATACGTCAGAGAAATTTTACCGGCGTTGCAGCACAGAAAACTTTGATGAGCCACTATGAAACCATTTGAACCAAACATGAGCGCGCTCGGCGTAGCGCGCGATATATTGCTGACCCCGTTCGGGCTGGATGAATCGACGCTGATCAAAACGCTGGGCAGCATGTTCAGCCACAAGGTCGATTACGCCGATCTGTATTTTCAATTCACCAAGAGCGAAGGCTGGAGCCTGGAAGAAGGCATCGTCAAGACCGGCAGCTTTTCGATCGATCAGGGCGTCGGCGTGCGTGCGATATCCGGTGACAAGACCGCCTTCTCTTATTCCGACGAAATTTCCGAACGCGCTTTGCTGGAAGCGGCTGCGGCGACCCGCACGATCGCGCGCCAGGGCAATGGCAAGATCAAAGTCGCCGGCAACATGCTGCAAAGCGGCGGCCGTTCGCTGTATTTGCCGCACGATCCGCTGGTGTCGCTGGACGCTACCGAAAAAGTGAAATTGCTGGAACGCGTCGAGAAAATCGCGCGCGCCAAAGACCCGCGCGTGGTGCAGGTCATGGCAGGCCTGGCCGGTGAATACGATGTGGTGCTGGTGGCGCGCAGCGACGGTGTGATTGCCGCCGATATCCGTCCGCTGGTGCGCGTTTCGGTCACCGTGATCGTCGAACAGAACGGACGCCGCGAGATGGGCAGCAGCGGTGGCGGCGGCCGCTATAGCTATGCCTATTTCAGCGACGCCTTATTGGAACAATATGCAAGCGAAGCGGTTGCTTCGGCTTTGGTCAATCTGGATGCGCGGCCGGCGCCTGCCGGTCCGATGACTGTGGTGCTCGGTTCGGGCTGGCCCGGCATTTTGCTGCACGAAGCGATCGGCCATGGCCTGGAAGGCGATTTCAACCGCAAGGGTTCCAGCACATTTGCCGGCCGCATCGGCCAGCGCGTTGCGGCCAAGGGCGTGACCGTGGTGGACGACGGCACCATTGCGGATCGCCGCGGTTCGCTCAATATCGACGATGAAGGCAATCCGACGCAATGCACCACGCTGATCGAAGACGGCATCCTGAAAGGCTATATCCAGGACACCATGAATGCGCGGCTGATGAAGATGCCGGTAACCGGCAATGCGCGGCGCGAATCGTTCGCGCATCTGCCGATGCCGCGGATGACCAATACCTACATGTTGAACGGCGATAAGGATCCTGCCGAAATCATCGCATCCGTGAAGAACGGTTTGTATGCGGTCAATTTCGGCGGCGGACAAGTCGATATCACCAACGGCAAGTTTGTGTTTTCGGCGAGCGAGGCCTATATGATCGAAAACGGCAAGGTCACTTATCCGGTCAAGGGCGCGACGCTGATCGGCAACGGGCCGGATGTATTGAACCGGGTTTCGATGATCGGCAACGACATGAAGCTCGATCCGGGTGTCGGCGTCTGCGGCAAGGAAGGCCAGAGCGTGCCTGTGGGCGTCGGACAGCCTACGTTGCGTCTGGATGGCGTAACGGTCGGCGGCACGGCCTAAAACAGCAGCAAGGGGACGCAAATCGCCTCTATCAGCCCGTTGCCCCGCTTTCTGCTTGCCAAATTTTTTAATTTAAGGCAATATTGTCCATCTTTTAAGAGTTTCATCGAATAATGACTTTCTCAAACGCTTACTTTTTCTTTTACTTTAGCTATTCCAGCCCCAAGGCGGTGAAAAGCGGTAAGCGTTCGTAAGCAGAATTCGAAACCAAATTTTCAAAAAAACCGCCAGCGATGGCGGTTTTTTTTATTCACTTATTGATTAGCAGCACGATTAGCCCGCATTCAAATCCAGGAGAAGAAAAAATGCCACGCACCGACGACCTACGCATACGAGAAATGAAAGAATTAACCCCTCCGTCGCATTTGATTCGCGAATTCGCGGTATCCGAGCAAGTGGAGAATACGACAGCAGAATGCCGCACGGCATTGCACCGCATCCTGCATGGCCAGGACGATCGCGTCATGGTTGTCATCGGACCTTGTTCGATCCACGATCCGAAAGCCGCAATGGAATATGCGCGCCGCCTGATCGTCGAACGCGAACGCCTGAAAGGCGAACTGGAAATCGTGATGCGCGTCTATTTCGAAAAGCCTCGCACTACCGTGGGCTGGAAGGGCCTGATCAACGATCCGTTCATGGATAACAGCTTCCGCATCAACGACGGCCTGCGTGCGGCGCGTGAATTGCTGCTCAACATCAATGAACTGGGCCTGCCTGCCGGCACTGAATTCCTGGATGTGATCAGCCCGCAATACGTGGCCGATCTGATCAGCTGGGGCGCGATCGGTGCGCGTACCACCGAATCGCAAATCCATCGCGAGCTGGCCTCCGGTCTGTCGTGCCCGGTCGGTTTCAAGAACGGCACCGATGGCAATGTGCGGATCGCGGTCGATGCGATCAAAGCTGCCTCGCAGCCGCACCACTTTTTGTCGGTGACCAAGGGTGGCCATTCGGCGATCGTTTCGACCAACGGCAACGAGGATTGCCACATTATCCTGCGCGGCGGCAGCAAGGCGCCGAACTACGATGCCGCGAGCGTTGAAGCAGCCTGCAAGGACATCGCCGCCGCCGGATTGGCATCGCGCCTGATGATCGATGCATCGCACGCGAACAGCTCCAAGAACCCGGCAAACCAAATTCCCGTGTGCGCCGATATCGCCAATCAGATCGCCGGCGGCGATTCACGCATCATCGGCGTGATGGTGGAATCGCATTTGGTGGCGGGACGTCAGGATCTGGTGCCGGGCAAGGAACTGGTCTACGGCCAGTCGGTGACCGACGGTTGCATCAGTTGGGACGACAGCCTGGGCGTCTTGCAAGGCCTGGCCGATGCGGTCAAGCAGCGGCGTTTGGTGGGTGCGCGGGAAGCTTGAGTTTAGCGTTGAGTCAGTAGCGTTTGGGTCGAATGAAAAAAAACGCCCTGGAGTCAGTTCATTGACTCCAGGGCGTTGTTTTATGGTTTATCCGTTTTCGTACCGATTTCAAGCAGGTTTAAATCCAGTTAAATCCTTTTGCGAATAAAGCAGACAAACCTAAGGCGACGGCAATTATTGCCCCGAAAAGAAGACGGAAATCGGAACGCATATCTTTTTTGATATCCCGAATATCCGTCTTCATTTCGGAAATATCACGCTGTATATATTCAACAGCGGTTTCCAGTTTTGTGACTCTAGTTTCCATTCAGCGATCTTGCCTTGACGCTCCCGCTTGGTCAATTGCAAGTTCGACAGCAGAGATTTCCTAGTCGCGGAAGTTATTGAATTCCAGCGGCAGGTCTTCAACTTTACCGCGCAGCATCGCCATCGCGGCTTGCAGGTCATCGCGCTTGGCGCCGGTGATGCGCACGGCATCGCCCTGAATGCTGGCTTGCACTTTCATCTTGCTGTCCTTGATGATGCGCACGATTTTTTTCGCATCTTCGGTTTCAATGCCGTTTTTGATCTTGATGACTTGCTTGACCTTGTCGCCGCCGATTTTTTCAATCTTGCCGATGTCGAGGAAACGGACGTCGACATTGCGCTTGACCATTTTTCCGGTAAGCACATCGCGCACCTGGCCGAGCTGGAATTCTGAATCGGCATAAGCGGTCAGATCGCGTTCTTTTTGTTCAACGCGGGCATCGCTGCCCTTGAAATCGAAGCGGGTCGTGATTTCCTTGTTGGCTTGATCGACCGCATTTTTGACTTCGACGATATTGGCTTCTGAGACTGTATCGAATGATGGCATGCTGATTTCCTTTAACTGCAAAAACGTTATTTTATGTCATTTCCTGACGATTGCCGCCAAGCCGTCGGGCAGGACTATAATTCTGCGCTTATGTTTCCAATCCCACTGCAGCGCGATTTTCCCCTGCGCAATTTAAATACCTTCGGCATCGATGCCGCGGCACACGCTTATCTGCCGGTTGTCGATGCGGATTTATTGCGCGCGGTGCGCAACGATGCGGTGCTGGCGGCCTTGCCGCGGCTGGTATTGGGCGGTGGCAGCAACCTGCTGCTGACACGCGATTTCCCGGGCCTGGTGCTGCATATGCGCAATACCGGCATTGCCGTTGTGGATAGCGACGGGCAGGCAACTTATGTGCGTGCTGCCGCAGGTGAAAGCTGGCATCGGCTGGTGTTGTGGACCTTGGCGCAGGGCTTGGGCGGCCTGGAAAATCTGTCGCTGATACCCGGCAACGTCGGTGCGTCGCCGATCCAGAATATCGGTGCCTATGGCGTTGAGATCAAAGACATCCTGCATAGCCTGACGATTTACGATTTCATCAGCGATGAGATATCGACGCTGCACAACGCGGATTGCACATTTGCCTATCGCGACAGTATTTTCAAGCATGCGCTGCGCAATCGCGCGGTGGTGCTGGATGTCACCTTTGCGCTGCCGAAGCGATGGCAGCCGCGAATCGACTACGCGGAATTGGCCAAAACGTTGACGGCGCGCGGCGTGAGCCAGCCGACGCCGACGCAGATCAGCGAAGCGGTGATTGCGATCCGCAGCGCCAAATTGCCGGACCCTGCGGTGATCGGCAACGCCGGCAGCTTCTTCAAAAATCCGGTGGTGGCGGCGCAACGGCGCAACGATTTACTGCAGGATTTCCCGGGGTTGATCAGTTATATCCAGGCCGATGGCAGCTTCAAACTGGCGGCCGGCTGGTTGATCGATCAATGCGGCTGGAAGGGTAAAACGATGGGTGCGGCCGGTGTGTATCCGCAGCAGGCGCTGGTGCTGGTAAATAACGGCGGAGCGTCAGGGGCGGAGATCGTTGCACTGGCAAGAGCCATCCAGGCCGATGTTCAGGTGCGCTTTGGTGTGATGTTAGAACCAGAACCGGTATTTATTTAAGGCAACGCTGATTTAGTGCAATGGGTGGCCTTTTTTTAAACGCGGCACGGGCCGTACCCCTCACCCAAATGAACGATTTTTATGGCACTAAAGAAAATCAGTCGACTTCGAACTTTCTTTAAATCCATAAAAGACCGTTCATTTGGGTGAGGGGTACGGCCC
>DASYCG010000111.1:0-16754 GCA_036500325.1 Herbaspirillum sp. | reverse complement strand
AATCAGCCGATTTCGAACTTTCTTTAAATCCATAAAAGACGTTCATTTGGGTGAGGGGTACGGCCCATGCCGCGTTAAAAAAAAGGCCACCCATGGCACTAAAAAAAAGCCGCCCATGGCACTTAATCAGCCTTGCCTTAGACGGCTAAACCGGTTTTCGATCACTTTCAGGGAAATATCCATGTTTACATTAAAAAGGCTGTTCACTCGGGCCGGCTTGATTGCGGCCCTCGTCCTTGCGGTGTCTGCCGATGCAGGCGCAGAAAACAAGTTGCCGGTGCTGGCCAGTTTCAGCATATTGGGCGATATCGTCAGCCAGGTCGGCGGCGAGCGCATTGCCGTCAGCACGCTGGTCGGTCCCGATCAGGATGCGCATGTGTATCAACCGAGTCCGGACGATATCAAGAAGGTTGCGCATGCCAGGCTGATCGTGGTCAACGGCCTGGGCTTCGAAGGCTGGCTGGACCGGCTGGCGCATGCGGCCAATTTCAAGGGCGAGATCGTGGTTGCGTCGCAAGGCATCAAGGCACGCGAGATGGTGGACGAAGATGCGCACGATCATCTGGAGCATGCCGACCCGCACGCCTGGCAGGATCCGGTCAACATCATGACCTATACCGCCAATATCGTGACCGCGCTGAGCAAGCTCGATCCGGCCGGCGCTGCCCTGTACAAAAAGAACGGCGATGCCTATATCGCGGCCCTGAAACAACTCGATAACTGGGCCGCCACGCAGATCGCGGCGATCCCGGCGGCCAAGCGCAAGATCATTACCTCGCACGATGCATTTCATTATTTCGGCGCGCGCTACAAGATTGAATTCATCGCACCGCAAGGCATGGCGACGGACAGCGAGCCAAGCGCCAGGGAAGTTGCGGCGATGATCCGCCAGATGAAGCAGGAACACATCAAGGCGGTGTTCATCGAAAACATGACCAGTCCGAAGTTGTTGGAACAGATCAGCCGCGAAGCCGGCGTCGAAGCAGGCGGGAAACTGTATTCCGATGCACTGTCCGGGCCGGGCGGCGTAGCTTCCGATTACCTCAGCCTGATGCGTTACAACGTCGGACAGATGTTAAGCGGCTTGCGCAAGAATTAAAATTAAGAATTAAGGCAAGGCTGATTAAGTGCCATGGGCGGCTTTTTTTAGTGCCATGGGTGGCCTTTTTTTTAACGCGGCATGGGCCGTACCCCTCACCCAAATGAACGATTTTTTATGGGACTAAAGAAAATCAGCCGATTTCGAACTTTCTTTAAATCCATAAAAGACGTTCATTTGGGTGAGGGGTACGGCCCATGCCGCGTTAAAAAAAAGGCCACCCATGGCACTAAAAAAAGCCGCCCATGGCACTTAATCAGCCTTGCCTTAAAGCTGGAATTTCTCCAGGCCGGCTTCATTCGACAGCCCCAGTATGTCGTCCTCCTCCTGGATCGGTTTTTCGGATAGGCCGCCGCGAACCTGCTGGCGCAGAAAGCCATTTTCGCTGTGCGCTACGCGAATGACAGCGCTTTGATGATGCAGCTGGGATTGCGGATTGGACGTCAAGGCGAAGCAGATTCGTGGCGGCGAGGCGTCTCCGATCTGGCTTAATACTTCATTTTCAAGCGTGACGGCCAGGCCGCGTTCGGTCTGCATGTTCTTTAACTCCAGCCTCTGTTCGGAAGGTATGAGTTCGTCAAGGAAAAATTCGATGACGGCGCCGGCATACTGGCGCAGCGGCGACATGGCCGAAAGGGCGGAATCGGAATGGTAATAAAGTGATTGTTCATTGAGCCAGATTTTTCGTTGGTAAACGGCGTGGGCGAAATCCATATGCCATGCCCACGGTTCAAGCGTCGGGAAAGCTATTCGGCGTATCGTAACGGGTGTGTGGTGCTGCCTGGAGGACCAGGTGGCCGCTAACGTGGCGAAAGTCTTGCTGTCGGTAATCAGGCGTTCCATGAATTCCCGATGCGCAATATCCGGTGAGGGACGGAACGCGCTGCATACTTTCTGAAACAGCTGCCGCGGATGCTTCAACGCCGATGCCTTGAAAGGTTCGAGTTGCCGGATCAGCGCAAGACCCTGGCGCACGGTAACGCGGTGCGTGATTTTTTGTCCCAAGATGACCTGGCCGGCGGAAAAGTCGCGCTTATCGTCCAGTTCCCGGTCCAGATATTTATCTTCCGCAAGGGCTAGATCATGGAGCGCGCGCAAGTTCTCCAGCCACATCCGATGTTCGACTTTTCCCGCATTGAGATCGGAGAGCCCTTTATACGCGAGACGCTGCGCGTCCGGCTTGTCGCCCATTTCAAGTAATATCCGCTCCGTCAGGTAGACCGTAGGCCCCCGGTGATTATGTTCTTGTTGCGCGGCTGCATCGGGTAATCCGGTCGCCCAGTGCAAAAATTCATGTACCCACATGCGCGCGCGCTGAAACGGCGTTTCGCCATAGATCGATAGGAATCGCTTGTCCGCCAGCGCGCTGTCGCTGAGCAGGCAGAGTGTGCCGAGCCGGCATCCCGTGGCTTTGGGGGCGTCGAACTCGACCACGCAATTTCCCCTGTGCACCACGCTGTCGTATGCGGCGTTCATGATGGCCACAGCTGTGCTGGAACGCGCATAAGCCTTTTGCCAGAACTGTTTGAATTCGGTGAATAGAGGGTGGTCGGTGCGTTCAAACAGATGCCGGACAAGCTGATGCGGTTCTGCGCGCCGGACCCGGATGTTGGGTTTTGCCTTCAGTTTTTTCCAATAGCGCAAAACGTCGGCCACGGTATCGCGCAGCAGTAAATCCGCTTCTTCCAGAATGGTTGCGCCGGTCAGCGAGAGCTTGCGATTGAGACGATAGCCGCGGCCGAGTTCGAGATTGCCGAAAATCAGTGGCGCGTTTGGGATAACCTTGCCTCGCAGATCGGTCTCGACGAAGATGCCGTTGAGCCGCTCCACAGGTACTCTGCGCCGTTCATCCAACAGATAGAGCGTATGTTGCAGGCGCTTGTCGGGGTTGTATAGCGTCAGCCTGCGGTTCGGCATTTCCGGCTCGGTCTGCGTCATCGAATCGGTCACCGCCGGCGCCGGGAGAGAATCGTGCGGTGTTGCCCGCACATTGAATGTATCCTCCGTCGTGGTCACTCTGCGCTCACGCAACTGCTCGGGAGATACTTCGGGATACAGGTCCGTCATTTCGATCATCATATTGACGCCGGCGCGCTCGGTTGGCGACATGCGTCCGCGAGCGAGCGCCATGGTTTTGATGTCGCGCGCCAATTGCCGCCGCAGGACACCTTCCATGCCCGCGCCCAGCGCAACGAATATCGCGTCTGCGCCGAAATGAAGCGCGCCCTCCAGCGCCAGGCGCCAGTCTCTATGCCTGATGCCTTCTTCGATGTCGTACAGTGGAATGATAAATGGCAATAGTCCCAGCATTTCCCGTGGCTTTCCGCTGGCAATTGCGTTGACGATGGTGGTAACCGTCTGACTGCCGAATATCGGCTCCAGCAATGCCAACAGTATCTCGGCCTCGGTTTTTTCAGGCTCGCCTACGATGCCGTCCGCCATCGCATTGCGCAGGGAATCGATGGTGCCATCGTCGAGCGCCTCGCCGCGGTGCCGCAGCATTTCTTTTGCCTTGGCGATGATAATAGGATTGTCCAAAAGCGAGGCCCTGGCTTTTTCCTTGGCAGCGTTCAGTGCTCTTTCGGGTTTGATTATCCGCTTATTGAATGTAATCTCGTCACGCACCAAATTGCGATGGTCTTTGAATTGTTGCAACGGCGTCGCCATAACGACGTTTGGTATTATTAGTGGTGTGTCTTTAAATCCGGGAGGGTTGATGAGGATCGGCTTTCGGGTTTGCAGGTCGGCATCCGTCATTCCCAGCTTTTCCCGCAAAATCCATTCCATCTGAAAGTTCTCGTCGTAGACAGGGTATGACGCGTGCGCCAGCGAGCGTTCTGTCCAATAGGCTTCGAGCTTTTGATTCAAATCGTCGGAATCTTCATAAAAAATCGTTTCGGGCGGGTGGGCAAGCGCTTGCGCGCGTGCGGCCAAGCCTTCGTAGGCCGTGCGCCTTCCATTCCGGTCGATGGAAGCGATGTCCTGGGCTTGGAAATGCGGTGCGTCCAAAAGCGCTTCCAGCGTCCTGTTCCAGAATCCCTTGGGGGCGGTGCCGTCGGCTTCGCGTATTGCCGGCAGCGTGTCGGCGTTCAATTGCAGGGCGATCTGTTGCGGAGTCGAAAGCGGCGAGGACTGTTTAATAAACAATACATTGCCGGTCTGGGCAAGATAATGGGAAGCGCAGATCCATGGCGCGACAGGAAAATGCGGATCGGAGCGCCAGGCGATCTGGAGCCGGTTAAAGGCTTTGATCAGCATTTCAGGCTCATGATATCTGTCGAACGCGATACCGTGCATCGCCCCGAAGCGCAGAACCGTGGTGGCGACGGCATGCAGTGTGGTGCCGCCGGGATAGACGGTATCGATCATCAGATTGCGCATGGTTTTATCCACGATCGCATGTACTTCTTCGCGCGTCAGCCAGACACCCGCGAGCTTGACGGTTTCGGGACGCGATCGGTAGCGCGGATCGAGGGGGGCAATACCGTGCATCGCTTCGTTTAGCGCAGCCCATTGGGCGATGGCGTTCCGGCCATCCTGACCGTTCGGGCTATCGGGCTGCCCCATCAGATATCTGTTTCTGCCGGCTTTGTCGATGATTCGCTGCATGACCGGTTCTTCTTCTGCATAGGGTGCGCCATCGTAAATGGCATCCGCTATTTGCTCTCCGTCTTTGCCGCGTGCATTTTGCAGGATGGCGCCGTCGTAATAAAAAGCGGCATGGGCGGGGGGGACCGGGCTCGACGGCAGCAGGCTGATGCCGAGTGCGGCATCCTGCCATTCATCTATTAACGCGCTGACGTAGCCGTTGCGGATATCGGACAAAATTGGGTAGTCTGGGCCGGGGATCTGCATGCGCCAGGCGAAATAGGCGATCAGGGCGGCTTCATCGACGATCACGTCGCGTTCGTTTTGCAAGTGCTCGGCAAGTGCGCCGCCGAATGTGTTGCGATTGGCGATGTCCGGGTGCCGATGGCGCGACACCGTTTGCAAAATTTGCGTGGCGCTTAGATCCTGGATGTGTGCTTTTTGCAGATCGATCCAATGCAATCCGCGTTGCAGCACACTTTGATAAAGGGCCAGTTTGGCGGAATCGTCGGCGGCGGTCTTTGCGGCCTGGGTCAGATAAAACCTGGCCCGGGCAAGTGCCGCCATCTCATCTTGCTCCGGGTATTGATGCCGATAGGCGGCAAATGATATTGCTGCCGAAGCCAGGTCGTAGGCGCTGCGCGGTTGATTGTCGACGGCGGGCGTCCATTTGAGTTGATCGATTGCGCTCAGGTCGCGCCAGTCGTCATAAAGCGTTTGATCGGCTTCCCGCAGCGCCTCGCGCGCTTGCGTCGGCGTGCAGCGATATATCCCCGCATAGGCGCGGCTAAATAAATCGTCGGTATGTTCGCGCGCTGCTTGCATCACCGACGGCACAGACAGCAAAGATGATGAAACCCGGTTGACGGCAGCCCGCTTCGATCTGCGGGAAACAGCTTGCGGATCGGATAACGTGAGACGGGTTTGCCGGGTGTTTTGCGGAGGATGCAGATGCGGCAGAGCTTGCGGAAGCCGCCGCTGATATCTGAAGGTCTTATTGGCAAATGCGCTGGCTGGCGGGACTTGCTCCGCGCCCGCCGGCGCCTGGTGATAAGGGGGATGTTGAGTAGATGGCAGGTACGGTGCAAAGGTGTTTGCAACCGCTGAAAAATTTGGCAGTGTTGTTGCCAGCCCGGTGAAATTCAAGATGCGCGCTCCGTGCTGTTCGCTGAAAAGCGTGCATTCTATGGCTTTCGCGGCGGTATTTTGCAGCACCTGACACTATCGTCATAAAGCCCGATGCATCTCCTCAGATGCAGCAGTCTTCAATCACAAAACTGAATTCTTTCTAGGCGCAAAATCGGCCAGATCCCGTGGTGTGTCGATGTCGCGCAAGATACCTGCATCGGCACATGGCACTTCGATCACCGCTGCGGCATTCTCACGCAAAACCGCACGCGCGCCGCTATCGCCTTGCAAGGCTGCAAGCTGATCGTAATAAGCACTGCCGAACGCCACCGGATGACCGCGCTGGTCTGCATATACCGGCACCGCAATGTCATGCGCCTGATGGCAGGCGGCCGCTACTGTCTGCATGGTCTGCGGCGTAATGCCGGGCATATCGGCCAGCGCTACCAGCCAATTGCGGGCGTCCGGCGCAGCGCGCACGCCCGCCGCCAATGAATGGCCGAGACCGGCGTCGCTATCGGGGCAAAAGACGATTTCGCAGCCGGCCGAGGCCAGCAGGCCGACCAGCGTGGAGATGTGTTGATCGCGCGGCGGCGCCGCATGCTGCGGCAAGACTGCCAGCACCCTGGCGCAGCATTGCAGCAGATGGCGCGCCGAGGCCAGTGCGACCGGGGTGCCGTCGGGCAGGGCGGCCAATAGTTTGGATTGCCGGCCGCTGCCGTCGAAACGGCTGCCTTTGCCCGCGGCCAGCAGTAAGCCAACCGATAAGCCCGCCGGGCTTTGCTTTTGCATCTCAGACATTGGCTTTTTTCTGTGTCAGCGACACGCCGTTTTTCACGGAGGTGATTTCGGCCAGTATCGATACCGCGATCTCGGCTGGCACGCGGCTGCCGATATGCAATCCGATCGGTCCATGCAGGCGTGCAATCTCGGCCTCGGTCAGGTCGAACAATGCCAGCCGTTCGCGGCGTTTCGCGGTATTTGCGCGGGAGCCCAGCGCACCGACATAAAACGCCGGCGACTTCAACGCTTCCAGCAGGGCCATATCGTCGAGTTTCGGATCGTGCGTAAGCGCCACGATGGCGGTGTGGGCGTCCGGCTCGATGCTCAGCACGACATCGTCCGGCATGCCCGGCAGCCATTGCGCGCCCGGCACATCCCAGGTCTGGTTGTATTCTTCGCGCGGGTCGCACACCATCACTTGATAATCCAGTGCCGCCGCCATCTGCGCCAACACCCGCGACAATTGCCCGGCGCCAATCATCAGCAGCCGCCAGCGCGGCCCGAACCAGGTGCTGAGACGATTGCCGTCGAAGCGCAATTCGTCTTCGGACGGATCGGCGTCGCTGTTGAGCGTCACCTGGCCGTTGTCCAGATCGAGCGTGCGCAATACCCGTTCATGCTTGCCGGTACGGGCCAGCAATTGATCCAGCCAGGCGATATCGATCAATGGCTCCTGCACCAAACGCAAGGTGCCGCCGCATGGCAGGCCGAAGCGCGCCGCTTCGTCTTTAGTCACGCCGTAGGTCAGTAAACCGGGTGCGGCGGCGCGCTGGCCCTGACGTACGCGGGCAATCAAATCGTCTTCCACGCAGCCGCCCGAGACCGAACCGGCGACAATGCCGTCGTCGCGTATGGCCAGCAATGCACCGGGCGGACGCGGTGCGCTGCCCCAGGTCTCTACTACGGTCACCAGCGTGACGGTATGGCCGGCGGCGAACCAGTCGCGGGCCGATCGGAGTACATGTAAATCCAAGCTTTCCATAGTCTCTGCTTCTATTCCTGCGTCTATTTCTGTTTATTATTAGGGAAAATTGAAGGAAACAGTGTAGCTGAATTAGCAAGATAGTCTGTTAGGCTTGCAATTCCGTTAAATGCCTGTGCCTATGAAGACTCCAAAACGAATTGAACCGCTGGTGGAAGAGGGCCTGATCGACGAAGTGCTGCGGCAGTTGATGAGCGGCAAGGAAGCGACCGTCTACGTGGTCCGTTGCGGCGACGATATCCGTTGCGCCAAGGTCTACAAGGAAGCCGATCGCCGCAGTTTTCATCAGGCCGTGTCCTATCAGGAAGGGCGCCGGGTCAAGAACAGCCGACAGGCGCGCGCGATGGAAAAGGGGACGCGCTACGGCCGCAAGATGGCCGAGGAAGTCTGGCAAAACGCCGAAGTCGATGCCTTGTATCGGCTGGCCGCCGCCGGAGTGCGCGTGCCGCAGCCCTACATCTGTTTCCAGGGCGTGTTGTTGATGGAGCTGTTGACCGATGCCGACGGCAATGCCGCGCCGCGCCTCAACGATGTGGCGTTGAGCGAAGAACTGGCGTTGCAATACCATGCCGGCCTGTTGCATCAGGTTGTCCTGATGCTGTGCGCCGGCGTGATTCACGGCGATTTGTCCGAATTCAATATCCTGGTGACGGCCGACGGCCCGGTCATTATCGATTTGCCGCAGGCGGTGGATGCTGCCGGCAATACCGGCGCCGGCGATATGCTGCTGCGCGATGTCGCCAATCTGGCCGGTTATTTCGGCCGCTTTGCGCCAAGCCTGATCGGCAGCCAGTACGGGAAGGAAATCTGGGCGCTGTATCAGGCCGGGTTGCTGACGCCGGAGACGCCGTTGACCGGCTATGTGGCGCCGGATGAAACCAAAGCCGATGTCGGCGCCGTGCTACGGGAAATCGAAGATGCGCGGCTGGAAGAGGAAGCGCGGCAACGCTATCTGAATGCCATTCAATTATAAAAACATCAACTTGATCTGCGCGAATTGACGCGCGGCATCGTCACGCCCCGGCGGGCGATATCTGGGCGACTCTTGGACAGAGTGGGCGAAAAATTTAATTCGGTCTTTCAAAAATAAAGTGTAATTTTGTTTGTAGAACGTTCAATATTAACGGAATTAATATTTGTTTCTTTCTCATAGAATTGGCGCATCTGCAGAGGTCTTTTGCATTCGCGCCATGACCGGATTGCCGAATTAAACAAAAATTTAAATGTCCTCGCTCATTGTTCCAATTCAAGCTCCAGTTCTAGCCATGTCCGCACCTGTTCAATCTGACGGTTTTTTGCCTTTTTCGGCCTTTGCTGCGGAAGTCATCGCAGATGCCTTGCCGTTGCGCAGCGCCATTACCAGCGCCTATCGGATCGACGAAGGCGAGGCGGTGCGTCACTTGCTGACGCAAGTGACGGACGATCGTGTTTTGCATCAGGCGACCCAAAGCCTGGCGCGCCGTCTGGTGCTGGCGGCACGCGCCAAGCGCGGCAATTCTCCCGGCGTCGATGCGCTGATGCAGGAATTTTCGCTGTCGTCGGAAGAGGGCGTGGCGCTGATGTGCCTGGCCGAAGCGTTGCTGCGTATTCCCGATCACCAGACCGCCGACCGTTTGATCGCGGATAAAATCAGCAAGGGCGACTGGCGCAGCCACTTGGGCGAATCGCCGTCGCTGTTCGTCAATGCCGCCACCTGGGGTTTGCTGGTGACCGGCAAGCTGGTCGGCAGCACCAGCGAACGCGGCCTGGGCGCGGCGATTACCCGCCTGATCAGCAAGGGCGGCGAGCCGGTCATCCGCAAAGGCGTCGATCTGGCGATGCGCATGCTGGGACGGCAATTCGTTACCGGCCGCAATATCGGTGAAGCGCTGGCCAACGGCCGCTCCAGGGAAGCGCGCGGCTACCGCTATTCGTTCGACATGCTGGGCGAGGCGGCATTGACCGCGACCGATGCCGAGCGTTATTACGCCTCTTATTTATCGGCCATCGAGGCGATCGGCCGCGCCAGCAATGGGCGCGGCATCAAGAACGGCCCCGGCATTTCGGTCAAGCTGTCGGCCCTGCATCCGCGTTATGGCAGGATGCAAAGAACCAGAGTAATGACGGAGTTGCTGCCGCGCCTGAAAGCGCTGGCGCTGCTGGCAAGGCATCATGGCATCGGCCTGAATATCGATGCCGAGGAAGCCGATCGGCTGGAATTGTCGCTGGACCTGATCGAGGCGCTCGCCTTCGATCCCGACCTGAGCGGCTTCGACGGCATCGGATTCGTGGTGCAGTCTTATCAAAAGCGCAGCCCGTATGTGATCGATTACCTGGTCGATCTGGCGCGCCGCAGCGGCCGTAAATTGATGGTGCGCCTGGTCAAAGGGGCTTACTGGGATGCTGAAATCAAGCGCGCCCAGATCGATGGCCTGCCGGGTTATCCGGTCTATACGCGCAAGGTATATACCGATGTTTCGTATCTGGTGTGCGCGCAGCGGCTGCTGGCCGCGGCCGATGTGATCTACCCCCAATTCGCGACGCATAACGCATTGACCGTGGCAGCGATCTACACCCAGGCCTGCGCCATGCAAGTCACCGATTACGAATTCCAGTGCCTGCACGGCATGGGCGAAAACCTGTACGACCAGATAGTCGGCGCAGATAAATTGAATGTGCCTTGCCGTATTTATGCGCCGGTCGGCTCGCATGAAACGCTGTTGGCCTATCTGGTGCGCAGGTTGCTGGAAAACGGCGCCAATTCATCATTCGTCAATCAACTGATCGATGCCGATGTGGCGGTCGATACGTTGCTGGCGGACCCGATTGCCGCGGCGACCCGATTGAACGGCGCGGCGCATCCGGCGATCCCGTTGCCGGCAGATCTGTATGGCGCCGAACGCCGCAACTCGGCCGGCTTCGATCTGAGCGATGAACATACCCTGCGGGCGCTGAGCAGTGCGCTGACGGTTTTCGGCCGGCGCCAGTGGCGCGCCATGCCGTTGCCCGGCAATGCCGGTCTGCATGCGATCGAAGCGCCGGTGGCGCTGCGTAACCCGGCCGATCACAGCGATCTGGTCGGCATCGTGCTGGAAGCCGATGCGGGCGATGTCGAGCGTGCGCTGGCGCTGGCTGCTGCGGGGGCATTGGAATGGCAGGCCGTCGCGCCGGCACAGCGCGCAGCGATCTTGTTGCGCGCGGCCGCATTGTTTGAAAAGCATGGCGTCGAATTAATGGCGCTGGCAATCAGGGAAGCCGGCAAATCGCTGCCGAATGCGATCGGGGAATTACGCGAAGCGGTCGATTTTTTGCGGTATTACAGCGCCCGGATCGATGCCGGCGGACCAAGACAGACCATGGCATTGGGCCCGGTCGTGTGCATCAGCCCGTGGAATTTTCCGCTGGCCATTTTCATCGGCCAGATCAGCGCCGCGCTGGCGGCCGGTAATGTGGTGCTGGCCAAGCCGGCCGAACAGACGCCGCTGATCGCTTTTCGCGCCGTGCAGTTGTTGCACGAAGCCGGCGTCCCCGGCAGCGCATTGCAATTGCTGCCGGGCCGCGGCGAGTCGGTCGGTGCGCAATTGATTGGCGATGCACGCGTGCGCGGGGTGTTGTTCACCGGTTCGACGCAAGTCGCGCAATCGATCAATCGAACGCTGGCGCGGCGCACCATCGCCGAAGGCAGCGAGATTGTCCTGATTGCAGAAACCGGCGGTCAGAATGCGCTGATCGTCGACTCGTCCGCTTTATGCGAACAAGTCGTGCCGGACGTCATTGCTTCCGCCTTCGATAGCGCGGGCCAGCGTTGCTCGGCGTTGCGCGTGCTCTGCCTGCAGACCGATATCGCCGACAAAACCCTGGAGATGCTGCATGGCGCGATGCAAGAATTGCGCATCGGCTGCCCGGATCGCCTGGAAACGGACGTCGGTCCGGTCATCGACATTGAGGCGCAACAGAATTTACAGCGCTATATAGAGAAGGAGAAGAAGAAAGAGAAGGCGCGTGACGCTTCGCTCAAGCAGGCAGGCCGGCAGGCAGGCAAAGAAGGGGTAACGCAAATGGCGTTGCCGGCAAACGCATCCGCGGGCACCTTTGTCGCGCCGGCCATTATCGAAATCGACGACATCACGGCGCTGCGGCATGAGGTGTTTGGGCCGGTATTGCATGTATTACGTTATCGCCGCGACGAATTGCCGCAACTGATTGCCGCGATCAATGCGACCGGTTTTGGATTGACGCTGGGCGTGCACTCCCGTATCGATGAAACCATTGCGTCCATTGTCAATCAGGCGCACGTCGGCAATATGTACGTCAACCGGAATATCGTCGGTGCGGTGGTTGGGGTACAGCCATTCGGCGGTGAAGGGCAATCCGGCACCGGACCCAAGGCGGGCGGGCCGCTTTATTTGAAGCGCCTGCAACGCAAGGCGGGTGAGCGGCTCGATGCAGTATCGGATAAAGGCGCGGATAAAGACACAGACAAGGGCGCGGACAGAGATGAGACAAAAGCCGACATCGAAAGCATCACCGACCCCGCGCTGGAAGTGTTGCTGTCCTGGTGCGTCACGCATGGCCATCAGCGCTTGCTGGCTTTAGGCCGCGGTTATGCACATGATAGTTTGCATGGCCGATCGTTGTGCATGCCCGGCCCCACCGGTGAGACCAATACGCTGCGTTTCGTAGAACGCGGCGCCGTATTGTGCAATACGGATAGCACCCTGGTTTTGCTGAATCAATTGGCCGCCGTGCTCGCCACCGGTAATCAAGCGGTGCTGCTGCAGGCCACCGAGGCATTATTGCCGGCCAGTTTGCCGGCGCCGGTACGCGCCCGCATCCGGGTGGTGGCGCACCATGAAGAGTGCGGGCATCTGGCGTTCGTGCTTTACGAAGCCGGCAGCAGAAAAAGCGAGCAGCTGTTGTCGGCAGTGGCTGAGCGCGATGGCGCGATCGTGGCCTGTATGGCAAGCAATGCCGATGATGCCGTCGCATTATGGCGGCTGGTCGCCGAACGGGCGTTATGCGTCAATACCACCGCTGCAGGCGGAAATGCCAGTCTGATGGCGCTACAGGCCTAGGGCAACGCCACTTACTCAGTTAAGCCCTAGGTAGACGAATACATAAAGACGGCATGACTTTATGACATCGCAGTGACATGACAACGTGTCATTGCGTCCTGCCGCGTCTTACTTCACCATATTTCAATCCAACCATCCGGATGGTTTCTTGCCGTTCCGGATTGTTTACAAATTATTGCGACAATTATTTGTAGCATTAGTGGCAATAATTCTATAGACCTAGTATTGTTCTCGAATCGTATTTTTGAATAAATAAAAAATGCCGCGCCTGTTCTCGATGTCTGGCGCGCGTGTTCATGGGGGAATCATTTTATGCCAGACCGGCGGTTCGGATCATTGTCATGAAAATCCGCGGGTCTATTTTTCGGAGTGTCTATGCCCGCATGTTCCTGGTCATTTGCGCGGCGGCGATCCCGACCTTTATCGGCCTTTGTTTTTATGTGTACCAGCAACGGATGGATTTCGAACGGCTGGCGCGTGATAACGCACAAAGTTACGTCGATCTGGCGGCGCGTTACCAAAACTGGCTGATCGCGAGTTCTACCGAAACCCTTAAAGCGATCGCCGCCACCCGGATGATCCAGCTACAGGACTGGGACGCCTGTTCGCGCTACTCCGCGGATCTGCTGAAACAGCAGAACAGTTATGTCAATTTCGGCGTCATCGCGCTGGACGGCGCACTGAAATGCAGTGCCGAGCGGGCCGCGACCAATCTGGATCTGAAGGATCGGCCCTATTTCATCAAGGCACTGAAATCGCCGGACTTCGTTATCGGCGAATATCAATTGGGCCGCATCACCGGCAAGCCGACCATCGTCGTGGCGATGGCGCTGCATGGCAGCGATAAAAATCCCAACGCGGTGCTGTTCGCCAGTCTGAATCTGGCGTCGATGGCGGTTGCGCTGGCCGATATGAATATCGCCGATGGCGCGCGCTTCATGGTGCTCGACCGCAACGGTACGTTATTACAGTCGTCGGGCGCGGGTTCGCACCCGCTGCCGGCCGCCAGCCGCATCGAACTGACGCGTGTGGCGCAGATGAGTGTGAACAGCGCCGCCGACCGCGGCGCCACCGTATTGCAGGCGGCCGACGGCAATCAATGGCTGGTCAGCTACGTCCGTAGCGGCCCGCCGCACGACAAGAACGCATTGACGGTGGTCTACGAGCAGCCGATGCAGGCTTTGCCGGAAGCGGCCAGCCGTGAATTCTGGATTGCGGTCGGGATCATTCTGTTGTTGATGATTCTGGCCCTGGGCGCCGGCTGGTTCGGCACCCAAGCGATCGTCGGCCGTAATTTACGATTTCTGACCGCGGCTGCGCAGCGGCTGCGGCAACGCGATTTCAAGGCGCGCATCGGCGGTAACGTCAGCGGTCTGGAATTCGTCGAAATTGCGCATCAATTCGATCAGATGGCCCAGGAGTTGTACGAACATGAGCAGGTAACGCGGCGCGTCATGGCGCGTCAGCTTGGCCAATACAAGATTTTGCAATTAATTACCGCCGGGCGTCCGTTGCCGGAAACGCTGACCGAGCTGGTCTTGTTTTCGCAGCGCCAGATCGATCATGCCGTGGGATCGATTCTGCTGCTCGGCGCCGACGGGAAAACGGTCGTCGAATGCATCGCGCCGGACCTCCCTGCGCATTATTGCAAAGCGGTCATCGGAATGGAGATCGGCCCGAACGTCGGCACCTGCGGCACTGCCATGTACGAAAAGCAATTGGTGATCACGCCGGATATCGCGACCGACCCGGCGTGGTCGATGGCGCAAGATATCATCGACGACCTGAAAGTCTGCTGGTCGTATCCCATCATCTCTTCCAGCGGCCGCGTATTCGGCTCTTTCGCCCTTTACTATCGCAGCTATCGGGAAGTCGGCGAAGAACAATTGCTGCTCAGCCAGATGGCTGCCGAGCTGGCCGCGGTGGCGATCGAGCGCAGCCGCATCGAGGATGCGCTGACGCATTCGGAAGCCGAATATCGTTTGCTGTTCGAACGCAACCCTTATCCGATGTGGGTGTACGACGATCGCTCGCAGCGCATTCTGGCAGTCAACGATCCTGCGATCGCCCATTACGGTTATAGCCGCGCCCAATTCCTGTTGATGAAGGTCGAGGATCTGGAACCGGCTCCCGCGCTGAACATGCACGATATGGTGTCTTCGGAAGCCGGCAAACATCTGCGGCACAGGCGCAAGGACGGCAGCGTCATCCTGGTCGATATTGCGGTCTTCCCGACCAGCTTCGGCGGCAGTCCGGCCCAGCTGGCTTTGGTCAACGATGTGACCGAACGCGAAGCGATGGCGCGCAATATCAGCGAACGCGATCAAATGTTGTCGCTGCTGATGGACTCTACCGCAGAGGCGATTTTCGGCATCGATATGAATGGCAGATGCATCTTCGCCAACAATGCCTGCGTGCGCCTGCTCGGCTATTCCAGAGCGACCGAATTGTTGGGCCAGGTGATGCACGATCTGGTGCATTACAAACATGAAAACGGCGAGGCCTACCCGATACACGACTGCCCGACCCAACGCTCACAGCTGTTCGGCGAAAACCGGCATGTGGACGGTGAAGTGATGTGGCGCAAGGATGGTACCGCGCTGCCGGTCGAATACTGGTCCTACCCGATCCGGCGCAACGGCAAGATCAGCGGCGCCATGGTGACGTTCCTGGACGTGACCGAACGGCGCCGGCATCACGAGGCATTGGCCTATCAGGCGCAGCACGATTCGCTCACCGGTCTGTATAACCGCGGCGTGCTGCTGTCGGCCATCGATTGCGCCATCGGCGAATACGGCCGCGTGCAACGGGCTTTCGGCGTGATGATCATCGATCTGGATGGGTTCAAGGAAGTCAACGATGCGCTCGGCCATCAGTCCGGCGATTTGCTGCTGCAGCAAGTGGCGCAGCGTTTGCGCGGCGCCTTGCCTTCGACCAGCATCTTGACCCGGCTGGGCGGCGATGAGTTCGCCGTTCTGGCCGATAAGCTGGAACATGTGGAATCGGTTTCCGGCATCGCACACAATATCGTGTCGCAACTGCAGCAGCCGTTCCAGCTCAACGGCATTCAGATTCAGATCAATGCCAGTATCGGCATTGCCTGCTATCCGGAGGACGGCGCCAGCACCATGATCCTGATGCGCAACGCCGATGCCGCCATGTATCGTGCCAAACGCGAAGGGATCGGCTATGTGTTTTATCATCAGGCCGACACCGATCAGACGCCGAGCCGCCTGCTACTGATGACCGAGTTGCGCAACGCGCTCGGCCAGCATGAATTCACGCTGCACTATCAGCCGAAGACGGAGATGGTCAACGGCGCGGTGATCGGGTTTGAAGCGCTGGTGCGCTGGCAGCATCCGGAGCGCGGCTTGTTGTATCCGGCCGATTTTGTGCCGATTGTCGAAATCAGCGACCTGATTCATCCGCTTACCATCTGGGTCATCGAGACCGCCGTGGAACAGTGCAAGCGCTGGCACGAAGAGGGGCACTACGTCACCATGGCGGTCAATATTTCGATGCGCAATCTGCTCGATGTCGGCCTGGTGGAACGGGTGCAGCAGATTCTGGAAAGACATGCATTGCCGGCGTTCTATCTGGAACTGGAATTGACGGAAAGCTCGATCATGGCCGATCCGGCGCGCTCGCTGGACGTGTTGACGCGTCTGCACGAACTGGGCGTAACGGTGTCCATCGACGACTTCGGCACCGGCTATTCGTCGCTGGCCTATTTGCAGAAGCTGCCGGTCGACAGCCTGAAGATCGATCGCTCTTTCGTGGCCGAGATGGCGCAGAGCGAAGATGCCAGAGCGATCGTCAGCGCCATCATTGCACTGGCGCATACGGTCGGCCTGAAAGTGACCGCCGAGGGGATTGAGGACGAAGCGACCATGCAGCGCCTGGCATTGCTCGGTTGCGACGTGGCGCAGGGGTATTACGTGTCGCGGCCGATGCCGTCCGAAGCGGCATCGCTGTGGCTGGCTGGGCAACGCTGATTTAGTGCCATGGGTGGCCTTTTTTTTAACGCGGCACGGGCCCTACCCCTCACCCAAATGAACGATTTTTTATGACACTAAAGAAAATCAGTCGACTTCGAACTTTCTTTAAATCCATAAAAGAC
>DASYCG010000110.1:0-19388 GCA_036500325.1 Herbaspirillum sp. | reverse complement strand
TGTGTTGCATGCTTTGCAGGGATTACAGCGTTACCTGACTTGCTGAACCCGACTTGCTGAATTAAATTTGCGGAAGCTGACTTGCGGATCTACCGCAACATCCGCTGATTTCGATCCGCTTACTTTGCTGTCTTTGCTGCCTTTGCCGTCTTCGCTGCTGCGTTGATCGCTTCGCGCGTTTCCAATGCAACGCGGCGCGCTGCCGCGGCGAATTCACCGAGTTCCGCCGATTTCGGCGCTGCATACAAAATTGCGCGCGACGAACTGATCATCAAGCCGCGGCCGCCGGCAATGCCGCCCGCGGCCACCGTCGCGACAATATCGCCGCCCTGCGCACCGATACCCGGCACCAGCAACGGCATCTCGCCGACAATCGCCCGCACCTGCGCCAGCTCGTTCGGAAAAGTCGCCCCCACCACCAATGCACATTGGCCGTTGGTATTCCATTTATCGGCAACCAGCCGCGCCACGCGCTGATACAGCGGCACGCCGTCCACTTGCAGAAACTGCAAATCGGACCCGCCCGGATTCGAGGTGCGGCACAACACGATCGCACCGCGGTCTTTCCATTCCAGATAGGGAACGACGGAATCGAAACCCATGTAGGGGCTGAGCGTCACCGCATCGGCGTTGTAACGCTCGAAAGCTTCGCGCGCGTATTGCTCTGCAGTCGCCCCGATATCGCCGCGCTTGGCGTCGAGCAGGATCGGCAGCGCCGGATAGGTAGTGCGGATATAGTCGCAGATCGCTTCAAGTTGATCCTCGGCGCGCAAGGCCGCAAAATAGGCGATCTGCGGCTTGATCGAACAGGCGATATCGGCGGTGGCGTCGACAATTGCCTTGCAAAAGGTAAAAATCGCATCCGGTTTGCCCTGCAAATGCAGGGGAAATTTGGCGATGTCCGGATCAAGACCGACGCACAGCATCGAATCGTTGGCGGCCCACGCGGCGGATAGCTTTTGAATGAAAGTCATGGAAATACCGGTATTTTTAAATATCCGCAATTGTAACTTGTCCATCGCCGCCCGCCGCATGGCATGATAGCGGCTGGCCTGCTTATGCACCAACTTGTACACCAACCTACATAGTGAGAACACGATGAAAAAATGGTCTTTATGGCTGGCATGCATGATCGCCGCGCTGACTCTCAGCGGTTGCGGATATAACCAATTTCAAGCCAAGGACGAGGCGACCAAAGCCGCCTGGGGCGAAGTTGTCAATCAATACCAGCGGCGCGCCGATCTGATTCCGAATCTGGTCAATACCGTCAAGGGCTATGCAAGCCATGAAAGAGATACGCTGGAAGCCGTCACCCGTGCGCGGGCCGCAGCCACCAGCTTCCAGATCACGCCGGAAGTGCTGAACAACCCGGAAGCCTTCGCCAAGTTCCAGCAGGTTCAGGGGCAATTGTCGTCTGCGTTATCGCGGCTGATGGCGGTTTCCGAAAATTATCCGCAATTGAAAGCCGACACCAGTTTCCGCGATCTGCAATCGCAACTGGAAGGCACCGAAAACCGCATTACCGTGGCGCGTCAGCGCTACATAGCGGCGGTGCAAGACTATAACGTGCTGGCGCGCAGCTTCCCGAGCAATATCACGGCCAAGCTGTTCGGCTATCAGACCAAGCCTTCTTTCACCGTCGAAAACGAAAAAGCGATTTCGACTGCGCCTGCCGTGAATTTCGATAAATAAAGGCAACGCCACCATGGCATTCAAACGCGCTTTGACTTTACTGGTATCGATCCCGCTGTTGATCCTGCTATCGATCGCGCTTTGCAGCAGCGCCTTTGGACAAGCGCTGGTAACCGTCCCCGCGCTGGATGGCCATGTCAACGACCATGCCGGCATGCTCAGCCCGGCCCAGCGCGCCAATCTGGAAAGTGTGCTGACCGACTACGAAACCCGGAGCGGCAGCCAGATCGTCATTTTGACGCTGGATTCCACAGCACCGGAAGCCATTGAGCAATACGGCATCCGCGTGGCCGATGCCTGGAAAATCGGCCGCGCCAAAGTGGATGACGGCGTGATACTGCTGGTGGCGAAAAACAATCCGAAAGCACTGCGCCGTTTGCGCATCGAAGCGGGACGCGGTGTGCAGGGTTCGCTGACCGATGCGCAATCGAAACGGGTGCTGGAAGATGTGATCGCGCCCTATTTCCGGCAAAACGATTATTACGGCGGGCTCAATGCCGGCGTGGCTGCCCTGTCGACTTTGCTGAATAAGGAAAGTCTGCCTGCCGCGCCACAAGCGCAACCGCATTCTTCCGCCGGTAACGGTAGCGATCAGGGAGGCGGGTTCTGGGGTTTATTGCCGATATTGCTGTTCTTCGTGCTGGTGGTTGTGTCGCGCCTGCGTTCGCGCGGAACGGGCAATAATCTGAATCACAATAACTGGGGCGCTGCGGCCGGCGTGGTTATCGGCAGCGTCCTCAGCCAAAGCGGACGCGGCGGTGGTTTCGGTGGCGGGGGCGGCTTTGGGGGCGGTGGCGGCGGTTTCGGTGGCGGCGGTGGATTTTCCGGCGGCGGCGGCAGTTTTGACGGCGGCGGCGCCTCGGGAGATTGGTGATGAATATCGGCCTGCGCCTCTGGCGTCATATCGGCACCACCAAGCGTGCAGCGAAGCGCTTATTTCCACCGGCCAGTTTGCTGGCCATTCAAGAGGCTATCGCAGCCGGTGAGGCGACCCATCGCGCTGAGGTCCGTGTCATTATCGAAGCGGCATTGACACCCGGTTTTATTTTGCAGGGCGGTACCGCGCGGCGGCGAGCGGTAGAGCTTTTCACGCATTACCGTATTTGGGATACGGAAGAAAATTGCGGATTACTGCTTTACATCAATCTGGCGGATCACAAGGTTGAAATCATCGCCGACCGCGGCGTCGATCGCGTGATATCCAAACCGGAATGGCAAGCGGTTTGCAAAACAGTCACTACAGGTTTTGCCTCAGACGCGTATCACGACAGCCTGCCGACGGCGCTGGCGCAACTGAATGTTTTGTTGACCAGGCATTATCCGCAGATCGGGCAAGAGCAGCGCAATCAGTTGTCGGACAAGCCCGTCATCCTTTAACTAAGGCAAGGCTGATTAAGTGCCATGGGTGGCTTTTTTTTAGCGCCATGGGTGCCCTTTTTTTTAACGCGGCACGGGCCCTACCCCTCACCCAAATGAACGATTTTTTATGACACTAAAGAAAATCAGTCGACTTCGAACTTTCTTTAAATCCATAAAAGACGTTCATTTGGGTGAGGGGTAGAGCCCGTGCCGCGTTAAAAAAAAGGCCACCCATGGCACTAAATCAGCGTTGCCCAGCCAGCCACAGCGATGGCATAGCGTATAGCGGATAGTTACTTCGCCGCATTCAAAATCCGTTTTCCAAGGCCCGCGTTATCGCCGTCAAAATGATGGCCGCCGGTTAATTTGACGGATTTGATCGTGCGCACATCGGCGGTAGGGCAGCCGGAATCGGTTTCTTCGGAACCGAACACGCAAAGAAATTTACCCGATTCCAGTCCCAGCCGATCGACTTCCGGTTGGATCGGCAAGCCGTCGTTGCTGTTTTTAATCCAGTTGCTGAGCCGGAACTGGAAATCGGCTTTGCGTCCCAATCCCAGCATCGCGGTCAACGCAATCTGATCGCGCATATCGGGCGGCAAGCGATTGACCACGAACGGCAACACATCCGCGCCCTGCGAATAGCCCACCAGAATGACTTTGGTTTTATGCCAGTGCGCCATGTAAAAACGCATCAGCCGCGCAACGTCGGCGGCGGTCGATGCGGGGGTGCGCGCATCCCAGAAATAACGCAAGGAATCCATGCCGATCACGGGCACGCCGTTTTTGGCCAGCGTGTCGCCGATCTCGCGATCGATGCCGGCCCAGCCGCCGTCGCCGCTGATGAACACGGCCATGGTCTGATCACCGACGCTGGCGTTGCGGCCGGTGGCCGGCACCTCGACGATCGGCAGATCATGTACCGCCACGGGAACCGCCGCAGGCGCCGGCCCGCGCCGCATATTCAGGCGTTGATAAGCCGCCTTCCATTGCGGGAAAACACCTTGGCCTGCCAGCGGATTTTCGGAAGGTTGCGGCAGCAATTGCAACTGGCTGCCCGCCACGCCCGAGATGAACGCCTGCGCTGCACGCGTATGGCAGGATGGAAATTCCATGCTGGCGCCCGGCAGTTCGGTATCGCTGCGATGTTGCAGGGCGATCCATGGCAGGCGCAGTTTTTTGGCCGGCAGCAGATCGACGCCGCTACCGGCCTGACGTACGTGGAAATTGGTGCCTGCGCCCTTGCACAAAGGTTTGCGCAATGCCAGTTCCGGACAGAAATCGAAGGTCAGCAGACCGGCGAAGATATCGGCCGTGGTGCCCGCCACAACTGTATAGGCAAGCGCCGCGCCTTCGCCGTCGCCGGCCAGCACCGGCACGGTGTAGCCGGGCAATTTTTCATAGGCTTGCAAAAAGCGGCTGAGATTTTCCAGGTCGCCATCGGGAAATACGCAATGGCCTTCATCGGCATCCAGTTTGGCGATCAATTGCCGGGTATTGATGCCGGCCACCAGCGCGCCCTGATCGGTCAGTGCGCGCGCCATCTGGGCTGCGCGCTTGTCCCAGCCTTGTTCGCCGGACAGCAATAGCACCACGCCGCCGGGCTCGCCCTTCGGCTTGTAAATTCTGACATTCTGGAATTTGCCGTGCGTAATGGTGGTGACGGTGGTGACGGCCGTAACGGCCACGGCGGTTTCGTCGCGCGCGCCGGCCGTTCCCGCACTCAGCATCAGGCATGCTCCCATGCCCATTGCCGCAATCAACCTTGCGGCGCCACTGCTGAAAATTCGTTTCATTTACCGATTGCCCCTTTGAGGCCGCCGTTGATCAAGGCGGTGACGTCTGAAAATGTAAATACCGGCGCCAAGCCCCCCTCGGCGATCAGATAGCGTGCTTCCCAATCGGGATCGAACTTGTCTTTGAAACTGCGCAGACCGCGGAAATTATAGAACCGTTCGCCGTGCTGAAACATCATGCGTCCGAAACGATGCCAGCGCGGCGCCAGTTGATGCTGCTCCATGCCCGACATCGGCGCCATGCCGAGACTGAAACGCTGATAACCCTGGGCCTGGCAATACAACATCATATTGGCAAACAGAAAATCCATGGTGCCGGCCGGCGCATCGGCCTGCTGGCGCATCAGATCGATCGCGGCTTCGATGCGCAATACGTCCGGCGCCATCAATGTGGCGAACGCGACGATGTGCTTGCCGTGTTTGACGATCGCTACCGGCTGCTGCAAGACATAGGACTCTTTGAACGACCCTAATGAAAAACTCTTTTCGCGGGTGTGATGCATCAATAGCCACTCATCCGAGATTGCGCGGATCTGCCCCAGGATCTCCGGGACTTGCGCAGGTGCAACGATTTCGAATGCCAGTCCTTCGCGTTCGCCGCGTTTGACGCCATGCCGCAATTTGGCGCGGCGCGGGCCATGCAAGCTGAAATCGTGCAGGGTGACATAAGCCTCTTCGCCCAGTTTGTAGGCGCGCAAGCCGGCATCCAGATACAGCGGCAGGGTTTGCGGCCGTACTTTGTAAAACGCCGCGCGTCCGCCGTGTTCATCGACCATTTCTATGAAGCGCCAGATCAGCTCCGGCCATTCTTGCTGCGCGCCGACCGGATCCGATAACGCAATCCATGAGCGCCCCTGCTTGGCGTACATGATGAACGACTTGCCGGAGGCGGAAAACAATAGCGCTTTATCGCCCATCAGCGCCAGGCAGGCGTCCGCGGCCGGTTGCAACTGCACCACTTGCTGCGCGCGTTGCAGTTCTTTCGTTGTCGGTTTATCCGCACGGCCGGCGGGTTTGCGAAATAGCTGCCGCACGCCCACGGCTACGCCGAGGGTCGCCACGACCAGCAAGGTGCGCATGGCGCGTGGTGCGTAATCGTCGAATGCAAATTGCCACCACAGATGGTCGGCATAGGCCAGGTCCTGATACACAAAGAACAAAATGCCGGCACAGCCGGCGATCACACTGGCCACCGCCAGCAGCCAGCCGGCTTCGAAGGTTTGTGCAAACAGCGAGGATTTGCGATTGAACTGTTTGCGCGAAATCACCAGCAACACGGTCAGGAAACTCAGCACCAGCATTTCGGAAACCGCGATGCCTTTCGGCAGCGCCAGGATACCGGCGACGATCGTCAGCCCCAGCGCGGCCCACCAGGCCGCATCCAGTTTATGCAGCAGGCCGCGCGCGACGAACAACATCGCCAGACCGGCGATGCTGCCGATCAGATGCGAGATTTCCACTGCCACCAAGGGCACGGTGGTGCGCAGCAGAAGCTCGGCTGAATGGGTGGCCGGCGTCACGCCGGAGATCAACAGCATGATCCCGGCCACCAGCACCAGCGCCGACATCAATCCCGGCGACAAGCGCACCGCGGCGCGCGCAATCGGCGCCAGGGTAGCGCGCGTTTCGAGACCGGCCAGCAATGCCGCGGCAATCAGCAGCGGCACCAGAAAATAAATGATGCGATACATCAACAGCGCACCGGCGATTTCCCCGGCCGGCGCATGCGGCCCCCATGCCATCAGGATGACTGCTTCGAAGACGCCCAGGCCGCCGGGTACATGGCTGAGCACGCCGAGCGCCATCGCGATTGCATAAAACGCGGCGAAGGTCGGCAGCGGCATGCCGTGGTTCGGCAACAGGAACCACAATGTGGCGGCAGCGGCGCTGAGATCGGCGGCGGAGATCAGCAGTTGCCGGATTGCGAGGCGGCTGTCAGGCAATTTCAATGTCCAGCGGCCGAACAGCAGCAGGCTGTCGCGGCGCATGCAAAGTACGATCAGTGCGGCTATGCCCAGCAGTGTCGCGCCGGCGAATATCTGCAGGGACAGCGGTTTGATGTGCAGCATGCCGGCGACATCCGGCGCGCCCCACAGCAATCCGGCGGCGCCGAAAGTCGTCATGCCGAGACCGAAAGCGGCGGCGTTGAATGCGATGGCCTTTGCCACTTGCGTCGCTTCGACGCCGGCTGCCGTATACAAGCGCATGCGCACGGTGCCGCCGGTCAATACGCCCAGGCCGATGGTATTGCCCAGCGCATACGCGATGAACGAGGTCAACGCGATGGTCGACCCTTTCACCTTGGCGCCGACATAGCGAAGGCTGGAAGCGTCATAGCCGGTAAGGGCCAGATAACTGATGGCGGTGCAGACCAGCGCGGCGATGATGCTGAGATGCGGCATATGCCGCATGGTGTGCACGATTTCGCTGTAATGCACTTCACGCAGTACCTTGTGCAGTGCATCAAAGACCAGCGCGCCGATCAGGAGCAAGCCGGCGCCCACCAGCCATGGCTTGGCCGCGATCCAGCGCCCGGTGTTCATGTGAACGCCGGTGTTGCTGGCAACTTCCTGACTTGGGACGGGCAACGGCATACGGGTGTTTTTCTTCCGAGAGGCGGTATGTGAAATGCAGTAGAAGATGACGCAGTAAACGTTATTTAGGTACTAACGCGATCACGGCAGAAAGGATGACCCGATTCCCCTATTAATCTTGATAAAGCGGCAATTGATCCTGTGGCTCCCATAGAAGACAGCAGCGAGCGGCCCGGAGTTCGGTAAAAGTGGACATTTCGCCGGGTTCATGTGCCTGGCGGCATGCCGATCGCGGCGCGATGAAATTGCGCAGATTCCAGAACGGCCGGAGGGCGTGATAACGGCGGTGATGAATACCATTGACGCATCAATGACGCCTCAGCGGCCCATCATGACGCGCGTCATGGCGGATTTTTCTTTTGTACTGTATTCTCGCCGTTTTTCTAGCTGGGGGCTGCATGAACGATCAATTTGTGGACTGGTTACGCGGCTTCGTGCCGCCACGCGGAACGGTTAATAAGTTTGAGCGAATGCGCAGTTGCGCCGGCGCCTTGTTCGGCCTGTTGCTGGCCGGCTTGCTGACCCATTTGAGCGTCCGCGACGCATTGGGCGCCGCGTGGCTGATCGCGCCGATGGGCGCCTCCGCGGTATTGCTGTTTGCAGTGCCGGCCAGCCCGCTGGCGCAACCGTGGTCGATTATCGGCGGCAATCTCTGTGCCGCGGTGATCGGCGTGACCTGCGCCAAGATGGTATCGGATCCGTTGATTGGGGCGGCGGTAGCCGGGTCGCTGGCCATCGGCGGCATGTTCTGGCTGCGTTGCATCCATCCGCCCAGCGGTGCGGTGGCGTTGACGGCAGTGCTGGGCGGGCCGGCGATTCATGCGATGGGTTATAACTTCGTGCTGATGCCGGTGTTGCTTAATTCGGTATTGCTGCTGGCTGCGGCGCTGTTTTACAACAACGCCACCGGCCGCCGTTATCCGCACGGCATTCTGCCGGAACGCACCAATCAGCACGACACCAGCGATCTGGTGCCGACATCGCGCCTGGGGTTCAGTGCAGACGATCTGGATGCCGTGCTGAAAATGTATAACGAAGTAATCGACATCAGCCGCGAAGACTTGCAGACCATTCTGACGCAGACCGAAATGCTGGGCTATCAGCGGCGCTTCGGCGCGATCACCTGCGGCAGCGTAATGTCGCGCGATGTGGTCAGCACCGAATACGGCACCTCGCTCGATGATGCCTGGCACTTGATGCGCGAACACAGCCTGACGGCGTTGCCCGTGGTCGACCGGGCGCGGCGCGTGATCGGCATCGTCACCAAAACCGATTTCCTGATGCATGCCGATCTCGACGATCATATGCATATCGGCAGCAAGCTGGCCGGCTTCATCCGGCGCAGCAGCCGGGTCCATTCCGAAAAGCCGGAAGTGGTGGGGCAGATCATGAGCAAGGACGTCAAAGTGGCTTCGATCGATAAGCCGATAGTGGAATTGGTGCCTGCGATGTCGGATGCAGGCCTGCATCAGTTGCCGGTCATCGATGAGGAACGCCGTCTGGTGGGCATTCTCACGCAATCGGACCTGATCGCGGCTTTATACGAGAGCAGCCTGCATAAGGCTGCCTGAACCGGGCCGCCGTTCAGCCAAGGCGCCCGGTTTTAGCTTCTTTATGACGCTATATTTGAAATCCGCATAAGCAAACCTCGAATCTGTCGTTTGACTACTGATGCATATTTGTTACATTTTGGCGCAGCAGCAAGTTCAGGACTGATCCAAGATTCATTATTCAAGGGGTGCTTATGTTGAAGAAATCCATCGTTGCGGGCGCATTGGCGCTGACCGCTCTGTTGACGGCTGTATCGGCGCCTGTGCAGGCACAGGAAAAATCGCCGCCGCTGCTCAATGCATCCTACGATGTCGCGCGCGAGCTGTTCGCCGCCATCAATCCAAAATTCGTTGCCGACTGGAAAGCCAAGACCGGCCAGGATCTGAAAATCGATCAATCGTTTGCCGGCACTTCGCGTCAGGCGCAGGATATTATTCAAGGCAAGAAGGTCGATACCGTGACCTTCAATCAAGCTACCGACATCAATGTGCTGGCGCAGCGCGGCCTGATCCGGGCCGATTGGCAAAAGGCGTTTCCGAATAATGCCTCGCCGTATTACAGCACCATCGCCTTCCTGGTTCGCAAGGGCAATCCCAAGCACATCAAGGGTTGGGACGATCTGGTGCGCGACGACGTGAAACTGGTGTTCCCGAATCCGAAGACTTCCGGCAATGCGCGTTACACCTATCTGGGCGCGTGGCTGTATGCGAACGAAAAATTCAAAGGCGACGATGTGCAAACCAAGCAATTCGTCGGCAAGTTCTTGCGTAACGTCGTCAATTTCCCGACCGGCGGCCGTGGCGCCACGGTGGCGTTTGCGCAGAACGGCCAGGGCGATGTCCTGCTGACATTCGAATCGGAAGTCATGGGTATCGCCAAGGGTGACGAATTCAAGGCCGGCGGTTTTGAAGTGGTCGTGCCGCCGGTGTCGGTGCTGGCGGAATTCCCGGTGGCCCTGGTCGATAAAGTCGTCGACGAAAAAGGCACGCGCAAAGTGGCGACTGCTTATTTGAATTACGAATATTCGCGTGAAATCCAGTTGCTGTTGACGACTTATTATTTCCGCGTGAATCATCCGGATGTCGCCAAGGTGATGGCCGACCGCTACGCCAAAGTCCGTCTGATCGAGCCGACCAAGGTGCTTGGCTCGTGGGACAAGATCGAACAGACGCATTTCGCTTCCGGCGGAGTACTCGATCAGTTGCTGGCTGTGCGCAAGTAAATCGTTCTTTGATTTCCGCCTTCTTCCGCCGCACCCCCGTACTCCCCGGCTTCGGCGCCAGCTTCGGTCTGTCCGTATTGTTCATCAGCCTGGTGACGCTGCTGCCGTTGTCCGGTCTGCTGCTGTACGTCAGCCACATGAGCTGGGCGCAGTATTGGGCCGCGATCACCGATGCGCGGGTGGTCGAGAGTTACAAGATCACGCTGTTGGGCGCGTTTTATTCGACAATTGCGGTCACCTTCATCGGGTTCCTGCTGGCCTGGATCATTTCTCGCTACGACTTTCCCGGCCGCCGCCTGATCGATGCGCTGGTCGATCTGCCGTTTGCATTGCCGACCGCGGTGGCCGGCATCACCTTGTCGGCTTTGTTTATCCCGACCGGTTGGCTGGGGCAGTGGTTCGAGCCGCTCGGCATCAAGATTTCCTATGCATTTCCCGGCATGGTGGTGGCCATGATGTTTACCAGCCTGCCGTTTATCGTGCGGCCGGTGCAACCGGTGCTGGAAGATCTGGAAGCGGAAATCGAAGAAGCGGCGCTGATGCTGGGTGCGCACAAATGGCAGATTTTTTGGCGTGTATTGTTGCCTGCGCTGGCGCCGGCACTGATCACCGGCGCTTCGCAGGCATTCATCCGCAGCCTGGGCGAATTCGGCGCTGTGATCATGATCGCCGGCAACATTCCGTTTGAAACGGAAATTACCTCCCTGATGATCTTCATCCGGATGCAGGAATTCAATTATCCTGCCGCCGCTGCAATCGCTTCGATCGTGCTGCTGGCATCGCTGATATTGCTGTTCCTGCTGCAGCTTCTGCAGACCCGTTTCCTGAACAAGTTGTAAAAATGGCAAAATCACTCAAACGTCCGACCGAATGGCAGCAATGGCTCTTGATTGTGCTGGGTCTGGCCGCGACTTTATTATTCCTGGTCGCGCCGCTGGCACTGATTTTCACCAAGGCCTTCAGCGAGGGCTGGCGCGTGCTGGTGCAAAACCTGCACCAGGATTTCATGATCAATGCGATCTGGCTGACATTGGTGGCGACACTGCTGACCGTACCGATTAATCTGGTGTTCGGGATTTTGCTGGCCTGGTGCGTGACGCGTTACGATTTCATGGGCCGCCGGCTGTTGATGACGCTGGTCGATATTCCCTACGCCATGTCGCCGGTGGTTGCCGGCTTCTGTTATCTGGTGGTGTACGGTTCGGAAGGCCTGTTCGGCCGCTGGCTGTCCGCGCACGATATCCAGGTGGTGTTTGCATGGCCGGGCATCATCATGGTGACGGTGTTTGTGACATCGCCTTATGTCGCGCGGATTTTGATTCCGCTGATGCAGGCGCAGGGCAGCGAGGAAGAAATCGCCGCATTATCGCTGGGCGCATCCGGGCTGCAGATCTTTTTGCGCGTCAGCCTGCCGAACATCAAATGGGCGCTGCTATACGGTTCGGTCATCACCAACGCGCGGGCAGTCGGCGAATTCGGCGCGGTCGCCGTGGTGTCCGGCACCATCATCAACCAGACGCTGACGCTGCCGCTGCTGGTGGAGCAATTGAATAACGATTACAAGACTGCCGCGGCATTTACTGCTGCTGCCTTGCTGGCTTGCATGGCGCTGCTGACCCTGGTGCTGAAAACGCTGATGGAATGGCGTCAGAATCTGAAGATGCGCTGAAGCATCATCATGGCGAAATGCACATGGCGGCGATCGATTAAGACTAATTAAGACAAAAAATTCTTCGTCTTGAATACTAGCTGATCTACTGGGAATCGCCTTCGCTTTGGAACCGCGTGACTATTCGGTGCACTATGCCCTCATACAAAAACAGGGGGGAGATGACGGGCATTCGGCATAAAATTCAAGATTGAAAAATTAAAAATGGGAAGCCAGTAATGACAAAGTACATGATCGGCGTCGACATCGGTACCACCAGTACCAAGGCCGTGGTGTTTACGATTGCCGGAAAAATCGTTGCGCAGCATGCGCTTGAATATCCCGTGATCAGTACCGTTCCCGGCATGGCAGAGCAAGCGCCGCCGCAAATTTATGAAGCAGTGCTGGATGCCATCGGCGGCGCGGTGCGCGAAGCGAATGCCGCGCCGGATGAAATCGCGCTGGTCTCATTCAGCGCTGCAATGCATAGCGTGATGGCAATCGATGCGCAGGGCGCTTTGCTGACCAACAGCATCATCTGGGCCGACAATCGCGCCGCCGATTGGGCGCGGCGGATTCGCGCAGACTTCGATGGCCACGCCATCTATCTGCGCACCGGTACGCCGATTCATCCGATGTCGCCGTTATGCAAGCTGATGTGGCTGCGTCATGAGCAGGCCGGCCTGTTTGCGCGCGCGGTCCGGTTTGCCGGCATCAAGGAATATGTATTTTTCCAATTGTTCGGGCGTTGGCTGGTAGATCATTCGATCGCTTCGGCTACCGGCATGTTCAATCTGCAGCAATTGGCGTGGGATGCGGAGGCGTTGCAACTGGTCGGTGTTAGCCCGGCGCAATTGTCCGAACCGGTCGCAAGCACTTTTTGCCTGCAAGGCTTATCGCCCGATGTGGCGCGGCGGACCGGATTGAACGAAACGACGCCGTTTGTGATCGGCGCCAATGACGGCGTGCTGTCGAATCTCGGCGTCAATGCCATTCGTCCGGGCCAGGTGGCGGTCACTATCGGTACTTCCGGCGCGATTCGCGCCGTGGTCGACAAGCCGTTGACCGATCCGGCCGGCCGGACTTTCTGTTACGCGTTAACCGAGCGGCATTGGGTGGTCGGAGGTCCGGTCAACAATGGCGGCAATGTGTTCCAGTGGATTCGCGATGTGTTGGCAGATAGCGAGGCAGAGCTGGCGCGCCAGGCCGGCATAGATCCGTATGAGGTATTGACTGAAATGGCAGAGCAGGTCGCACCGGGCGCCGAAGGTTTATTGTTCCATCCCTATCTGGCCGGCGAGCGGGCGCCGTTGTGGAATGCGGATTTGCGCGGATCGTTTTTCGGCCTGGGTTTGCATCATCGCAAAGATCACATGATTCGCGCTGCGCTGGAAGGCGTGATCTTCAATCTGCATGGCATCTTGCCCGCGGTGGAAGATCTGATCGGCCCGGCCACGTGCATCATGGCCACCGGCGGCTTTGCGCATTCGGCCTTGTGGCGGCAGATCATGGCCGATATTTTCAATCGTGAAGTGGTGGTGCCGGAAAGCGTTGAATCATCTTGCCTGGGCGCGGCGGTGCTGGGGCTGTACGCGTTGAAGATGATCGCCACACTGGACGTCATTTCAACCATGGTCGGCGCCACGCACCGACATCTCCCGATTGCCGCGAACGTCGCCGTCTATGCGCGCTTGCGGCCGATTTTCATGGCGATACCGGACAAGCTGAAACAGGAATATACGATGCTGGCGCAATTCCGCCGAGAGGAAATTGCCAGGGAAGCTTGAGCGTTGCCGCCCATTTTTTCCTTTACTCTTTATTTCGTATTCACCTGCGCTTCATAACTCACACTCCCTGATTCACCCGCCGCCAGGACACCGTTGAAATGCCATTCAAGGGTTCCGGGCTTGCGCGGAACGGCATTGCCGCACTGCAAACCATTCGGCATCGGTCGTCCGCATTGCACGCTGCGCAAAGTCAGGTAGGTGCTTTGAATGGTGTCCTTGATAACAATCTCGCTCAGGTCTTCCGTACTGACGTTGGTAAAGGTAATGGTGTAATGCAGGGTCTCACCCGGCAAGGCGGTCTTTTTATCTACCGTCTTTTCCAATCTGAGCTGTTCGTCATCCAGCGGCGCGGCGTCCAGCGTGATGCGATCGGTAGTGAATGCCTTCCCGCGCAAATTGTTTGCGATGCCCTGTAGTTCGCTTTGGATGAATGTGCCGGAGATGGCTGTCTTTGCTACGCGGACCGGAATGGTGATGATGAACGAACTCCGTGCCGGCAGTGTGGCGTCATGGGCAGGCGACAGCAAGCGATCATCGCCAGGCCCCCAATCGGGATTTAATGTGATTGAGGTATTTCTCTTGCCGTTGATATCGGCCGCGCCATCTGCATCGATGCGGACCTCGCCATTTTTCAACAGGCCGGCCGGTAAGGCATAGCGCAGTTCGAGCCCGGACAAGCGCCATTGCAGAGCCCCGATCGTCATGCGGTAATCGAATGCGGTGTCCTGGGTGTATTTCCAATCCGCCTGCATCGATTCCATTTGCAGGCGCAGCGCTTTGCCGGCCGGGCGAAACTGCCCGATCACAGTGCGTTGCGGCGTATCGGCGGAGACGTTGCCGGCTTTATCGGCGGCATGCATGCGCAGCAGATAATCGACGCCCTGCGTCAGATGAGACAAATCATATTGAAATTCGCCATGATCGGCGCGATCGATCGATAGTGTGTGGCTGCGCCATGTGCGATCGTTTTCCTGCTGCCATTCGATCACGACGTAATCGGGATAATCGTCGACGATGTTTCCTGCAATGTGGATGCGGCCATTTGACAGCGCATCCTGATCCGACGGCTCCAGCCAGTTGACGACCGGCGGCGTGGTATCGGAGATAAAGCTTCCCTTGGAGACCCAGCCGGTGCTGTTGCCCAAGTTATCCCCGGCAAAAATTTGAACGTCTTTCACGCCGTCCGGCAGAGAGCCGATTCGATAATCGTAATGACCGCCACCGCGGTTTAGCATCTTGATGTTTGTACTGGGAGCGCCAGTCCACCATATCCAGACATCGTCGACGCCGGAAGCGGCGTCGCTGATATTCGCCTTGATGGTGATTCCGTCATCTGCGGCGTTTGCGTTATTTGCAAACGGCGCATTCGTATCGTCCCATTCTATTTCCGGCGGAAGATGATCGACTGTAAAACGGCCTTTTGACTGCCAATTGGTTTCGTTGCCGACCTTGTCTCTGGCCCAGATCCGTACATCGGTAACGCCGGCCGGCAATCGGGAAGTATCGATGGTGTATCGATAAAGATCACCGCCGGCATTGATCATTTGAATGCTGGTGGAACGGGCGCCGGTCCACCATATCCATACATCGGAAACCCCGGACGCCGTATCGCTGATATTCGCGTCGATGGTGATCGACGTTTTCGCATATTCCGGATTCTTGTCGTCCCAGTCGATCACCGGTTTGCTGTGATCCACAATGAAGCTGCCAACCGATTTCCAGCCTTTGTTGTCGCCGCTTTTGCTGACCGCCCAGATCTGAACGTCTTTTGTGCCTTCCGGCAGGTTCGATGCGTCGATTTCATACTGGAATGCAGAGCCGCCGGCGTGTTGCATTTTTATGCTCGTCGAAGACTCGCCGGTCCACCATATATACACGCCGTCGTTATTGACGCCGTCGCCGGTGCCGGTGACATCGGCGGTTATGGTGATTTTGCCGTTCGCATATTCGGCGTTGGTATTGCGCCAGGCCACCGATGGCGGGGCGGGAGCGAGGATGGTGAACTGCCGGGAGACGTAATCGTGTGTGAAGGTGGGGTTGTTGTTTGAGAAACACTGCATTTTTACGCCGAAGGTGCGGCCCGGGGGACCGCTTACGACGAAAGATTGCTTTTTTACCCCAGCGGAATTGTTTGGGGCCCGAAACTCGTCGTTGCTCGAAACGCCATCGACTGTCCATTCGGTGTACCAGAGCGAGTCATACGTCCAGAGAAAATGACCATCTGCCGCGCAGTATCCTTCCATGTCGATAGTCTCTCCCACCCTGACCTCGAAATGATGGGTTCCGGCAGGGTAAGAAGCATATTTCCCGGTGAATGTAGCCGTTGTTGCGAAAGCTGGCAGCGAAATAGTCGTCAATATCATCCCGACTATCCAGCGAAAAACGTATTTCTTCAAAACATTCGAGCCTAAAATTAATTGTATCGAATGAGGCTACGCACATGCGGACGATCAGGGAAGGGGATTCGGTCTCAAAGTTTGAGGCGAATATTCTGATTTTTTTATAGGCGGCACGAGAAGTCACAATGCTGGCGCATTGCTTCGCTCAATCGAGCGGCACCGGAACCGGCTCGCCGCCCTTGAACCGATAGATAGTGACCGGCGAGTTCTTCAAATCGTGCGCTGCATCGAATTCATAATCGCCGCTCACGCCGGTATAGAACATCGTTGGCAGCACCGTAATTAATTTGGCCGGATCGGTCGAATCGGCCTTTTGCATCGCTGCCGCGAGCATCTTCATGCTGTCGTAGCAATAACTGGCAAAGGTCAACGGCGTCTTGGCGTAGCGTTTTTGATATTCCGCCAGGAATGCTCTTCCGGACGCGCGTGCGCTGATGGTCGAGCCGCCCTGCACGCAATACATTTTGTCGTTGACGATGTCGCCGCCGAGCTTGCCGGCCTGCGCATTGCAGATGCCGTCGCCGCCCATCAGGGTCGCGTCGATGCCCCTCTGCTTCATTTGCTGCTTCAGCGCGACGGCCTGCGCCACGTAGCCGCCATAAAAAATACCGTCGACCCGCTGGCTTTTGATTGCGCTCAGTATCGCGCCGAATTCGCCGGTTTGATCATTGCTGAATCTGCGGTTCACGATATCGATCCGGCTCGCTTTGGCTGCGGCCAGAAAGGCTTCGGCGACGCCTTGTCCATAAACGGTGCGATCGTCGATGACGGCAATTTTTTTCAGTTTCAATTGTCTGGCGGCGTAGATTGCCATGTCGCCGCCGAGTTGATTGTCGTTCGGCGCAAAGCGGAATACATACGGAAAGCCTTGCTGCGTGATGCGGGGATTGGTGGCGACGGTTGCCATGACGATGCCGGCGTCGTTATATAACTTCGATGCCGGCAGGGCGACGCCGGAATTGTAGGGGCCGAGAACGGCTTTGACTTTGGTATCGATCAGATTTTGCGCGGCGGCCATGCCGACTTTGGCGTCGGCCTGATCGTCCTCCGACACCAGTTGGAAGACGATCGCCTTATTGCCGATGATCATCTTCTTCCGATTGAGTTCGTCGATGGCCATTTGCGTGGCCGCTTCGTTGTCTTTGCCGACGGCTGTCTGCGCACCGGTCAGCGGGCCGGTGAGGCCGACTTTGACGATTTCCTGTGCGGCGGCGGCGGGCGGCAGGGTCACGATTGCGCTCAGCGCAAGGCCGGCTGCAAAACGGTATTTCAGGCTGAGTTTGAGGGCGGAACGGTTGAATTTCCCAAGACCCGCTTCCATGCCGGGTCTGTTATGCGATGTCTGCGATGTCGGGCTGGTTTCAGTTGCGGGAAGCCGCATTCTCGTTCTCCACGGGATACCTTCAGCACCGCTGTACCATCGCGGAAGCCTCAATTTACTCCATTTATGAACGAAATCGCGATTATGCCGGTTCCGGCCGCGAAGATTGGGTCCGGCCTGTATCAGGTTTGCATCAGGCCTGCATCAGGCTTGTGTCAAAACCGGCTCATAGCCGGCATCGCGAATCGCGCCTTCAAGTGCAGCCACATCCTGCGCATTGGTAATCCGCACCATGTGTTTCGGCAAATCGAATTCGATCACAGCGTTATGATCGGCCGCCAGCAAGGCCTTGGTAATCACATCGACGCAATGCGCGCCCTTCATGTCCCGTATATTGAATTCCAGCATGGCAATCTCCTCGAATGCTTCCCAATACTAGTGCGGCTGCGCGCGATTGTCCTTGACATCCTTATACGCAGCCGCGACGTGTTCGACAGCCGCCGTACGCGCACCGCGTGCATCGTGCGCCGCAATCGCTTCATAGATTTTACGCAATTCACTGGCGCTATGCTTGGCGCGGCCGGGGATGGACATCGAACGCGTTCTGAGCAAATTGACTCTGGTAATGCAGCGCGAGGTGATTATACGGTTGCGGTTCGCCGGAAATGACATTGGATCGGCGCACCAATGAGGAAATTACCCGACAGGAATAAAGGTAGTTGATGTCCCTGCATAGTCTGACATTCAAACATCTGCATTCGGGGGAAAGGGGTTGTATAGTATGGTGCAGTGCAACCGCCATCTCAGCCCTTTTAACCCTGTGATCGCCGCAATATGACTCGCGATGACATTAGAACTGAAGGATATTCCATGAATAAAGTATTCCCCAGCGCGGCAGCGGCGCTGGCCGATATCGCCAGGAACGGGCAGACCATCGCCGTGGGCGGCTTTGGCCTGTGCGGCATTCCCGAAGCCCTGATTGCGGCGTTGCGCGACAGCGGCGTGACCGGGCTGACCGCCATTTCGAACAACGCCGGCGTCGACGGCTTCGGTTTGGGGCAGTTATTGAATACGCGGCAAATCAAAAAGATGATCGCGTCGTATGTCGGCGAGAACAAGGAATTCGAACGGCAATACCTGGCCGGCGAACTGGAGCTGGAGTTCACGCCGCAAGGCACCTTGGCCGAAAAGCTGCGCGCCGGCGGGGCAGGCATTCCCGCGTTCTTTACCAAGACCGGCGTCGGCACGCTGGTGGCCGAAGGCAAGGAAATCCGGGAATTCGACGGCGAGAAATATGTGATGGAGCGTTCGCTCGTTGCCGATATTGCCCTGGTGAAAGCGATGAAAGCGGACAAATCCGGCAATCTGGTCTTTAACAAGACCGCGCGCAATTTCAATCCGAACGCCGCCATGGCCGGCAAGATCACGGTGGTGGAAGTGGAAGAGCTGGTGGAAATCGGCGAACTGGACCCGGATCAGATTCATCTGGCCGGGATTTTCGTGCACCGCATCGTGGTCAATGCGACGCCGGAAAAGCGGATCGAGCAGCGCACCATTACAAAGCAAGGAGCATAAGCATGGCCTGGACAAGAGACGAGATGGCGGCGCGCGCCGGCAAAGAACTGCAAGATGGGTTTTATGTGAATTTGGGGATAGGCCTGCCGACCCTGGTGGCGAACCACGTACCGGCCGGCATCGAGGTCTGGCTGCAGTCGGAGAACGGCTTATTGGGCATCGGCCCGTTTCCGACGGATGACAAAGTCGATCCGGATCTGATCAATGCGGGCAAGCAGACGGTGACCACACTGCCGGGCTCATCGTTCTTCAGCTCGGCCGATTCGTTCGGCATGATCCGCGGCGGCAAGATCAATATTGCGATTCTGGGCGCGATGCAGGTATCGGCCGAAGGCGATCTGGCCAACTGGATGATTCCGGGCAAGATGGTCAAGGGCATGGGCGGCGCGATGGATCTGGTGGCGGGCGTGAAACACGTGGTGGTGCTGATGGAGCACGTGGCCA
>DASYCG010000109.1:0-18414 GCA_036500325.1 Herbaspirillum sp. | reverse complement strand
AAATCAAACATCGATATTCCCAGCCCGCAAAGCATTCAACTCAATAAACGCCCGGCGCGGTTCAACATCATCACCCATCAAGGTCATGAAAATCTGATCCGCAGTAATCGCGTCTTCGATCTGCACTTTCAACAAACGCCGCACCGTAGGATCCATCGTGGTTTCCCACAACTGACTTGGATTCATTTCGCCCAGACCTTTATAACGCTGCTTGCTGACACCACGTTCGGCTTCGTCGCGCAGCCAGGCCATGGCCTGATGGAAGTCGGTGATCGCCTGTTCTTTCACCTTCTCGCCAACACCACGTTGAATCAACGCGCCGGCGCCGATCAAACCCTTGAAGGTCGCAGCAGCTGTTGCCAGAACCTGGTAATCAGGGCTGGCAACGAAGTCGGCATCGATTACGCTGACTTTGATGTTGCCGTGGAAACGGCGCTGAATACGCAGGGCTTGCTTGTCGGTCAGTTCGTCCGTGGTCACCAATACTTCGATGTTCGGATCGTTGATTTCCTTGGTCAGTGCCTGTGCCGATTGCCCGGCGTGTTCCATCGAATCCAGGTTCAGCGTCACGCCGGTCATGATGGCCGACAGCGCTGCGTCATCGGTGATGCGCGACAGACGCATGATGATGGCGTTGGCGGTGTTGTATTGGCGAACCAGTTCCGCCAGTGCGTCGCCGCTGATGGCGGTGGCGCCTTCGCTCGGCACCAGCGCGGCATCGTTCAAGGCGATCTGCATCATGTATTGCGCTTCTTCCAGATCGTCTTTCAGATAGCGTTCGTCGCGGCCGTGTTTGACTTTGTACAGCGGCGGTTGCGCAATGTAGATGTGGCCGCGCTCCACCAGTTGCGGCATCTGGCGGTAGAACAGCGTCAGCAGCAGGGTGCGGATGTGGGCGCCGTCGACGTCCGCATCGGTCATGATGATGATGCGGTGGTAACGCAGTTTGTCGGCGTTGAATTCGTCCGGGCCGATGCTGGTGCCGAGGGTGGCGATCAGCGTAGTGATCTGCTCCGACGACAGCATTTTTTCGAAGCGGGCTTTTTCGACGTTCAATACCTTGCCGCGCAATGGCAGGATGGCCTGGAATTTACGGTCGCGGCCCTGCTTGGCGGAGCCGCCCGCGGAGTCTCCTTCGACGATATACAGTTCGCACAGCGCCGGATCTTTTTCCTGGCAATCGGCCAGTTTTGCCGACAGGCCGAGGCCGTCCATGACGCCTTTGCGCCGTGTCAGTTCGCGCGCTTTGCGCGCTGCTTCACGGGCACGGGCCGCTTCGACAATTTTGCCGCAGATGATTTTGGCGTCGTTCGGTTTTTCCTGCAGGAAGTCGGTCAGGGTCTTGGCGACGATTTCTTCCACCGGTCCGCGCACTTCGCTGGAGACCAGTTTGTCTTTGGTTTGCGAGCTGAATTTCGGCTCCGGCACTTTGACCGACAATACGCAGGTCAGGCCTTCGCGCATGTCGTCGCCGGTGACTTCCACTTTGGCTTTTTTGGCGAACTCGTGTTCTTCAATGTATTTGTTGATGACGCGGGTCATCGCGGCACGCAGGCCGGTCAGATGGGTGCCGCCGTCGCGCTGCGGGATGTTGTTGGTGAAGCAGAGTACTTGTTCGTTGTACGCGTCATTCCATTGCATCGAAACGTCGACGCTGATGTTGGTGTTCTGGTCCGACATTTTGTCGCCGGTGGCCTGGAACACTGTCGGGTGCAGGACGTTTTTGGCTTTGTTGATGTATTCGACGAAGCCGCGGGTGCCGCCTTCGAACGCGAAATTCTCTTCCTTGCCGGTGCGCTGGTCCGTCAGTTTGATGTGCACGCCGTTGTTCAGGAAGGACAGTTCGCGGATGCGCTTGGCCAGGATTTCGTAGTGGAATTCGATGTGTTCGAAAATTTCTTCGTCGGCCCAGAAGTGCACTTCGGTGCCGCGCTTGTCGGTGTCGCCGATGACTTTGATCGGGGAGACTGCAACGCCGTTGACCATTTCGATGATGCGGTCCTGCGGCACGCCTTGCTTGAATTCCATGTAATGGACTTTGCCGTCGCGCCGCACGGTCAGCTTCAACAGTTTGGAGAGGCCGTTGACGCAAGATACGCCGACGCCGTGCAGGCCGCCCGAAACCTTGTACGAGTTCTGGTCGAACTTGCCGCCGGCATGCAGTTCGGTCATCACGATTTCCGCAGCGCTGCGCTTCGGTTCGTGCTTGTCGTCCATCTTCAGGCCAGTCGGGATGCCGCGGCCGTTGTCGGTGACCGAGATGGAATTGTCGGCATGGATGGTGACGTTGATTTCGGTGCAATGCCCGGCCAGCGATTCATCGATGGAATTATCCAGCACTTCGAATACCAGATGATGCAGGCCGGTGCCGTCAGAGGTGTCGCCGATGTACATGCCCGGACGTTTGCGAACGGCTTCCAGCCCTTCCAGGATCTGGATGGACGATGCGCCGTAAGCGTCTTGGTTAGCTGAAGTGTTGTCGGTTGGAGCTGATGACATGGTTACCTTCTGATTGAACTACTACAATTAGCTACTGCAAAACTGGTGGATTACGATAAAAACAGCTGCTTCTTAAAAGTGGCAAAGGGGCCGCGCGTTGGTGCGCGGCCCCTCGGCAGCTGAATGCGGATGCTGGTTAAATACGCATCGGCATGACAACGTATTTAAAGTCGTCGTTGTCGGGAATGGTGATCAGCGCCGATGAATTGGCATCGCCCATCGCGATTTTGACGTTGTCGCCTTTCAGGTTGTTCAGGACATCCAGCAGATAGGTGACGTTGAAACCGATGTCTACGCTATCGCCGCCGTAGTCGATTTCGAGTTCTTCGACGGCTTCTTCCTGATCGGCATTGGTGGAGCTGATTTTCAGGCTGCCCGGTGCAATCACCCAACGCACGCCTTTGAATTTGTCGCTGGTCATGATCGCGGCGCGTTGCAGCGAACGCAGCAATTGATCGCGGCTGATCGTGAAGTCGTTCTTGTAGCCTTTCGGAATCACGCGGGTGTAATCCGGGAATTTGCCTTCCACCAGCTTGGACACGAGTTCGATATCGGCAAACACCAGCTTGACCTGGTTGTTCGCGATTTCGAGCTCGACCGGTTGGTCGCTGTCTTCCAGCAGGCGTTGCAGTTCGAGGATGGTTTTGCGCGGAATGATGACTTCCTGGCGCGACGGGAATTCCTGATCTGTTTCGACCTGGCAGAACGCCAGACGGTGACCGTCGGTTGCCACCGCGATGACGTTGTTGCCTTCGACTACCAGCAGCAAGCCGTTCAGGTAATAACGGATGTCTTGCTGCGCCATCGAAAAGTGGACCATGTTGAACAGATGCTTCAGGGTCTTTTGCGGCAGCGTGACTTTGGCGTTGTACTGATCGGCCAGCACGACGGTCGGAAATTCTTCGGCCGCCAGCGTTTGCAGTGCGAAGCGCGATTTACCGGACTTCACTGTCATGCGCTTGTTTTCCAGCGTGACGGTGACGTCGCCGGTTTCCGGAAGAGCGCGCAGAATATCCAGCAGCTTGCGAGCGGCGACGGTGGTGCCGACGACATCGCTGCCAGTGCCGACCGCGGCGTGAGTGGTGATCTGCACTTCCATGTCAGTGGACAGAAAAGAGACTTTTTCGCCGTCCTTGCGTATGAGGATATTGGCCAGAATCGGCAGCGTGTGCCGACGCTCGACAATACCGCTCACGATTTGCAACGGTCGCAAAAGCGTATCTCTTTGGGTTTTGACTAATTGCATAGTCGATATCCTTGCTCGTGATGGTTTAAAGAATGCATTCTAGAAGCGCACTTGGTATAACCCCGACAACTTGCCGCTTGTTCTGCCGTTCATTACTTATTGATTCTTCGTATCGGCTTGCGATAGCCGCTAGCACCTTCCTCTTTTCACTGGATAAAACCCCAGCATCCGGCCAAGGACGCGCGCTATCGAAAAACTTCCCTAATTGTATCAATCCTGACCTCTCAAAGCGACTCCTAGTTAGCCTTTAAGTGTCTGTTCCAATACATGAATTTCATGATTGCATTCGGGATTTTTATTCCGGTCCGCAGCGATTTTCCGTACGGCATGCAACACAGTCGTGTGGTCGCGGCCGCCGAACAGGTCGCCGATCTCCGGCAGACTCTTTTTTGTTAGTTCTTTGGCAAGATACATGGCGATCTGGCGCGGCCGGGCAATATTCGCCGGGCGCTTTTTGGAATACATGTCGGCGACTTTGATGTTGAAGAAGTCGGCAACCGTTTTTTGGATGTTTTCGACGGAGATCTGACGGTTTTGGACAGATAAGAGGTCTTTTAGCGCATCTTTAACGACATCGATCGTGATGTCCTTGCCATGGAAACGGGAGTACGCCAGGATTTTACGCAGGGCGCCTTCCAGTTCGCGCACGTTCGAGCGCAGATGTTTGGCGACGAAGAAGGCGACGTCGTCCGAGAAAGTCACGCCTTCCTGGGTCGCTTTTTTCAGCAGAATGGCGACGCGCATTTCCAGTTCCGGCGGTTCGATGGCCACCGTCAGGCCGGAATCGAAGCGGGAGATGAGGCGGTCATCCATCCCGGTGATTTCCTTGGGATAGGTATCGCTGGTGATGATAATTTGCCGTTTGGCGGAAATCAGCGCCTCAAACGCGTAGAAGAATTCCTCCTGGGTGCGGCTTTTGCCGCCGAAGAATTGAATATCGTCGATCAGCAATAGGTCTAGCGAGTGGTAGTAACGTTTGAAATCGTCAAAACCCTTGCGTTGATAGGCCGTAACGACATCCCGGACGTATTGTTCGGCATGGATGTAACGGATTTTCGCGGAAGGATTGTCGATCAGGACCTGGTTGCCGATCGCGTGAATCAAATGCGTTTTGCCGAGGCCGACGCCGCCATAGAGAAACAGGGGGTTATAAGAAACACCCGGATTATTGGCGACCTGGGTGGCGGCGGCACGCGCCAGCTGATTAGCCTTGCCGGTGACGAAATTGTCGAAAGTGAGGACATTATTGATGCGGGTGACGTCGCGGCGGGGCGTGTTATCCACAGCCCGGTCATGAATTTGGTCCGGTAATTCGCGTGAGTTTTCCTGACCATTCTGGTAGTTGCCATCGATGACAGGCATCTGCGACGGACTGTTTCGGCGCGCGTTGCCGATGCGTGGATCGAGCACGAATTGCACCTCGATCGGTTGTTCCCAGAAACTCACTGCAAGGGCGGTAATGCGGCTGGCAAACTGCGTTTTAACCCAGTCCAGCTTGAAACGATTAGGCGCAGCAACGCGTAGCCGGCCATCCTCGAAGTCGAGCGGTACCAACGGCTTGATCCAAGCGCTGAATTGTTGCGGGGTCAATTCCTGTTCCAACTGCGCGGAACAGGTCTGCCAGAAATTTTCCATGGCTCTATGTTTGTGTCGTTGTTATGCAATTGTGATGCATGGAACATCCCTATCAGGATGTTAAAGAGCGTGCCATTCTACTCTTGCGCCGCAAAGTTATCCACAAGTGATCGATCAAACCTTCGATGGGTCTGATCGCCTGTGTATAAGTTGACAATATATCTTGAACGATCGATAAGAATTGCAAATTTGGGAAACCCAAACGCGCATGGATCGATAACCGTTAAACCGCCTGCGGCATGCCATCTACAAATACTTTTAATTCGCCCGGCGCGAATTGGATCCAGGTTTCGTTATCGGTAAGTGGCTGGGTCACTATGACGGCGATGCGGTCGTTTGGCGTGGTTACCTGGGAAAAATCAATGCTTAGATCTTCATCGGATAATTTGGCTGAAGCGAATGGATGTTGCCGTACGATGTAATACAAATTGGTGGAGCAATGGGCAAATAAAGCCGAGCCGTCAGATAACAGCACGTTGAAGGCGCCATGTCCTGCAATATAAGCCATCAGCTCCTGCAAGGCCTCTGTGAGGGCCGACAGCGGTGGAAGAACCTCGCCGAAGCGCTCGCGTAATTCCTGCATCAGGTAGCAGAAGGCGAGCTCGCTATCGGTGGTGCCGACCGGACGATAGGGGCCGCTCAGATCCGGCACGAAATTTTTCAGATCGCCATTATGCGCAAATACCCAATAACGACCCCACAGCTCGCGGACAAACGGATGGCAATTGGCCAGCGATACGCGTCCTTGCGTGGCTTTGCGGATATGCGCAATGACATGTTGGGATTTGATGGGGCATTGCTTGATCAGGTTCGCCACCGGCGATGAGGTCGCCGCCTGGTAATCGACGAAATGCCTTACACCCGAGCCTTCGAAGAACGCGATACCCCAGCCATCGCTATGGTGATCGGTAATGCCGGCGCGGGTTGCGAAGCCGGTGAAACTGAAGATGATGTCGGTTGGGACATTGCAGTTCATTCCGAGTAACTGGCACATGAGGAGTAAAAGCGGTCAGGCTGTTATGAATTGGCGAATCCGATAACGGTATCACGGCGGCATGGGCTTACCTAGTTTACTTGCGCGGCCGGGCATAAAAAACAAAGCCCCGCGATAAATTGCCGGCGGGGCTCATTTTGAACAACGAAAATTATCTACAGCGTCGGAATATTACTCGCGCGCAGCTAAATTACGTAACTCAGATGCTAGATCAGGCTGACTTATGTTATTTTCATCAGCTGCATGATTCAACATGCTTGTACTTTGGTAACGCCGTTGTTGCTCCAGCCGTTGCGAAATACGTTGTTGCAAACTCAGGCGCGGTTTGACCGTAATCGCGAGGGCATGCCACACACCTGTCAGTAATGGGCGAAATAACATGAGCATTGCGATCAGGGCGCCTAGCCCTCCCGCAGTGCGAAGCATCAAGGCAGCCATCGCCAATGCATCTTCAGCCGCAGGCACTGCGGACTCAAGAGGCTCGACGAAGGATAGGATTGAAGACATATTATTTTTTTATTGAAACTGGCCGGGTTAAAGGCAGATACTTGAAACTGTTTTTTAATACAGGTACTCATTTGTTGCAGTTATACGTCCTACTATTTTGCGTTACTGCTGCATTGCAAAATAAATCAGGGGAGCAGCCGTTTGTTCAGCGTCACTGCTCTCCCTCGGTGCTTTATTGAAATCAGGCACTCCAGGCGACAAAGCGAAGTTCTGCAGCCAGATTAGGTTGCGCACCTTCGTAGGCGTTTGCCATGCTTTCAATAGCTTGCTTACGCTTGACCTTTGATTTTTCAGCAGTTTTTGCATCATAGCGGTCCGCCAGGATACGCAGCACGGAAGCCAGTTTGCTGGAGACTGGACGGCTTTCGAAATTGCTGAAATATGCTGTAGTTACACTCATGATGGTTTCCTTGAAATAGATGTTTCGGTGTTGCATTGCAGTATATGTATCTAGTGATATCAATACCAATTCTGTTTTCGGATATCAGTTATGCTGTTTTTTTATAATAAAATCAATTTTCATAAGAGAAAAAAATGAGCTTTTTAACACTGGATCTAAATTTACTGCGGGTATTTGACGCCATCATGACCGAGCAGAATTTGACGCGCGCGTCGAATTTGCTGGCCATGACACAACCCGCAGTGTCAAATGCCTTGAAGCGCCTGCGCGATACGCTGGGCGACGAATTGGTGATCCGGACCGCTCACGGTGTACGGCCGACTTCCCGCGCGGAAGAACTCTGGCCTACGGTGCGCAAGGCATTGTCGGAATTGGAAGCGGCGATCACGCCGGAGTCGTTCGACGTGTCGAAAGCGCAAACTACCTTCCGCATGGCGATGGTTGATGCAACTGCGGCACTTTGGCTGCCTTCGCTGATCCGCTCGATCATGACCGACGCACCACGCATGAAAGTGCGAATGATGCCGCTGACCACACGCGACCCGCGCTCGATGTTGCTGCGCGGCGACATCGACCTGGCGATCGGGTTTTTTCCTGGCGTGACTGCGCAGCTAGCCGATGGGCAGGGCATGGTCAAATCGCAAATCAGCCATGAGCGGCTATATACCGGTCAATATGTCTGCGTCATGCACAAGAACCATCCGCTGGCAAAAAAGGAATTGACGCTGGACGCCTACTGTGCCGCCGATCACTTGCTGGTCAGTCTGTCCGGCAAGCCGCATGCAGTCATCGACGATGTCTTGACCACGTTGGGCCGGGAGCGGCGCATCCTGCTGACCGTGAACCAGTTTTTCACCGCCGGCAGGGTGGTTGCCAGTTCGGACTTAATTACCGTGCTGCCGCGGCATCTGATCGCTGCTACAGGCATGACTGATGCGCTGATCGTCAAAGAGCTGCCGTTTCAAACCCCGGATGAGCATGTCGACATGCTGTGGCATGAACGTGATGCGCGCAATCCGGCGCATAAGTGGCTGCGGGCCCATTTGATTGCGACCACCCATGACCAATTTGGCAGGATCAACGTCAAGCTGTAAAGAGTTGAAATCAAGATATTTGCATGAAATGACAAGAAGCGCCGAACCTGAAAATTCGGCGTTTTTTTTATTGCGGCAGGGATAACCCCTCTTTTGTGGATAACTTTGTTGATATCTTCTTGATAGGGTGGGGATAAGGACGAAAAATTTCAGGTTTTTAAATTTATCCACAGACGCTTAGAAAACCATACAAGCTTTGCCAAGCGCTTATTCAAATGCCAAGTATTTGTTTATATTGCATTTAAGGAGGTTATCCACAGAATTGGCCCTGTTCTATTACTACTACTATTTATATATACAACATAATATTAAAAGATATAAGAACCAGAAAACCTGAAAAACGGAGAAAAACAAAAACAACAAAGCAAAACCAGACCTGTGGATAAAGCTTTGGATAAGCGGTGATTAGATTCTGGATAACAGGGCGTTTGGTAAAGAACCGCTTTTTATTCCCACCTTATTCTTCTGAAATACAGGCGTTATCAAAGACTTATAAAGTTTGCAGGTGGTTGATTTATATAGCTAATACGCGCTTATCCACAGAATCATCTACTGCTTACTATTACTACTATTTATATATCCCTACTATTTTATTAAAACAAGTTATTAAACCAGGACCGATAGATCTTCCCCTCTAAAAACTACAACTATGCTTTGCGCTTGAAGGTGATAATGGCGCTCTTGCCAAGCCGGGTTAAATCCTGGCTTATTTATTATCTGCAGTGTTTTATTAATAACAATTTATGGCCGATTATTTTATTTTGTGTTGCGGGGCATTTCTTGCGGGATTGATCGATGCTGTGGTGGGCGGCGGAGGGTTGATTTTAATTCCTACGTTATTCAGCGTTTTCCCGAATGTAACGCCGGCAACCTTGTTCGGCACAAATAAAGTCGCCAGCGTATTCGGTACCAGTGCAGCAGCCATTACGTTCGCCAAAAAAGTGAAGCTGGAGTGGGGTGCTGCTGTACCGGCCGCATTAGCCGCTTTTTTGTTTTCATTCGCGGGCGCCTGGACTGTCACCCACATTCCTACCGATCTGATTCGAAAGCTTTTACCGTTTGTGCTGCTTTCCGTAGCGATTTACACCTTGAAGAAAAAAGATTTCGGTCAGCACCATTTACCGATTCATGCCGGCAACAAGCAGATGTGGATAGCGATTTTTATCGGAAGTGGAATAGGTTTTTACGATGGCGTTTTCGGACCTGGCACCGGAAGCTTCCTGGTATTTCTTTTTGTACGTGTATTTGGGTTTAGCTTTTTGTCAGCTTCAGCGGTATCGAAGATTGTGAATGTTGCGACCAATCTGGGTGCTTTAATTTGGTTTGGCGCGAGCGGTCATATTATTTGGCAATTGGGTCTGTTAATGGCAATTTTTAATGTGGCAGGTTCTACCGTAGGTAGCCGCTTGGCTATTCGGTATGGCAGCGGTTTTGTGCGAAAACTGTTTCTAATGATAGTTTCAGTACTTATTGTTAAAACTGCTTATGATGGGTTTTTCAAATAAGTTTCACGTGAAACAATCATGGCGATATTTTTGTTAAACAATAAATACATAATGTTTCACGTGAAACACAAAATTTAAAGCTATTGGCGATCGGCTTTAAAAAGACCTTATAATCACGCCTCTTCCTTCAAGCAGTCAGAGCGTGTCCCATGTTATTTCCTACTAAATTCGATGTGATAGTTGTCGGTGGTGGTCATGCCGGTACGGAGGCCGCATTGGCTGCGGCGCGTATGGGACAAAAAACACTGCTGCTTTCTCATAATATTGAAACCCTGGGTCAAATGTCCTGCAATCCATCGATCGGTGGAATCGGGAAGGGGCATCTTGTAAAAGAGGTCGACGCCATGGGCGGTGCGATGGCAATCGCTACCGATGAAGCCGGCATTCAGTTTCGGATTTTGAATTCCTCCAAGGGTCCAGCCGTACGCGCAACACGCGCGCAAGCGGACCGTATTCTCTATAAGCAGGCAATTCGTTCGCGCCTGGAAAATCAAAGCAATCTTTGGTTGTTTCAACAAGCTGTCGATGATTTGATGGTTGAAGGCGATCGCGTCATCGGAGCGATAACGCAGGCAGGGATTAAATTTTCCGGGAAAACAGTAGTGCTGACGGCCGGGACTTTCCTCGACGGAAAAATTCACGTCGGTCTAAATAATTATTCCGCCGGTCGTGCCGGCGATCCTCCTGCTATTTCCCTATCGGTGCGTCTGAAAGAACTCAAGCTGCCGCAAGGGCGTTTGAAGACAGGAACGCCGCCGCGGATAGATGGGCGCACAATCGACTTTTCCGTGATGGAAGAGCAGGGAGGCGATTTCGATCCCATTCCCGTATTCTCAGTAATGGGTTCAGCTACGATGCATCCGCGTCAATTGCCATGCTTTATTACGCATACCAATCAGCGTACCCATGACATTATTCGAGCAGGCTTGGATCGCAGTCCGATGTACACCGGTGTGATCGAAGGTGTCGGCCCCCGTTATTGCCCATCGATCGAAGACAAAATTCATCGCTTTGCCGGCAAGGATTCCCACCAGATTTTTCTGGAACCGGAAGGGCTCACCACCAACGAATATTATCCAAACGGTATTTCAACCAGTTTGCCCTTCGATGTGCAGATAGAGTTGGTACGGTCGATGGCCGGTATGGAAAACGCCCATATTCTGCGTCCCGGTTATGCAATCGAATATGACTATTTCGATCCCCGCGGTTTAAAAGCATCCTTGGAAACCAAGCAAATCAAGGGTCTCTTTTTTGCCGGTCAGATTAATGGCACCACCGGGTATGAAGAGGCAGCGGCGCAAGGTATGTTGGCTGGATTGAATGCGGCGCTTCAAACACAGGAACGCGATTCCTGGACGCCCGGCCGCGATCAGGCTTATTTAGGCGTGCTCGTCGATGATCTGATAACGCAGGGCGTGCAAGAGCCTTACCGTATGTTTACCAGCCGTGCCGAATATCGTCTGAGCTTGCGTGAAGATAATGCCGATATGCGGTTGACTGAAATTGGCCGTCAGCTCGGTTGTGTCGGTGATGCACAATGGGCTGCATTCGAGCAAAAACGCGAAGCCGTTGCGGTGGAATTGCAACGACTGAAAACCACTTGGGTCAATCCACGCATTCTTGCTGCAGCCGAAGCCGAGCGCGTATTGGGCAAGGCGATCGAGCGCGAATATGCTTTGTCGGATCTGCTGGCGCGGCCGAATGTCAGCTACGATGACTTGATGACATTGAAAGGTGTGGACGGTCAGGATTTGGCCGGTCCGGGCGTCGATCAGGATGCCGTCAAAGAACAACTGCAAATTCAACTGAAATACGCCGGTTACATCGATCGGCAGGCCGGCGAAATCGAACGACACAAAGGTAATGAAAATCTGGCCCTGCCGGCGGACCTGGATTATATGGAAGTACAAGCCTTGTCGATCGAAGTACGCCAGAAGCTGAATAAACATAAACCTGAAACGATGGGCCAGGCTTCCCGCATTTCGGGTGTCACCCCGGCGGCGTTGTCCTTGTTATTGGTCCATTTGAAAAAAGGCGATCTGAAACGCGCTGCCGAACATGGCAATCAGGCGGCTTGAATGACGATGGCGAATTTGTCTCAGGATAATTTAAAACAGGCATCAGGAATTGAAGCTGGACTCGAAGCGGGGATTGCCGGCCTGGGTCTGGAACTGAGCGCTTCCCAGCATCAAAAATTGCTGGCTTACCTGGCGCTGCTGTCCAAATGGAATAAAGTCTATAACCTGACTGCCGTGCGCGATCCTGCCCAGATGGTGACGCACCATGTTCTGGATTCCTTGGCTGCGGTAAGCGCTTTCACGGGTGCAAAAAATGTGCTCGATGTGGGCGCGGGGGGCGGTTTGCCCGGTATGATTCTGGCAATCTGGGCAGCGGAGGCGCAACCGGAAATGCAAATATCGATGATCGATACGGTGCATAAGAAAACAGCCTTTTTAACCCAGGTAAAAGCGGAGTTGCAATTAAGCAATGCGACTATCTATACTGCGCGGGTCGAACAAGTGCAATTACAACAATTGCCAAAACAACAAGCTTTCGATGTAATTACTTCACGCGCGTTTGCAGAGCTGAATGATTTCATCAACTGGTCGCAGCATTTGCTGGCGCAGGGCGGTCATTACATAGCGATGAAGGGTCTGGTGCCGGACGAAGAAATAAAACGCCTGCCGGATGGCTGGAAGGTCCGTGAGATACGTCCTTTGGCGGTACCGCAGTTGCAGGCGGAACGACATTTGATCTTTGTGGAGAAAATTGTGGAAGGGAACACATGAAGTTTCTACGAACGAAGCAGGCCGGCCTCAGGTTCAATCCTAATCTCCATCCCCATTCTTCCAATCCTCCCCATCCCATTATGCGATGGGCCGGCCTGACCCTCGCCACCGGCATTACCTGGATATTGACCGCAGCATTGCCTGCATTCGCGCAACAGGTAGAAACCGCCGCCTCAGTCAATTTGTCGCGCTATGCCGGGCGCTGGTATGAAATCGCACGGTTTCCGAACAGCTTTCAAAAACAGTGCATGGGCAAAGTCACCGCCGATTACCGCCTCATGCCGGACGATAAAATCGAAGTCGCCAATCGCTGCAAAATGAGCAATGGCAGCCTGGATTTGGCTGTCGGTGAAGCAAAAGTAATCGATAAAGTCAGCAATGCAAAACTACAGGTCCGTTTTGCGCCGGCATGGTTATCCTGGCTGCCGATGGTCTGGGGCAATTACTGGATCCTCGAACTCGATGCGGATTATTCGTTTACCGCAGTCGGCAGCCCGGATCGCAACTATTTATGGATTTTGTCGCGCACGCCGACCATTTCCCAGGCCGACTATGAAAGCCTGGTCAATAACGCCACCAAGCAGGGCTACGACACTTCCAAACTGGTAAAAACGCAGCAATAGCATTGAATTCAATAAACCAATTTAACGACGAACCAATAATTACAAGAAACCATGGCAAAAATATTCTGCGTTGCGAATCAAAAAGGCGGTGTCGGCAAAACCACTACCGCAGTCAATCTGGCGGGCGGTCTGGCCCAGATTGGGCAACGTGTATTGCTGGCCGATCTGGACCCGCAAGGCAATGCGACGATGGGCGCCGGCATCAACAAGGCCGAGCTGAAAGCATCGATTTACGAAGTCCTGCTGGGATTGTCCGATATCGCCGGCGTGCGTCAGCGGTCGGAAGCAGGGCAGTTCGATGTTCTCCCGGCCAATCGCGAGCTGGCCGGTGCGGAAATTGAAATGGTGGAATTGGATAATCGCGAAAAGCGGCTCAAGCTGGCATTTGCCGCCGTCGCCGACGAATACGATTTCATTCTGATCGATTGCCCGCCGGCCTTGTCGCTATTGACGCTCAACGGCTTGTGCGCGGCCAACGGCGTCATCATTCCGATGCAGTGCGAATATTACGCATTGGAGGGATTGTCCGATCTGGTCAACACCATCAAGAAAGTACACGCCAAACTGAATCCTGATTTAAAAATCATCGGTTTGCTGCGCGTCATGTTCGATCCGCGCATGACGCTGTCGCAACAAGTGTCGGCGCAACTGGAACAGCATTTCGGCGACAAAGTATTCAAGACGGTTATACCCCGCAACGTGCGATTGGCCGAAGCGCCTTCGTATGGCATACCAGGGGTTAATTTCGATCCGCAGGCCAAGGGAGCGCAAGCGTATATCGAGTTTGCGGCCGAGATGGTCGAGCGCATCAAAACCCTTTAATTAATTCCCTTACCCTCTACTCGTTAAGCTCGGAAAAGACATATGGTTACCAAAAAATCGAAAGGCCTCGGCCGCGGCCTGGAAGCCTTGCTCGGCAATTCCAGCGATATCACCGAACTGGCAAGTAATGCGCCCGGCACGATGTGCGCGATGTCGATCGACGCGCTGCAAGCCGGCAAATATCAGCCGCGCACCCGCATGGACGAAGGTGCGCTCAACGAATTGGCCGATTCGATTCGGGAGCAGGGCGTGCTGCAGCCGATCCTGGTGCGCTCGGTTGCATCGCATAACGGCAGCGATCGTTACGAAATCATCGCCGGCGAGCGCCGTTTCCGTGCTGCCAAACTGATCGGCCTGGATACGGTGCCGGTCATCATTACGGAAGCCAACGATCAAAAAACGGCAGCGATCGCCTTGATCGAAAATCTGCAGCGCGAAGATTTGAATCCGCTGGAAGAAGCGCAGGGTATCCATCGCCTGCTGCAGGAATTCAATTTCACGCATGAGCAGGCTGCTGCTGCGGTCAGCCGTTCGCGCAGCGCCGTATCCAATTTGCTGCGCTTGATCAATCTGACCAAACCGGTCCAGACCATGCTGATGGCCGGCGATATCGATATGGGGCATGCACGGGCTTTATTGGCGGTGGATGCCGGCAATCAGATCACGCTGGCCAATCAGATCGTGGCCAAGCGCATGTCGGTGCGGGAAGCAGAGAAGCTGGTGACGCGAACCATCGCGGAACAAACGGCAGGCAGCAAAACGCGCGACGGCGGCACTAAAGAAAAATCGCGCGATATTGCGCGGCTTGAAGAAGAATTATCCGATCTGCTGGCGACCCAGGTTGTGGTGAAAACGGGCGCCAAAAACAAAGGCCAACTGATCATTAATTTCGCCAATCTGGATGCCCTCGATGGCGTAATTGCCCGTCTGCGCGTAGAGGCCTAGGGCACTAAACCCGCGCCAGTCGGCTGGCGTCATCGGCATCGTCGGCGTCGTCGACTTCTTCACCCAGGAAACCACCGCTCTGATGGGCCCATAAACGGGCGTACAAACCGCCTTGCGCCAGCAATTGCGCATGCGAACCTTGCTCGGCAATGCGGCCCTGATCCAGCACAATCAAACGGTCCATCGCCGCGATGGTGGATAAGCGATGCGCGATGGCCACCACGGTCTTGCCTTCCATCAGTTGATACAGACTGGCCTGAATCGCCGCTTCGACTTCCGAGTCAAGCGCACTGGTCGCTTCGTCGAGCAACAGAATCGGCGCGTCCTTTAGCATCACGCGGGCAATCGCAATACGCTGGCGTTGACCGCCGGACAGCTTGACGCCGCGTTCGCCGACATGCGCGTCGTAACCTTTGCGGCCCAGCATATCGGATAGCGACGCAATAAATACATCGGCCTCCGCGCGCGCTGCGGCGGCAAACATTTCGCGTTCGTCGGCGCCCGGACGCCCATACAAGATATTGTCGCGCACCGAGCGGTGCAGCAGCGACGTGTCCTGCGTTACCATGCCGACCCTTTCGCGCAGGCTTTCCTGCGTTACATGGGCAATGTCCTGACCGTCGATCAGGATGCGGCCTTGCTCCACATCGTAAAAGCGCAGCAGCAGATTGGTGATGGTCGATTTGCCGGCGCCGGAACGGCCGACCAAGCCTATCTTTTCGCCCGAACGGATGGTCAGCGACAAACGATCGATCACCGGACGCTCGCCGCCATAGGCAAAACTGACATTATCAAAACGGATTTCGCCACGCGTCACGGCCAATGGCTCCGCATCATGGCGATCGCGCACCTCATGCGCTTTCGATAGCGTATTGATGCCGTCCTGGACGGTGCCGATTTGTTCGAACAACGAAGCCATTTCCCACATTGCCCAGTGCGAAATACCATTCAGGCGCAGCGCCATCGCGGTTGCAGCCGCCACTGCGCCCACGCCCAGCGCGCCCTGCGTCCACAACCATAAGGCAACACCGGCCGTACTGACGATCAGCAACATTCCCAACAAGTGATTGACGATTTCAAAGCCGCTGACCAACCGCATCTGGCCGTAGACGGTCTGTAAGAACCCTTGCATCGCCGCGCGTGCATAATCGGCTTCGCGCCCGGCATGCGAAAACAGCTTGACCGTGGCGATATTGGTATAGGCATCGGTGATCCGGCCAGTCATCAGCGAGCGCGCGTCGGCCTGCGATTGCGCGGTTTTGCTGAGCCGCGGCACGAAGTAAACCAGCGCTGCAATATAGGCTGCGATCCAGATGAAAAACGGCAGCAGCATCCATGCATCGAACGTGCCGACCACGGCAACCATCGTCACGATGTAGACCGTGACGAACACCAGAATATCGCCGACGATCATATACATGTCGCGCACGGCCAATGCGGTTTGCATGACCTTGGCGGCAATCCGCCCGGCGAATTCGTTCTGATAAAACCCCATGCTCTGATTCAGCATCAACCGATGGAAATTCCAGCGCAGCATCATCGGGAAATTACCGGCCAGGACCTGATGCTTGCAGACGGTTTGCAAACCCACCAACGCCACGCTACCGAGGACGATCGCTGCCAGCCATATCAAATCGCTGCTGTGCTGCGCCCATAACAATCCCGGATGGGCCTGGCCCAGCACGTCGACGATGCGGCCCATTGCGGCAAACAGCAACGCCTCGAATGCACCGATCAAGGTGGTGAACAGCGTCATTGCAACGATGTATTTGCGAACCCCTTTGGCGCAGCTCCACACAAATGCGAGCAAGGTCGGTGGCGGCGGCTTTACCAAGGCATCGGGAAACGGATACAGCAATTTTTCAAACAGGCGGTACATGGGAACTCCAATTTGGCAGGCATTCTTTTTTTGCATAACCGGATTGGCGTGATTATGCAACAATCGGCTTTCGACCTATTAACCGAATTTAAAGTGCAACGGAAGCGACATTATGATGGATGACGATCCACTGGTTTATTTGAATGGCGCAATAACACCGATCTCGCAAGCCATGGTACCTGTGCTGGATCGTGGCTTTATTTTCGGCGATGGCATTTATGACGTGATCCCGGTCTATAACGGCAAGCAATTCCGCGGCCGCGACCATTTGGCTCGCCTGTTCCGCAGCATGGCCAGCGTCGGCATTACCAATCCGCATAACGCCGCCGGCTGGAACAGCTTGATCGACAGCATCATCGCCTCCAGCGGCACCCATGACCAGATGATCTACATCCAGGTCACGCGTGGCGTCGCCAAGCGCGGGCATGCGTTTCCCGGCGCGTCGACACCGACCGTGTTCATCATGAGTAATCCGCTGGTGTTGCCCAATGCAGAGGCGCGTGCCAATGGCGTGGCCTGCGTTACGCTGGAAGACAAGCGCTGGCTGCGTTGCGAGATCAAATCGACGTCGCTGCTGGGCAATGTGCTGGCCGCCCAGCATGCGGCGGAAAGTCATGTCACCGAAGCAATTCAGTTCCGCGACGGCTATTTGACGGAAGCGTCGTCATCGAATGTCTGGATCGTCAAAAACGCCAAGCTGATGGCGCCGCCGAAGGATAATCTGATCCTGGAAGGCATTCGTTATGGCGTGATCGAAGAACTATGCGCTTACGGCAAGATCGATTTCAGTCCGCGTAAAATTACACGCGAAGAGGTGTTTGATGCGGATGAAGTCATGTTGTCTTCGGCATCCAAGGAAATTCTGCCGGTAGTCACGCTGGACGGCAAAACCATCGGCAGCGGCAAACCTGGTCCGGTCTATGCAAGTCTGTATGCTGCGTACCAGAAGGAGAAGGCCAAACTGGCTTGAATAATTCCGGCTTGAACAATTGGCCTGAATAGATGTAAAACCGACGGACAGACATACAGGCTTGGCTCGGCGTAAAATAGTGTCGCTCGATAGCGGCGCGCTTGCGTCGCCAGGTTTACTTTCTGCTACTTCCGGACGCCCGCCATGCCTGATACCCCACTATTTCCAGAAATTCCCCCGGAACAAAGCCTGATCGAATATCCCAGCGATTTTCCGATCAAGATCATGGGGCCTATGCACGACGATTTCGAGCAGACCATCATCGATCTGGTGCTGCGGCACGATCCGAGTTTTCATGTCGGAAAATTGGAAAAGCGGCCGTCCGCAAAAGGTAATTATCTGGGCCTGACGGTGACGGTGGTGGCCGTGAATCGCGAGCAACTGGACAATCTGTATCGCGAATTGTCCTCCCATCCGATGGTCAAGATGGTGTTATAGGGCGGTGCCGTACTACGTCATGAATGAAACGCAACTTGTCGAGCACCGGCGTCGATAGCGTGAAAGGA
>DASYCG010000108.1:0-13613 GCA_036500325.1 Herbaspirillum sp. | reverse complement strand
TGGCTTCCGATTTCATGCTGGGTATCGGCAATCGCTGGGCCAATCGCCACACCGGTTCGGTTGAAGTGTTTACCAAAGACCGCAAGTTCGTTCACGTCGATATCGAACCGACCCAGATCGGCCGCGTTTTCGGTCCCGACTACGGTATCGTTTCCGATGCCGGCCTGGCGCTGGAATTGTTTGTCGAAGTCGCCCGTGAATGGAAGGCCGCCGGCAAATTGAAGGATCGCTCGGAATGGCTGCATCAGTGCCAGGAACGCAAGCGCACCATGCTGCGCCGTACCGATTTCGACGATGTGCCGGTCAAGCCGCTGCGCGTGTACGAAGAAATGAATCGTTTCTTCGGCAAAGATGTGCGTTACGTTTCCAGTATCGGTTTGTCGCAAATCGCGGCTGCGCAATTCCTGCACGTTTATCATCCGCGTCACTGGATCAACTGCGGCCAGGCAGGTCCTTTGGGCTGGACAATTTCTGCCGCGCTCGGCGTGCGCGCTTCGGATCCTACCGGCGATATCGTCGCGATCTCGGGCGATTACGATTTCCAGTTCATGATCGAAGAACTGGCTGTCGGCGCGCAATTCAAGCTGCCGTACATCCACGTGCTGGTGAACAATTCCTACCTCGGCCTGATCCGTCAGGCGCAGCGCGGCTTTGAAATGGATTACTGTGTGCAACTGGCGTTCGAGAACATCAATGCGCCGGAACTCAACGGCTACGGCGTGGATCACGTCGCAGTGGTCGAAGGCTTGGGCTGCAAGGCGATCCGCGTGTTCAAACCGGCTGATATTATTCCTGCATTCGAGAAGGCGCGCCAATTGATGAAAGAGTACAGCGTGCCGGTGGTGGTGGAAATCATCCTTGAACGCGTGACCAATATCGCGATGGGAACCGACATTGACGCCATTAACGAGTTCAATGAAGTACTCGACGTGAAATAAAAACAGGCAACATAAATAATTCATTTCGTACGGGAAAAATCATGCCGAAATTAGCAGCAAACCTGACCATGCTTTTCAATGAAGTCCCCTTTCTGGAGCGCTTCGATGCGGCTGCATTGGCCGGCTTTCAGGGAGTCGAATTTTTATTTCCGTATGCGTTTCACGCGGATCAAATCGCCGACAAGCTCAACTATCTTCAACTGGATCTGGTTCTGCACAATCTGCCGGCCGGCAACTGGGAAGCGGGCGAGCGCGGTATCGCCTGCCATCCGGATCGCGTCGGCGAGTTCCAGGACGGCATCGGCGAGGGCATCCGCTATGCCAAGGCATTGGGCGTCAAGCAGCTCAATTGCCTGGTCGGAATCGCGCCTAAAGGCGTCCCGGCGGAACAAGCGCATGCCGCGATGGTGAGCAATTTGGCATTCGCTGCCGGCGAGCTCAAGAAAGCCGGCATCCGATTGCTGGTTGAACCGATCAATACCTTCGATATCCCGGGCTTTTCGTTGTCGGGCACCAAGCAGGCGCTGGCGCTCATCAAGGAAACCGGTTCGGATAATCTGTTCGTTCAATACGACATTTATCACATGCAGCGGATGGAAGGTGAACTGGCGGCGACCATCAAGGCGAATCTGCCGATGATCAAGCATATCCAACTGGCCGACAATCCGGGACGTTTCGAACCGGGCACCGGCGAAATCAATTATCGCTTTCTGTTCAAGATGCTCGACGAAATCGGTTACGACGGCTGGATCGGCTGTGAATACAAGCCCAAGGCCGGCACGGTTGAAGGCCTGAGCTGGCGCGCGGACCATCAAATCAAATAAACAGCAGGGAAAATAATGGAGAACATCATGTTGAAAGTAGGATTCATTGGACTGGGTATCATGGGCGCGCCGATGGCGGCCAACCTGCAGGGCGGCGGACACAAGCTGTTTTTGTATGACATCAAACAGCCGCCGGCAGTGCTGGTCGATGGCGGCGCTACCGCTTGCACTTCCGCTGCGGATGTCGCCAAGCGCGCCGATATCATCATCGTCATGGTGCCCGATACCCCGCACGTAGATGCCGCCCTGTTCGGCGATAACGGCGTTGCCAGCGGCCTGTCCAGCGGCAAAATCGTGATCGACATGAGCTCGATCTCGCCGATGGCGACCAAGGAATTTGCGAAGAAGATCAACAAGCTCGGCTGCGACTATCTGGACGCACCGGTTTCCGGCGGCGAAGTCGGCGCCAAAGCGGCATCGCTGACCATCATGGTGGGCGGACCGGAAGCGGCGTTTGAAAAGGTCAAGCCTTTATTCGAACTGATGGGCAAGAACATCACGCTGGTCGGCGGTAACGGCGATGGCCAAACGACCAAGGTAGCCAACCAGATCATCGTGGCGCTGAATATCCAGGCGGTCGCCGAAGCTCTGCTGTTTGCTTCGAAGGCCGGCGCGGATCCGGCCAAGGTTCGCCAGGCATTGATGGGCGGTTTTGCCGCGTCGCGCATTCTGGAAGTGCACGGCGAACGCATGGTCAAGCGCACTTTCAATCCGGGCTTCCGTATCGAGCTGCATCAAAAAGATTTGAATCTCGCACTGCAAGGCGCGAAGTCCCTCGGCATCTCGTTGCCGAACACCGCTACCGCACAGGAACTGATGAATTCCTGCGCCGCGCATGGCATGGCCGGACTCGATCACTCGGCGCTGTGCCGCGCGATCGAAATGATGTCGAACCATGAAATCGCTTCGGCGTAACGGTAAGCGGATTAGCAATGACTAGTTTTTTGTCGCTCTCTTGATAGCCGGCTTAGGCCGGCTTTTTTTCGTCTCGGGGTTTGTAGAGAACGGCACAATTTTCTGGATCAGCTCGGCGCCGTCGCTCAACAGGAAATTCTTGAAGGCGAGTGCGACCGGCGGCAGGCGCTTGTTTTTTCGATGGACAACGTACCAGTTCAGCATCACCGGGAAATTCTCGACATCCAGCACAACCAGACTGCCGGCCTGCAATTCCATGCTGATGGTATGGGCCGAAAGAAAGCCGATACCGATGCCCGCAATGACCGCTTGCTTGATGGTTTCCGTACTTTTGATCTCCATCGCGATTTTGATATCTTTCAAATGATCGCCGAAACCGTCCTCCATGGAATTCCAGGTATCCGATCCTTTTTCGCGCACCACGAACAGTTCGCGCTTGAGTACCGACATTGGAATTTTCTTCTTGCCTGCCAGGTGATGATTCGGCGGCGCGACGATGACGTAAGGATGCGGCGCGAAGGATTCGTTGAGCGTATCCATCTCGAGAGGAGGGCGCACCATGACCGAGATATCGGTGAGATTGTCCGCCAGTTGGCCCAGCAATTGCTCGCGATTATGCACCGTGAGATTGAGCTTTACACCCGGATGGCGGCGCGCAAATTCAACCAGCAGGCGCGGGAAAAAATAATCGCCGGCGCTGATCACCGACACGTTCAGTTTGCCGCCGGAAACGCCTTTGAATTGCGTCAGCGCTTCTTCGACTTCCTGAAATTGTTGAATGATGACGCGGCTGTAATGCAACAGTTCGGCGCCGGCCGGCGTCAGGTAGATTTTCTTGCCGAGTTGTTCGAACAGGGCCAGCCCGACATGGCCTTCCAGCGTCTTGATCTGGATCGATACCGCAGGCTGGGTCAAATGCAGTTCTTCCGCGGCGCGCGAGTAGCTCAAATGGCGTGCAACCGCCTCGAATACCTTCAGTTGGCGCAGGGTGGCGTTTCGCATGGGAGTGTGGATTTAATATATAAGTAATTACTAATGATTATGCATAAAAACATTAACTATACCTAATTGTTTTTTAGTCATACGATAGCCCCGTACTCTGAATGCAATGGAGACAAATTCAGCGATGTGTTCTTAAGGAGGACGACAATGTTTGATAAAAAAATTGATCATCACCCAGTTGCCAATGCAGCTGATATTCATCGTAATGCCTATAACGCCGCTTTTTACGAGCTCGGCCTGAAATGGCATTGGGACGGCAAAATCTACCCGACGGTGCTGAGCCACGACGAAGAGCGCGCGCGCCTTCGCCAGTACGTGGAAACGTATCAATCGCATCTGCTGAAAGCCTACGATGCGGAATTCCTGATCGATGCAGTCCAGACTGCCAAAGAACGTTGTTACGAAACCATGACGGCCGAAGGCTGCAAGGTTGGCGCTCACATTAATTGGGCCGAGATTCATCAGCACGAAGTTGGCGTGTAAATAAGAAATGCGTAGGAAATACGTAAGAAGTACGTAAGAAGTACGTAAGAAATTTGTAAGAAATGCGTAAGAAATAGGGTGGCGCGGCGGCAGCGCAGGGACGATATTCGGATGATATCGGAGCCGCCGCCCGAATCGCGGGATTTTTCGACAGAATGTAAATTATCGTAGTCGTCAAATCTTAACCGAGGTCAAGGATATCGCCGCACGCTTCTTACACAATCTGATCATGCTATCAAGACCTGGATTGTGTGTGCCGCGTCTCGATGGTGTTATGTAATAGGCAATTTTTCAGCACCTTCGAGAGACAGTTACTTGATAGGCGTGCTGGGCATCCGGGCAGGACAGCAGCATGTAGCAGAGCCTGGTACAGATTGCGTTTCATGGTAACGGTGCTCGCCCTTAACCGGGGTAAACACTCAAGTATTAGCGTGTTCAGGAATGGGATGGCGCAAGGCCATACACGCGCTATATATCTTATAAAAAATTAGGAGACAACTTTCATGAATCATCCGAGCCACGTCGCCGAAGCCGGCGATGCTTATAGTAAACCTTGGAGTAACCGCTGGGTTCAGCTGGTTTTCGGCATTATCTGCATGGGTCTGGTCGCCAATCTCCAATATGCCTGGACTTTGTTTGTCAGCCCGATGGACGCCAAGCATGGCTGGGGTCTGTCTGCCATCCAGTTTTCCTTCGCTATTTTTATCCTGGTTGAGACCTGGCTGGTGCCTGTCGAAGGTTATCTGGTCGACAGATTCGGTCCTCGCCCGGTTATCGCTTTCGGTGCAATCATGGCCGGACTCGGTTGGGTAATCGATGCCAATGCAACATCATTGACCGAGCTGTACATAGCGGCTGTGATTGCCGGTATCGGCGCCGGTTGCGTGTACGGTACTTGTGTCGGTAATGCGTTGAAATGGTTTCCGGACAAGCGCGGCCTGGCTGCCGGCTTGACAGCAGCGGGCTTCGGCGCCGGTGCAGCGGTTACCGTCATTCCAATTGCCAACATGATTCAGAAATCGGGTTATGAACACGCGTTCATGTTCTTCGGTATTGTTCAAGGCGTCTGTATTTTTGCGCTGGCAATGTTCATGTTGCGTCCGATTCCGCCAAAAGGCGTCCAGGCTAAACCGCGGGTGGTTACGACCAAAGTGGATTATTCCACCGGCCAGATGCTTAAATCGCCGATTTTCTGGCTGATCTACGTAATGTTCGTTGCCGTAGCTGCCGGCGGCTTGATGGCAACGGCCCAAATCGGTCCGATCGCCAAAGATTACGGCATCGCTAAATTGCCGATGAATCTGCTTGGCGTGACACTGCCTCTGTTGACAATGACCTTGTCGATCGACAACCTCTGCAACGGCTTTACCCGTCCTCTGTGCGGCTTTATCTCGGATCGTCTGGGTCGTGAAAACACCATGTTCATCGTGTTCCTCGGCGAAGGCCTGGCAATGCTCGGTTTGATGAAGTACGGCCATGACCCAGTCGCATTCATGACATTCGCAGCTTTGGTGTTCCTGTTCTGGGGCGAAATCTATTCGATCTTCCCAGCAGTGTGCGCCGATACTTTCGGTACCAAGTTCGCAGCAGGCAATGCCGGTACGCTCTACACCGCAAAAGGTACTGCATCGTTGCTGGTGCCGCTGGCTTCGGTCTTGTCCGCAAACGGTAATTGGGATCGGGTGTTCATCGCAGCTTCCACAATCACGATCATCGCCGCGATTGCCTCGATCGCTGTGCTGAAACCTTGGCGCAAGCGTTTCATCGAAAGCGCCAATGCGAAAGACGGCGTTGCTGTTGCAGCACAAAGAAGCAGTTCCGCGCTGGATGGCATGTCCTTGCGGGACAACAAGGCAGGCTAACGAAGGCTGCCAAACAGGCAGGCTAACCAAAACAGGCGTCATTCGGACGCTGTACCAATCTCGATGATCGGGCAGGATATCCATCCCGGTCATCGTTTCCAGGAAGATAAAAAATGATACAGCGCTGGGTGCGTTTTGAGCATCAGGGTAAAACTCGCTTCGGAACAATTGAATCCGGGCAAATTCAGATCTGGGATGGCGTCATGTACGACGAACCGACGCCATCCGGTTCGTATCTGAAGCAGGATGAGGTCAGGCTGTTGATGCCGACCCAGCCTGGCAAAATCATCGCACTATGGAATAACTTCGCTGCGCTCGGCGCCAAGCTGAATCTGGCAAGGCCGCCTGAGCCGCTGTATTTGATCAAGTCGCCCAATTCATACCTGAATCCGGGCGAGGTCATCCGCAAGCCGTCTTCCGAAGGCAAAGTTGTCTTCGAAGGCGAATTGGGAATCGTGATCGGCCGCACGGCCAAGCACGTATCGGAAGACGATGCGCTGCAATACGTGTTCGGCTACACCTGCGCCAACGATGTAACGGTGGCCGACATTCTGAACCGCGACCCTTCATTTACGCAATGGGTGCGGGCTAAAGGTTTCGATACATTTTGTCCGTTCGGCCCGGTTGTGGCGAGCGGCCTGGACCCGGCTGCGCTGACGGTCAAGACCATTTTGAACGGCGACATACGGCAAGACTACCCGATCAGCGACATGCTGTTTTCGGTGGCGCAACTGGTCAGTCATATTTCGCAAGACATGACATTGAACTGCGGCGACATCATCTTGTGCGGCACTTCGGTCGGCGTCGGCTCGATGAAGCCGGGCAGCACAGTTGAAGTCGAGATCGAAGGTATTGGAAAACTCACCAATCGCTTCGAATAAGTAATCGCTTGAATTTTCTCTTGAGTCGTTGAATTTAGATTTCTGTTATCAGTACGGAGCAATCATGAAAATCGCAATAGTAGGGGCGGGAGCCATCGGGGGTTATGTCGGCGCCAAGCTGGCACTGGCCGGTGAAGACGTGACATTTATCGTGCGCGGCGCAAATCGCGATGCGATCAGCCGCAACGGCTTCAAACTCATCATGGCCGATGGCGCCGAGCACATCGCCACCAACGTCAAGGCAACCGACAATTACGCCGAAGCGGGTCCGCAGGATCTGGTGATCCTGGCGCTCAAGGCGAATCAGCTGGAAGCCATCGCCGACCAGATACATCACTTGCTGGGACCGGATACGCCGATTGTCACCATGCAAAACGGCATTCCTTACTGGTATTTTCATAAAAGCGGTTGTGCGCTGGAAGGCAGCCAGTTGCAGACAGTGGATCCTACCGGCATTATCGGCAAGAAAATCCCTGCTTCGCGGGTGATCGGCTGCGTGGTTTATCCTGCGTCGGAATTGCTTGCGCCTGGTGTGGTGCAGCATTTCGAGGGCGAGCGTTTCCCGCTGGGCGAGCTGGACGGTTCCACCAGCGAACGCGTCACGCGCATTTCCGAATGCTTTATCCATGCCGGTTTCAAAGCACCGGTACTGGATAATATCCGCGCCGAAATCTGGCTCAAATTGTGGGGCAACCTGAGCTTTAATCCGATCAGCGCGCTGTCGCATTCGACGCTGGTCGATATCTGCCAGTTTCCGCTGTCGCGCGGCCTGGTCGAAGCCTTGATGACGGAAGCGCAAGTGATCGCCAACAAGCTGGGCATCGAATTCCGCGTGCCGCTCGACAAGCGGATTGCCGGCGCCGAAAAGATCGGCAAGCACAAGACTTCGATGCTGAAAGATGTCGAAGCCGGACGTGCATTGGAAATCGACGCACTGGTAGGATCGGTGATCGAACTGGCGCGTTTGACCGAAACGGCGACGCCGCATCTGGATACCGTTTATGCGCTGGTGAAGTTGCTCGGCAAGATGATCGAGGACGATCAAGGTCAGGTTCGCCTGCAAAAAGCGGCTTGATTTCAGTCGGCTGCAATGACAAATGCGTTATTGCAGTCCGCCTGCCGGAACGATCCGAGTTTTTTTGTTGCGGCACGGTAGAATTACTCACAGATAATTTTGCATCGATCGCCGCTTGGCGGTTTAGCTGTAATAATCGAGCCGAATTCCCGATTCAAATCCCTCTTTTTCGAAACAATTTCCATTATTCCGCCGCATCCTTCTTACAGCTCCCTCGATTGAACACGAAAGGTGCGGAAAAGTGCGCTTCCCCTTGACCTAGGTCAACGAGATTTTTACCGGGTCGGCGTCATACTGGTGGCCGTGTTTTAAAAAGTTTATAGAAATCCAAACGGAGATAACCATTTCATCATGCCAAACGATACTCAATCACCAGAACTGACCGACGGCTTCCATCTCCTGATGGATGCGCTGGAAATGAACGGCATCACGAACATATACGGTCTGCTGGGCATCCCGGTGACCGAAGTCGGTCGCATTTGGCAAGCACGCGGCAATAAATTCTTCAGCTTCCGTAACGAACAAAACGCCGGCTACGCAGCGTCGGTCGCTGGTTACCTGACGAAAAAGCCTGGTATTTGCGTGACCGTGTCCGCGCCGGGCTTTTTGAACGGACTGACCGCACTGGCAAATGCCAACACCAACTGCTTCCCGATGATCATGATTTCCGGTTCGTCGGAGCGCGAAATTGTCGATCTGCAGCAGGGCGACTATGAAGAAATGGATCAGCTGAACATCGCGCGTCCTCATTGCAAGGCTGCCTTCCGTATCAACCGTGTTGAAGACATCGGCTTGGCGGTCGTTCGCGCGATTCGTACCGCCCTGTCCGGCCGTCCAGGCGGTGTCTATCTGGACATCCCGGCGCGTCTGTTCAGCACCACGATGTCCGCCGAAGAAGGCAAGAAGACGGTGTTCGTTCCAGTCGATCCGGCACCGGCGCAAATTCCTGGCCCTGACGCGGTGCAACGCGCAGTGGACCTGATCAAGGGCGCCAAGAAGCCATTGATCCTGCTGGGTAAAGGCGCTGCTTACGCGCAATGCGACGCCGACATCAAGGCGCTGATCGAAGAAACCGGCATTCCTTTCACGCCAATGTCGATGGCCAAGGGTCTGGTTTCCGATACGCACCCACAATGCGGCGCTGCTGCTCGTTCGATGATTTTGCAAGAGTCCGACGTTGTTGTCCTGATCGGCGCGCGTCTGAACTGGTTGTTGTCGCATGGCAAGGGCAAAACCTGGGGCAGCGCGAAGAAATTCATTCAGATCGATATTCAGGCCAACGAAATCGACAGCAACGTACCTATCGCCGCTCCGCTGGTTGGTGACGTCCAATCCTGCGTCAACGCATTGCGCGCCGGCCTGAAAGGCATGGCCAAGCCGACCGAATGGATGAACGCCGTTGCTGACCGTGCAGCCGGCAGCCGCGCCAAACTGGCCTCCAAGCTGTCCACCCAGACCCCTGTGATGAACTATCACAATTCGCTGGGCGCAATCCGTGACGTGCTGAAAAACTACCCGGACATCACGCTGGTCAACGAAGGCGCAAATGCGCTGGATAACGCGCGTATGGTCATCGATCAATACCTGCCGCGCAAGCGCGTCGACACCGGCACCTGGGGCGTCATGGGTGTGGGTATGGGCTCGGCTGTTGCCGCAGCTGTTGAAACCGGCAAGCCAGTCGTTGCGATTTGCGGCGACAGTGCATTCGGCTTCAGCGCGATGGAATTCGAAACCATCACCCGTTACAACCTGCCGGTTACCGTGATCATCATGAATAACGGCGGTATCTACCGCGGGGACGAAAAGAGCCCGGCGCATCAGTTCACGTGCATGTCGTTCAATCCGAATACCCGTTACGACCAGTTCGGCATTTCCCTCGGTGGTGAAGGCTTTAGGGTCACCACTTCGGAAGAACTGGCCAATGCGCTGGAAGCTTCGATCAAATCCGGCAAGCCAACCCTGATCGAGGCCATCATCGATCCGGCGGCGGGCGTTGAATCGGGCCGTATCGGCAACCTGAACATTGTCAGTTCGATCGGCAAGAAGTAATTACGTAACGTAATTACGGCGCCCTTGCTGTCATGGCAAGGGCGCCGTTTTGCTTTGCGCATAGGGCTTTGTCTGTTTGCCCATAAGGCCTTATTACTCTGTATTTTTTATATTATTTTGGCTATTGGCCGCTAAACGGTCAGCACAATTTTGCCGATGTGCGCATTGCTTTCCATCAGGGTATGCGCCTCTGCCGCTTGCTCTAGCGGGAAGGTTTTGAACAGCACCGGTTTGACTTTTTTTGCTTCGATCAAGGGCCAGACTTTTTCCAGCAGTTGCGCTGCAATTGCCGCCTTGAAGGCGACCGGGCGCGGTCTTAGCGTGGAGCCGGTAATCGTCAATCTGCGCAACAGCACCTGACCGAAATTGACCGGTGCCTTGGCGCCGCCCAGCATTGCGATAAAGACTAGCCGGCCATCGTCCGCCAGGCAAGTCAGTTCGCGTTGGATATAGTCGCCTGCCACCATATCGAGAATGACGTCGACACCTTTGCCGGCAGTCGCAGCCTTGACGATTTCAACGAAATCTTCCTGGCGGTAATTGATGCCGCGTTCGGCGCCCAGTGTCTCGCAGGCGCGGCATTTTTCATCCGAGCCGGCGGTAGCGAATACGCGGTGGCCGAGCGCCGCAACGATTTGAATGGCAGTGACGCCGATGCCGGAAGTGCCGCCCTGGATCAGGAAGGTTTCGTCGCCGTTCAGACGGCCGCGATCAAACACATTGCTCCAGACTGTGAAGCAGGTTTCCGGCAGCGAGGCGGCTTCGATGACACTCAAGCCGCGCGGGATCGGCAGGCAGGTTGCGGCAGGCGCGGTGCAATATTCGGCATAGCCGCCGCCTTGCACCAGCGCACATACCAGATCGCCTTTTTTGAACTGTGTATTGGCGAAATCGCCATCCATAATTTCACCGGCGATTTCCAGGCCCGGTAGCGGAGAAGCGCCCGGCGGTACCGGGTAATTGCCGCTGCGTTGCAGTATGTCGGGCCGGTTGACGCCGGCTGCCTGGACCTTGATCAAGACCTCGCCGGGCTTGCATACTGGCATCGGCTGTTCGCCAATTTGCAAAACCTCCGGACCGCCAGGTTGACTGATGTTGATGGCGCGCATGGGCTTCGCTCTTTCTAAATTTTTAGTGTATGGGCTGTTTGAAATTTTGCATTGACCGACGTCAATTTTAACTAAAAAACGACGCGCTCATATAACGTCAATTTATAACTAAACGTAAATTTCAGGGTTTGCAATGCGTGCTGCGATAGTATTTTGACCGCGATGCCAGGGGGATTTTACCGGGATGGGCGTGGCGTGGGAAAAGGCTGATATAAGAGAGATAAATGCGGAGATAAATGCGGAGATAAATGCGGAGATAAATACGACAACAGCCGATACGGGATCGGCTGTTATTTAGTGCGTGATGCAATGCGTGATGCAGTACATAATGCTTTGAGATCTGGTGCTATCACTTTCGCGCCGCTGAAACAGCGACGAAGGCTGAAATTACAGGCCGTGAGTGAATGCTGCATCGGACTGGTCGCCAGTTGTTTGTGCTGCCAGCGATTCGCGCAGATCGAGCATCAGAACAGTTGCTGCTACTAAATATGCAGCTTGAGCCAATTTAGCGCCAAAGCCATTGTTAGTGTTTGAATGATTGTAGCTCTTTGTAGCTGTAGTCATGGTAGTACTCCTTTGATATGAATAATCCTTTGATGCCTTGCAGTATAAATAGACCTTGCGGAGATTCCCAATTTAGAGTTCGGATATGGGTTATGCGTTTCTTGAATGTCTAAAATGACGCCAATCACCAGAAAATATGGCCATTTTTGATAGATAAAATGGCTGCAAAATGTCATGTACGACAAATTGACCGGGGTCAATGTCAGTAGGGAGGGCTGATCGATAAGATGCTTGCATACAATTAAGGCGGGAGAATTTCTTAATGAATATGCAGCAGCCTGTCGATATGGCAGCAGTTCAATCCATCATCGATCAGCATTTGACGATGCCCGGCGCATTGCTGCCGATCTTGCATGCAGTGCAGGAAAAGGTCGGTTTTGTCCCGGCTGAAGCAGTTCCGATGATTGCCTCCGGGCTCAATCTTTCACGCGCCGAAGTGCATGGCGTCGTCAGTTTTTATCATTTTTTCCGGCAGCATCCGGCCGGCAAGCATGTGGTGCAGATTTGCCGCGCCGAAGCTTGCCAGGCACGTGGTTGCGATGCCTTGATCGCTCACGCACAAGCTGCGCTCGGTTGCGGTTTTCATGAGACCACAGAGGACGGCCAGTTCTCGTTGGAGCAGGTATTTTGCCTCGGCCAATGCGCCTGCGGTCCCAACATCATGCTGGACGATAAGCTGTACGCGCGCGTGACCGACGACAAGCTGAACCGGCTGCTCGATGCCAAGCGGGGTGCGCAATGAGCGATACCTCGATTAAAGCGATCACGCCGATCACCATCTATGTGCCGCGCGATTCAACCGCGCTGGCGCTGGGCGCCGATGAAACCGCTGCCGCCATTGCTGCGGAAGCGCAGCGGCGCGGTATCGATATCAAATTGATCCGCAACGGTTCGCGCGGCATGTTCTGGCTGGAGCCGCTGGTTGAAGTGGCGACGCCGCAAGGCCGCGTTGCTTTCGGTCCGATCGAACCGGAAGATGTGCCCGGTTTGTTCGATGCCAAGTTCGCCAAGGGCGGCGCACATCCGCTGGCGCTCGGTTTGACCGATGCCATTCCGTACCTAAAAAATCAGGAAAGACTGACCTTCGCGCGCGTCGGTATTACCGATCCCGTTTCGCTGGACGATTATCTGGCGCATGAAGGCTACGCCGGCCTGAAAGCGGCGCTGGCCATGGATGGCGCCGCGATCGTACAGGAAGTAACCGATTCCGGTTTACGCGGACGCGGCGGTGCGGCATTCCCGACCGGCATCAAATGGAAGACTGTGTTGGGTGCGGTCGCTGCGCAGAAATATGTCGTCTGCAACGCCGATGAAGGCGATTCCGGCACTTTCTCGGATCGCATGGTGATGGAAGACGATCCCTTCGTGCTGATCGAAGGCATGACCATTGCCGGCATCGCCGTGGGCGCGACGAAGGGCTACATTTACGTTCGCTCCGAATATCCGCATGCCATCGTCGCATTGAACGAAGCGATCGAAGCCGCCACGCAGGGCGGTTATCTGGGCGCCGATATTCGCGGCTCCGGCAAGACATTCGAACTGGAAGTACGCAAGGGCGCCGGTGCTTATATTTGCGGCGAAGAAACCGCGCTGCTGGACAGCCTGGAAGGCAAGCGCGGCATCGTGCGCGCCAAGCCGCCATTGCCGGCGCTGCAAGGTTTGTTCGGCCAGCCGACCATTATCAACAATGTGATTTCGCTGGCTTCGGTGCCGATCGTCTTGGCGCGCGGCGCGGCGTTTTATCAACACCATGGCATGGGCCGTTCACGCGGCACGCTGCCGATGCAACTGGCCGGCAACCTGCGTTACGGCGGGCTGGTCGAGAAAGCCTTCGGCGTGACCTTGCGCGAATTGCTGTTCGATTTCGGCGGCGGCAGCGCCTCGGGCCGGCCGATCCGGGCGGTGCAGGTG
>DASYCG010000107.1:0-6197 GCA_036500325.1 Herbaspirillum sp. | reverse complement strand
CTGGAAAGTCGGCGTCAGCAAGACGTTTGACTCGCTGGCCGGTATCACTGCAGGTATCGCTTATGTCGGTACCGATGCACCGGACGGCTCCTACTCAAGCCCGGATGGCAAAAATCTGGGGCGCAGCGGCGTCGTGGTTTCCATTGCAAAAACATTCTAATCGAGGTCAAGCATGAAATTGATTACAGCGATTGTTAAACCCTTTAAGCTCGACGAGGTGCGTGAAGCCTTATCCGCTATCGGTGTGCAAGGCATTACGGTCACGGAAGTGAAAGGCTTCGGGCGTCAAAAAGGACACACGGAGTTATATCGCGGCGCCGAGTACGTAGTGGACTTTTTGCCCAAGACCAAGATCGAAGCAGCCGTCGATGATTCCATCGTCGAGCGTGCATTAGAGGCAATCGAGACTGCGGCACGCACCGGCAAGATCGGCGACGGAAAAATTTTCGTCCAGGATCTGCAAGAGGTGATTCGTATCCGTACCGGTGAAACCGGCAAAGAAGCGCTTTAAGGGGAAATTACAATGAGTATGAAAAATATGCTGGCAAAGGCACTGGCTATCAGCGCCTTGTTATTCGCAGTGGGATTTGCAGCACCAGCCGGTGCGCAAGACGCAGTCAAGGCCGATTCGGCCACGCCTGCGGCAACAGCACCGGCGCCAGCTGCCGCAGCACCTGCTGCAGCGGCCCCGGCAGCAGCAGCACCAGCAGCCGCTGCCGCCGCTCCGGCGCCAGTACCAAATAAGGGTGATACATCGTGGATGCTGACATGTACAGCGTTCGTGATTCTGATGACATTGCCTGGCCTCGGCCTGTTCTACGGCGGCCTGGTCCGCAGCAAGAACATGCTGTCGGTTCTGATGCAATGTTTCATGATCTTCTCGATTATTTATATTCTGTGGTTCGTTTATGGTTACAGCATGGCGTTCACCGAGGGCAATTCGTTCTTCGGCGGCTTGAGCCATCTGTTCCTGAACGGTCTGACCGGCGATTCGAACACAGCGACATTCAGCAAGGGCGTTGTTATTCCCGAGCTGTCGTTCGTTGCCTTCCAAGGCGCGTTCGCTGCGATTACTTGCGCGCTGATCATCGGTTCGTTCGCTGAACGCGCAAAATTCTCCGCGATCCTGGTCTTCATCGTCTTGTGGTTCACATTTGCCTATATTCCAATGGCGCACATGGTTTGGTACTGGCCTGGTCCTGATGCCTACACCGATGCCGCTGCTGCCGATAAAGCAACTGCGACTGCCGGCTGGCTGTTCCAGAAGGGCGCGTTGGACTTCGCCGGCGGTACGGTGGTGCATATCAACGCGGCAATCGCCGGTCTGGTTGGTGCATACATGATCAAGGGTCGTCTGGGTTACGGCAAAGAAGCAATGAAGCCACATAGCCTGACATTGACTATGGTCGGCGCTTCCTTGCTGTGGTTCGGCTGGTTCGGTTTCAACGCCGGGTCGGCTTTGGAAGCCAACGGCGGTGCAGCTCTGGCATTCGTCAATACGATCCTGGCAACGGCTGCTGCGGTACTCTCGTGGAGCTTCGCTGAATGGATCGGCAAGGGCAAGCCTTCGATGCTGGGCGGCGCTTCCGGTGCTGTTGCAGGTCTGGTTGCGATTACGCCGGCGGCTGGTTTTGTCGGTCCGATCGGTGCAGTTGTGATGGGTCTCCTGGCTGGCTTGCTGTGCCTGTGGGGTGTGACCGGCCTGAAGAAACTGTTGGGTGCCGACGATGCGCTGGATGTGTTCGGCGTGCACGGTATCGGCGGGATCATGGGTGCGTTGCTGACTGGTGTGTTTGCGGCGCCTAGCCTCGGCGGTGTCGGTATTTATGACTACGTCGCCAACGCTACCGCTCCCGACTACTCGATCAGCGGCCAGGTCTGGATTCAATTCCAAGGCGTGTTGACAACAATCATCTGGTCCGGCGTCGTATCGCTGATCGCCTACAAACTGGTTGATATCGTCATCGGTCTGCGTGTTACCGAAGAAGAAGAGCGCGAAGGCCTGGACATCTCCAGCCACGGCGAATCTGCTTATCATCCTTAATTGCTTGTATAGCTTGGGCCGCCCTCGCGGGCGGTTGCTTCAAAGTTTGATTTGACTCTTTTCATGCCCCGTCTGGATTCAGGCGGGGCATTTTTATTGCCTGGGGCTCGTTTTGGCTTGCCGCTGCTTTTATATATGACGACCAGCCTTTAAATATCGCGGATTGTCGCTATCTACCAATCCGGATGCGTGTATTCAAATGACGGCGCCGGGCGCTGTCGGACGATAAACGCTAGAATTGGCGTCGGCCGTTTTTGCCGATGTCCTTGTGAATAAGAAGAAAGTTGTTATGGTTCCTCATCTCGTTACCGCTTTGAACGGCCCGCTGCTCGATCTCGAAAACAAGATTTTGGCGGCGACGCCCGCCATTGAGCGCTGGTTCCGGCTTGAGTGGCAGGAACACACCCCGCCGTTCTACTGTTCAGTCGACTTGCGCAACGCCGGTTTCAAGCTGGCGCCGGTCGATACCAATCTGTTCCCGGGCGGTTTCAATAATCTGTCGCCGGAAATGCTGCCGTTGGCAGTGCAGGCCGCAATGGCTGCAATCGATAAATATTGCCCGGATGCAAAAAACCTGTTGCTGATTCCGGAACAAAATATCCGCAATACTTTTTATCTGCAAAATCTGGCCAGACTGATTCAGATTTTCCGGCAGACCGGCCTGAACGTGCGTTTGGGCTCGCTGTCGCCGGACCTGAAAAAGCCGACACCGCTGGAATTGCCGGACGGCAGCCTGATCACGCTGGAGCCGCTGGAGCGCTCCAAGAACGGCCGCCGCCTCGGATTGAAGAATTTCGATCCTTGCACCGTATTGCTGAATAACGATCTGTCGATCGGCATTCCGAGCGTGCTGGAAAATCTGCACGAGCAAAATGTATTGCCGCCGCTGCACGCCGGCTGGGCGGTGCGGCGCAAAAGCAATCACTTTGCCGCCTATGACGAAGTCGTGAAGAAGTTTTCCAAGTTGATCGATGTCGACCCATGGATGTTGAATCCGTTTTTCAAGTATTGCGGCGCGGTCGATTTTCATGCCGCCGCAGATGAAGAGCGTCTGATTGCCAATGTCGATTCATTGCTGGCGAAAATTCGCAAAAAATATAAGGAATACGGCATCAAGGAAACCCCGTTTGTCATCATCAAGGCCGATGCGGGCACCTACGGCATGGGCATCATGACCGTGCGTCATTCCAGCGAGATCAAGGAATTGACCCGCGTGCAGCGTAACAATATGGCGCTGGGCAAGGAAGGCCTTGAAACCAGTGAAATCATTATTCAGGAAGGCGTGCATTCGTTCGAGCGCATCAACGACGCGGTGGCCGAACCGGTGGTGTATATGATCGATCGCTATGTAGTCGGCGGTTTTTATCGCGTGCATGCCGACCGCGCCGCACATGAAAATTTGAATGCGCCCGGCGCGCATTTTGTGCCGCTGGCGTTCGCCCAGCAGCATGCATTGCCCGATTTGCTGGCCAAGGCCGGCACCACCGCACCCAATCGTTTCTATATGTACGGCGTGGTGGCGCGGCTGGCGGCGGTAGCGGCATCGCTGGAGATGGAGCGCACCGACCCGAATCCCGAAATTTATTGAGAACGAACTAAAAATGAAAATTGCATTCCTGGCGGACCCGCTTTCCGACTTCAAGATTTACAAGGATTCGACTTACGCGATGATGACCGAGGCAGCGCGCCGCGGTCATCAGGTGTATGCATTCGAGCAGCAGGATATGGTGCTGGAGTCCGGCCTGGTGACTGCCGGCGCCGCAGCCGTGACGCTGACCGGCAATGGCGACGACTGGTATCGCCTGGGCAAATACAGCGAAATGTATTTGTCGGAATTCGATGCGATCGTGGTGCGCAAGGATCCGCCGTTCGATATGGAATACATTTACACAACTTATTTACTGGAATTGGCGGAAAAGCAGGGCGCGCGGGTATTCAACAAACCGTCGGCGATCCGCGACCACAACGAAAAGCTGGCGATTGCGCAGTTTTCGCAATACACCGCGCCGACACTGGTAACGCGGGACGCCAAACGCCTGCGCGCATTCCATGCCGAACATAAAGATATCATCTTGAAGCCGCTCGACGGCATGGGCGGCGCCGGCATTTTCCGTGTGCGCGAAGATGGCATGAATCTGGGCTCGATTGTCGAAACGCTGACCGGCAACGGTCGTTGCACAATCATGGTGCAGAAATTTATTCCGCAAATCACCGAAGGCGACAAGCGCATCCTGTTGATCGGCGGGCGCGTGGTGCCGTTCGTATTGGCACGTATCCCGCAGGGCACCGAAGTGCGCGGCAATCTGGCGGCGGGCGGCCTGGGCGTCGCGCAGCCGATCAGCGCCGCCAACCTGAAAATGGCGGAAGCGCTGGCGCCGGTGCTCAATGACCGCGGCCTGTTATTGGTCGGTCTCGATGCGATCGGCGACTTTATGACTGAAATTAACGTGACCAGCCCAACCTGCTTCCAGGAAATCAAACAACAGACGGGTTTTGACGTCGCTGAAATGTTTATTGCGGCAGTGGAAGCTGCGGTAAAGTAGTTCCTTTTCATAATTGCTATTTAAACAATATGGTCGGTATCCTTCTTTTAACGCACGCGCCGCTGGGACAGGCTTTTGTCGCTGCAGCCACGCACGTGTTTCGCACGGAGCCGGAGCGATTTGAAGCGATCGACATGATGGCCGACCAGAACCCGGCTGAAATCCAATTGTTGGCGGATGAAGCGATTCATAGGCTCAATGACGGTAGCGGGGTGTTGGTGATTACCGATATCATGGGCGGCACGCCATCGAACTGCACCGGGCCGCTGTGTGCGATGCCGGATGTGCAGGTGATTGCCGGCATCAGTTTGCCGATGCTGTTGCGCGCTATTACCTATCGCGAAGATACATTGGATGTTGTGGTTGAAATGGCACTCGCCGGGGGGCACAACGGCGCGGTGCGTGTTGATAATCGGATTCGCCTCTCCTCCTGAAAAAATCAAAAATGATCCAAAAAGAACTTGAAATCCTCAATAAGCTCGGCCTGCACGCACGCGCTTCGGCAAAACTGACGCAGACAGCAGGGAAATTTAAAAGTGAAGTCTGGCTCAGTTACAACAAGCGCCGTGTCAATGCGAAATCGATCATGGGCGTGATGATGTTGGCAGCCGGCAAAGGCAGTATCGTCACGCTGGAAACCAATGGCGACGATGAACACGCTGCCATTGACGCAGTGACTGCATTGATCGGCGATCGCTTCGGCGAAGGCGAATGAAATCGCAGAGTAAGCAAGGCAGGTAAGCATGGCAGTTGATCAAGACTGACAGGCAATCAGATCAATCGGGCAGGCAGGCCGGAACAGGCAAACGATGGCGGATATTCGAATGATTGAAATAACGGATCGGCGCGGATAAAAAGCAAAACGGAGACAACGCGATGGCATCCTTTACCCTACACGGCATTTCAGTTTCGCAAGGTATTGCGATCGGGCGGGCACATCTGCTCACACCTGCAGCGCTGGATGTAGAACACTATTTAATTGCACAAGAACAGGTCGAGGCCGAAGTGCAGCGGCTCAAGGACGCGATTATCGCCGTGCATCGCGAACTGCATACGATTCGCAATACATTGCCCAAAGATGCGCCGTCCGAGCTGGCGGCTTTCCTGGATGTGCATGCCTTGATTCTGTCGGATACGATGCTGTCCGAAATGCCGCTGGAAATTATTCGAAACCGGTATTACAACGCCGAATGGGCGCTGGTCACGCAGATCGATGAGCTGTCGGCGCAATTCGATGAAATCGAAGATGCCTATCTGCGCGAACGCAAGGCGGACATACAACAAGTCGGCGAACGGATTCTGAAAGTATTGACCGGCACTGCAACCGTGCTGCCCGGCGCCGACGATCATGCGTCGGCGCACATCATCGTGGTGGCGCACGATATTTCGCCGGCAGACATGCTGCAGTTCCGCGATCGGGCTTTTGCCGGGTTTGTGACCGATCTCGGCGGGCAGAACTCGCACACCGCGATTGTAGCGCGCAGCCTGGATATTCCGGCTGCGGTCGGCATGCACAATGCGTCGGGATTGATTAAACAGGACGATCTGCTGATCATCGATGGCGATGCCGGTGTGGTGATCGTCGATCCGGCGCCGCTGGTGCTGATGCA
>DASYCG010000106.1:0-10397 GCA_036500325.1 Herbaspirillum sp. | reverse complement strand
ATTTGCTGTCGGGACGGGTGATGCATGACGTGAGCCGCCGCTGGGATGCCGGCGTGGCGGGCTCGCTGTTTGCCGACAATATGGGCCAGCGCAAGCAGGCTTTCGGGGCGGAAGCCGGCTATCAGGTCAAGGACGATCTATGGGTCTCGGCGGGGTACAACGTGGTCGGCTTTACCGACCGCGATTTCGCCGGCATGGCCGAGACCGCCCAGGGTGTGTATTTCCGGCTGCGCTATAAGTTCGATGAAAACAGCTGGGGAAATAGTTGAGCGAACGGCGTTCTTTGAGCGCATAAAAAACCGTTCGCCCTGGGCAGGGTGCCGCTAGCACCGCCTGATCGGGTGCTTATTTTGGTTTAGCTTCTTCACGTCGGTTATAACCGGCGACCATGTCGAAACGGAACAGCCGGCATTCCAGTGCGCCATTGAAGAAAGGTGTTTTGCGGGCTTCTTTCAATCGCAGCAGCTTGGGCAGGGTCAGGTCGGCGGAGAACAGGAAGACGCTCCAGCCGGCGAAGCGTTGTTTGAGGGTGGTGCCGAAAGCGCTGAAGAATGCGACGAAAATTTCGTCGGTCGGCATGGCGCTGTCGCCGCGCACGCCGATACGTTCGCCGTAAGGCGGGTTGGTCAGCATGATGCCGCCGATGCCTTCTGCCGGCGGTTTGACCTCCTGGGCTTCGATCTGCTTGAGCGGTACGTCGAATGTGATGCCGGCGCTGCGCAGGTTGTGGCGGGTGATTTCGACCATGTCGCCGGAAATGTCGCTGCCGAAGATGGTCGGATGGTCGGGCAGCGGCATTGGTTTGACGGTGGCTTTGATAGCTTGCCATTCGACTGGTTGGAAGTCATTGAATTTTTCAAAGCCGAAATGGCGTTTGATGCCGGGCGGTATGCCGGCCAAAATTTGCGCCGCTTCCGCCAGGATGGTGCCGGAGCCGCACATCGGGTCGAACAGGACGATGCCGGGTTTCCAGCCGGAGGTGCGCAACAGGCCTGCCGCCAGGTTTTCGCGCAGTGGTGCTTCGCCGGTTTCGTCGCGCCAGCCGCGCTTGAACAATGCTTCGCCGGAGGTATCCAGGTAGAGCGTAAAGTTGTGTGCGTCGAGAAAGCCGACGATGCGCATGTCGGGCTCGCGCGTATCGACCGAGGGACGTTCGTTGTAGAGGTCGCGGAAGCGGTCGCAGATGGCGTCCTTGATTTTCAATGTGGTGAATTCAAGGCTGCGCAATGGCGATTTGATGGCAGTGACGTCGATGCGGATGGTATGCGATACCTGGAACCAGTCTTCCCATTGCTGGGCCAGCGCCATGTCGTAAATATCGTTTTCGTTTTTATAGGAGCCGTGCGCCAGGCGCAGCAGTACGCGGCTTGCTATGCGGGAGTGCAGGTTGATGCGGTAGGCATCGGTGAGCAGGCCTGAGCAGTGGACGCCGCCCGGCACCTGGGTGTGGACTTTCAGGGTGACGGCGGGTGCGCTTTGCTGGGCGATTTCGTTGAGTTCTTCAGCGAGGGCTATTTCCAGGCCGCGGGGGCAGGGGCAGAAATAGGAGTAATTTTTTGGTGGCATTGTCGGCGTTGCTGATAACATTTTGGGGGACCCTTTATCCGTTGTGGTGATTGCTGACCTTTGCTGCCTTTTGCAGCGATTGGCTTGTGGTTTGGTGCTGATGCTGTTGTTGCTATTGCTGTTGCTGTAGTTTGATGCTTTTGTTTGGATGGCGCAAAAATTCGTCGCTGTCCGGTGAGACGCGCCACACGGGCCAAACTCGCTGCGCTCAAACAGTATGTCCCTGATTGTGTGGCACATCTCACCGGACAGCGACGAATTTTTTTATGCGTTCCAACCCCACGTAACCGCAACGGCAAACGGCTCTTCCTGCGGAATTTGCGGGAGGTGAGCGTCGCTGCGCTTGCAGTGGGGTGCCAAGTTTCGATGGCTCGTTTATCTTTTTACGGATATCGCGCGAAGCCGTGAATGTATTTCATAAAGAACCAGCCAGCGCAGCGACGCTCACCTCCTGCAAATTCCGCAGGAAGAGCCGTTTGCCGTTGCGGTTACGTGGGGTTGAAATGCTGCTGGAAAGCTGTTGGCGGGCGGTGAGATGTGCCACACAATCAGGGACATACTGTTTGAGCGCAGCGAGTTTGGCCCGTGTGGCGCGTCTCACCGCCCGCCAACAGCTTTCCAGCAGCCATTCCTAACGCATAAATAAACTAACCCCCAACAAACGCCCGCTCAACAAAATCCAACCTATCCTGCCCCCAATAAGGCTCCCCATCCACAACATACCAGGGCGCCCCAAACACATTGGCAGCCATCGCCTCATCGGTGAACCGATCGAACTCAGCCTGCACACTAGCGGTTTCCGAAGACTTCAGCAAATTACGCCCATCGTGCCCAAGCTCGACAGCGATCGTCTGCAAGATTTCAGGATCGGCGATATTCCGTTCCTCGGCCCAGACCCCGCGCATCACCGCGCCCGCCAAGGCCAGAGCAGCGTCGGTACCCAATGCAAGCTGGGTAGCGATAATCAGTTTGGAAGCCGCTTCGCTTTGCACCGGGAAAAAAGTCGGATGCAAATTCATCGGCAATTGCCGGAATGCGGCCCAGCGCTGCATTTCTTGCAGCCGATAGGCTTGGCGTTGCGGTGCGCGCTTGGCCAATGGCAGGCCGCCGGAAACGCCGAAGACTTTATTCAGATCGAAAGGCTTTAATGCAATTTTTACGTCGTGTTTTTTGGCCAGCGCCACCAGATGCGCATGCCCGAGATAGACATACGGCGAGTGCGGGGAAACATAATATTCGCATAACTTGCTCATCCGAAACTCCGTTGAATCGCAACATCAATATTCAAAATGGTTTTACAACGACCAGAATCACAATCACGAGCAACAGAACTATCGGAACTTCATTGAACCAGCGCAACCAGACATGACTGCGCCTGTTTTCGCCCAATTCGAATTTGCGCAACAGCGAACCGCAAGCGTGTTGATAACCGATAACCAGTACGACCAGCGCCAGCTTGGCATGCAGCCAACCGTTGCCGGGGCCGCTCAGGCCGATGCCGGAAACCAGCAACAGCCATATGCCGAACAGTACCGCCGGGATCGACAACATGGTGGTGAAACGATACAAACGGCGCGCCATGCCAAGCAGGCGCGTAGTGGCTGCGGTATCGGTTTCCTGCGCCAGGTTGACCATGATGCGCGGCAGATAAAGCAGGCCGGCAAACCAGGACGCGATAAACACGATATGCAGCGATTTGATCCAGAGCATTTTTATTCCTTGTGCGTTTTAATGGAGCAAACTTGATTGATGACTTGGGTAATGCTTGACGACTTATTGCCGAACCTGCCCCTGACCGAGCACGATGTATTTCTGTGAAGTCAAACCTTCCAGCCCGACCGGGCCGCGTGCATGCAATTTATCGTTGGAAATACCGATCTCGGCGCCCAGCCCGAATTCGAAACCATCGGCGAAACGGGTCGATGCATTGACCATCACCGAAGCCGAATCGACCTCCCGCAAAAAGCACATCGCCCGAGTGTAGTCTTCCGTCACGATCGCATCGGTATGCTGCGACGAATAACGATTGATATGCTCGATCGCCTGATCCAGATCGTCCACCACCCGCACCGCCAGGATAGGCGCCAGATATTCGGTCGACCAGTCTTCTTCGACCGCTGCAATCAGATGCGGATAACCGGCCAGGATGCGGCAGCTTTCTGCATCGCCGCGCAGTTCGACCTGCTCGGGTAAATATTTTTCCGCCAGCGCCGGCAGGATCGTGGCGGCGATACTGCGCGCCACCAACAAGGTTTCCATGGCGTTGCAAGTGCCGTAGCGGTGGCATTTGGCATTGAAGGCGACGTCCAGCGCTTTTTTGCTGTCGGCCTTGTCGTCGATATATACGTGGCAGATGCCGTCGAGATGCTTGATCATCGGTACTTTGGAATCCTGCATCAGGCGCGCGATCAAACCCTTGCCGCCGCGCGGCACGATGACATCGATATATTCCGGCATGGTGATCATCGCACCGACCGCGGCCCGGTCGATGGTGTCGATGACCTGCACCGCGTCTTGCGGCAAACCGGCGCCGACCAATCCCTGCTTGACGATTTTTGCCAGCGCCTGATTGCAATGCAGCGCTTCCGAGCCGCCGCGCAAAATGGCGGCATTGCCGCTCTTGATGCATAGACCGGCGGCGTCGACCGTGACGTTCGGCCGCGCTTCGTAGATGATGCCGATGACGCCCAGCGGCACGCGCATTTGCCCGACCTGAATGCCGGTCGGACGATATTTCATGTTGCTGACTTCACCGATCGGGTCGGCCAGCGCAACGATTTGCTCCAGCCCTTCAGCCATGGTGGCGATGGCTTTGTCGGATAGCGTTAGACGGTCCAGCATGGCCGCGTCCAGGCCGGCGCTGCGTGCGGCGGCAAGGTCTTGCTGGTTCGCTGCGCGCAAAATATCGGCGTCGCGCCGGATTGCCGCGGCAATCAGCGTCAGGGCGCGGTTCTTGGCGGCGGTGTCGGCTTTGGCCATCGCGCGCGAAGCGGTCCGGGCACGCTGGCCGATTTCTGTCATGTATTGCTGAATATCCATATATTTGTCTGAAGAACCAAAGTCAGTAAGCGTAGCAGTTAAGCCGGATTTGTGCTGCCCTGCGTCAATTTTCAGGCGCGTCCGCGAGCAACGGTCAGCGCCAGTTGCGCCAACGCATCCCAGGCGTCGCCGGCGTATGCCTTGGCGCGCAAGCCCTTGATCATTTTGTCGATCTGGGCGGCCTGCTGCAGCGCGTTTTGCAAGGTTGCAAGCGATACGCGGCGCAGCGCCGGCTCCATCAGCCGCTCGCGCGGTCCCCAGATGCGGTATTCCTTTAACAGCGCGCCCAACGGCCGGCCTTGCTCCACCGCAGCTTTCAATTTGAGCAGCGTGCGGATCTCTTCGGCCACGGCCCACAGTACCAGCGGCAGAGCTTCCCCTTCGCCTTCCAGGCCGCGCAGCATGCGCATCAGCCGGGTGGCGTCGCCGTTCAGCATGGCTTCGTTGAGCTTGAAAACATCGTAGCGGGCGACGTTGAGAACGGCGTCCTGCACTTGTTCGAAACTGAGCTTGCCGGGCCCGTGCAGCAGCGCCAATTTCAGAATTTCCTGATGCGCCGCCAACAGATTGCCTTCAACCCGGTCGGCGATAAAATCCAGCGCCGGCTTGTCGGCGTTTTGCTGCTGCGCTGCCAGACGCATGCCGATCCAGTTCGGCAAGTGCGCGCGCTCCACGGCAGGGATATCGATATAGACGGCCGCCTGCTGCAGCGACGCAACCCAGGCCGCTTTCTGGGTGGCCCAGTCCAGCTTGGGCAGGCTGATGATCGTCATGTTATCGGGACTCAGGCCGGCGGCGTACTCTTGCAGCGCCTGCCCGCCATCCTTGCCCGGCTTGCCGGTGGGAATGCGCAGCTCAATCAGTTTCTTGTCGCCGAACAGCGAAAGCGTTTGATTGGCGGCCAGTAATTCGCCCCATTTGAAAGTGCGGTCGACCGTCAGCACGTCGCGTTCGCTGAAACCGCCGCTGCGCGCATGCTTGCGGATCTTGTCGGCGGCTTCCTGCGCCAGCAAATGCTCGTCGCTGGCGATCACATACAGCGGCGCCAGCGTTTTGGCCAGGTGAGCGTCCAGCGCGTCGGCCCGTAATTGCATGCTTATTCCGAACCGTCCGCGCCATCCACCGGCACCGCAGGCGCCAGCGTAATGGCGGACATGCGGCGCAGAATTTGCTGCACCAGATCCGCTTGCATGTCGTTATACAAGATCACTTCTTCAGCCTGCTTGGACAATTCCTGTTGCGTGTTGTAGCTGATATCGCGCTTCAGTACGATTTCGCTAGGCGGCACCAGGACTTTCCCCTTGGCGTCGACAACGGTGAACGTGGTGCGCTTGTACAGCACGTATTCGCTCACCTGGCCGACCGTGCTGAGGGTCAGAATCTTTTTTTCCTGCGTATCGGCAAGCAACTGGAAGATCGCCTCGGCATCCTTCTTGTTATCGGTAACGACGATGCCGCTGGCCTTCAGATAACGCTTCAGTTGCAACCCCAACGGTGAAGTGGTAGCGACGTCCAGGTAAATCGATTTGAACGGCAGATTGGGTTTGCCGCGCAGGTGGAAGCCGCATGCGCTCAGCGCGATTGCAACGCTCAGCAGCAATAGCCATTTCGCGAAAGTCTGGCGATACCCATGTTGATGCTGATACTGATACTGGCGCATAAGGATTCCGTGGTGGTGTGGCGTTTCAGGCGACGATATTGATCAGTTTCCCAGGCACGACGATGATCTTTTTCGGCGGTCCCGAGAGGAATTTTTGCACGTTTTCATGCGCCAGCGCCGCTGCTTCGATCGAGGCTTTGCCGGCATCCTTGGCGACGGTAATGCTGCCGCGCAGTTTGCCGTTGACCTGAATCATCATCTCGATTTCACTTTGTTCCAGTGCAGCCGCATCGACTTCCGGCCAGCGTGCGTTCAGCAGATCGCCCAGTTTGGCAGCATAGCCGAGTTCCTGCCACAGCACGTGGGTGATATGCGGCGCGATCGGATTAAGCATGCGCAGGAAGATCGACAGGCCTTCGCTCAGCACGGCGTCGCTGCCGGTGCTTGCGTCGAGCCTGGCGGCTTCCAGCGTATTCAGCATTTTCATGCAAGCCGATACGACGGTGTTGTACTGGATGCGCTTGAAGTCGTTGTCGGCCTGTTGCAAGGTTTTGTGGATCTCGCGGCGCAAGGTTTTTTGGGCATCGTTCAAGCTGCCGGCATCCAATGCGAAACTGTTGCCGGCGGCGTTCGCCACCCGCGCTGCCGTTGCGTATGAAAATGCCCAGACCCGGCGCAGAAAACGATTCGCGCCCTCGACGCCGGAGCCCGACCATTCCAGCGTCTGTTCCGGCGGCGATGCGAACATCGTGAACAAGCGTGCAGTGTCGGCGCCGTAGGCATCGATCTGCGCTTGCGGGTCGATACCGTTGTTCTTCGATTTCGACATTTTTTCCGTGCCGCCGATGGCAACCGGCGCGCCGTCCGATTTCAGGACGGCGGAGTGCGCCCGGCCTTTTTCGTCGAACGTGAGTTCGACATCGGCCGGGTTGTACCAGAGTTTTTTGCCGGAAGCTTCTTCGCGGTAATAGGTTTCGTTGAGCACCATGCCTTGGGTGAGCAAATTGGTGAAGGGCTCGTCGAACTTGATCAGGCCGAAGTCGCGCATGACCTTGGTCCAGAAACGCGCATACAGCAAATGCAGCACGGCGTGCTCGATGCCGCCGATGTACTGATCCATCGGCATCCAGTAATCGTTGCGGGCATCGACCATGGCATTGTTCGAACCCGGCGACGTATATTTCATGTAATACCAGGACGAATCGACGAAGGTGTCCATGGTGTCGGTTTCGCGCCGCGCCGGTTTGCCGCAGGCCGGGCAGGGCACGTCGAGGAAGGCCTGGTTTTTGTTGAGCGGGTTACCGCTGCCGTCCGGCACGCAGTCTTCCGGCAGGATCACCGGCAAGTCTTTTTCAGGCACCGGAACGGCGCCGCAATCGTCGCAATGAATGATCGGAATCGGCGTGCCCCAGTAGCGCTGGCGCGAAATGCCCCAGTCGCGCAGGCGGTAGGTGATTTTTTTCTCGCCGAGGCCGAGCGCGCTCAGATCGGCAGCGATCGCGTCGACCGCCTGCTGGTAGCGCATGCCGTCGTATTTGCCGGAATCGATGCAGAGGCCGCTTTCCTTGTCGGCATACCAGTCGTGCCAGGTTTCGGTCGAGTAAATCTTGCCTTCGACGGCGATGACCGGCCGGATCGGCAGTATGTATTTTTGCGCAAATGCGAAGTCGCGTTCGTCGTGGGCCGGCACGCCCATCACGGCGCCGTCGCCATAGCTCATCAGCACGTAGTTGCCGACCCAGACATCGATCTGCTGGCGCGTCAGTGGATGGGTCACGGTCAGCCCGGTCGGCATACCCTTCTTTTCCATGGTCGCCATGTCGGCTTCGATCACGCTGCCGAGTTTGCATTTGGCAATGAAGTTTTGCAGTTCGGGATTATTGCGGGCGGCGAAAGCAGCCAATGGATGTTCCGGCGCAACGGCGCAGAATGTGACGCCCTTGATGGTGTCGGCGCGGGTGGTGAATACCCACAGCTTGCCGTCCTGGATCAGTTCGCCGCCATTGCCGTCGTCCCGGATCTCATGCGGAAACGCAAAGCGCACACCGGTCGATTTGCCGATCCAGTTGGCCTGCATCAGGCGTACCCGTTCGGGCCAGCCCGGCAGCTTGGTTTCGACATGCTCCAGCAGCTCTTCGGCGTAGTCGGTGATCTTCGCGTAATACATCGGGATTTCGCGTTTTTCGATCACTGCGCCGGAGCGCCAGCCTTTGCCGTCGATGACTTGCTCGTTGGCCAGCACGGTCTTGTCCAGCGGGTCCCAGTTCACGACGCCGGTTTTTTGGTAAATGATGCCTTTTTCGAGCATCTTCAGGAACATCCACTGGTTCCATTTGTAATACTCGGGTGAACAGGCCGTCATTTCGCGCGACCAGTCGATCGCCAGGCCCATCGACGCCATCTGCTTCTTCATGTAGGCGATATTCGAGTAGGTCCATTCGGCCGGCGGCACGCCGTTGGCGATCGCCGCGTTTTCGGCCGGCATGCCGAATGCGTCCCAGCCCATCGGCATCAGGACGTTGTAGCCGCTCATCCGCATATAGCGGTACATGACGTCGTTGATGGTGTAATTGCGCACATGGCCCATGTGCAGTTTGCCCGACGGATAAGGCAGCATCGAGCAGGCGTAGAACTTGCCTTTTGGGAAACGTGGATCGTTTTCGACGGCCTTGTAGGCGTCAATGGCGGTCCAGTGGGTTTGTGCCGATTGTTCTACCTCGGCCGGGCTGTATTTTTCTTGCATGGGGGCTGTCGCGGGCTAGTGATATCTAAACCGCGCATTATACCGGTTAGAAGCCTCTTGGCAGCCTAAAGCAGCAGCAGTTGCAACGCCGGCTTTTCGCCGTAATCGTCGTAGCGTTCGTTGATCATTGCCACGCAGAATTGCAATTCTTCGATCAGGTCGGGGAAGCGTTGCTGCAGCTGGGCGCTGTGGGATAGCGCAATGGTCAGCATTTCGTCATCCGCCAGGCGAATGGCGGACATGCTTTCGTCGTCGCGCAGGTAGCTCAGGCAATCGATCCAGGCGCTGATATTGCGGCCGTAGAAGGCCGGAAACCCGAAGGCCTGCTGCGACAGGGTATGGAAGGCGTCCCAGTCGGTCAGCAGCTCGCCGTTTAGTTTGACTGTACTCACCGCAGCTTGGCCTGTGCTTATTTCGAGTGCGGCGAGGTCACGAAGCCGATCTTGCTCAGGCCTTGCGTCTGGGCCGCGGCCAGAAGATCGGTAACCACTTCATAGCGGGTATTTTTATCGGCGCGAATCATGATGTCCGGCTGCGGCTTCTTGGCAGCCGAGGCCGACAGCCGGCTGGTCAGGTCGGCGCGGCTGACCGGCGCATCGTTCCAGAACAGTTTGCCGGCAGGATCGACCGCGATGGTGACGGTTTGCGGCTTTTCTTCGGACGGCGCCGATTGCGCGCTCGGCAGGTCGAGTTTGATGGCGTGGGTGAACAAGGGCGCCGCCATGATGAAAATCACCAGCAGCACCAGCATCACGTCGACCATCGGCGTGACGTTGATTTCCGCCATGGGGGTGGTGTTTTGTTGATCGTTGAAGCCGCCGAAAGACATGGTTTAACCCTCCAGACGTGGGCCGACGCGGGCGCCGGTGGTCAGATAAGCGTGCAAATCGTGGGCAAAGCCGTCCAGTTCGGCCAGCGTGAGCCGGTTGACGCGGACGAAGGCGTTGTAGGCCAGCACGGCAGGGATCGCAACCACCAGTCCCATTGCCGTCATGATCAGGGCTTCGCCGACCGGGCCCGCCACTTTATCGATCTGCATTGCGCCGCTGGCCGAAACCGCCTGCAGCGCGTGGTAAATACCCCAAACGGTGCCGAACAGGCCGATGAACGGCGCCGTGGAGCCGACCGACGCCAGCAGTGTCAGGCCGTTTTCCAGGCGCGACGAGACGCGGTTGATTTCCTGGCGCAGCGTGCGGGTGATCAGTTCGCCGGGATCGGTGGCGGCATTCAGGGAAGGCGTGTCGCCGCGCTTGCTTTTGCTGGCTGCGCCGGCGCTTTGGATGGCCAGCGGGGCGTAGATATCTTCGGTGTCGGCGCGCTGGATGACGAAGATGGCGTCTGCCAGGGTCGGCGCTTTCCAGAACCCTTCCAGCGCGACGGCGCTGCGGCGAATGCGCCAGGCGCTCCAGGTTTTGGACAAAATGTAATACCAGCTCATCAGCGACATGA